>DAOMFV010000012.1:0-64765 GCA_035430005.1 Gemmatales bacterium
CATTGATCGTGACAATCTGGGCCAGTTCTTCCAATGTGTAGAAGTCGAGATGTTCATGATGCTTGAAGCGATCGCGCATGGGGCCGGTGAGCATGCCGCTGCGGGTAGTGGCACCGATGAGGGTGAAGCGGTTGAGGGTCATGTAGACGGTGCGGGCGTTCATCCCCTCGCCGATGGGGATGCCGAGCTTGAAGTCTTCCATGGCTGAGTAGAGGTACTCTTCGACGACCCGGGGCGTGCGATGGATTTCATCGATGAAGACGATGGAACCTTCTTTAGCATTCGTTAAATAGGGCAGCAGATCAGCAGGCCGAGTGAGAGCCGGCCCGGAGGTGATCTGGATGCTGGTATCAAGTTCGTTGGGCAGCACGGTGGCGAAGGTGGTCTTGCCCAACCCCGGCGGGCCATCGAACAGGATGTGCCCCAGCGGCTCCTTCAGTTTCTTGCAGGCATTGATGGCAATGCGCAGCCGTTCGACGGTCTGCTTCTGGCCGATGACTTCGGTGAGTCGGCGCGGGCGCAGGGCATCGTCTCGACGTTTGTCGTCCGGGTTGCCGGGGGTGTTACCAGTGATGAGGGCTTCTCGGGGCATGAGAGGTACTATAGTCGAATTGTGTTAATGTGAGCAAGCTGTACAAGGAAAGTGAAGCTCATCATTCTTTCTTACCCCCCAATCGCATGCATCGTCCGGCTCGGCTTCACAAACTTGGCTGTGTTAATCTCGTGCCCTTCCCACTTGTTGGCGACGTTGCGGCGGATGACATTGGTCAGGGCTGCTTCATCCACGACATCGGCACGCAGCAACGGTTTGACATCATCCTCTTCCAGTGCAAACAGGCAGTGCCGCAGTTTGCCATCAGCAGTCAGCCGAATGCGGTTACAGCTTTTGCAGAACGGTCGGGAGACGCTGGCAATCATACCAAGCCGGCCAACGCCATCGCTGTACTTGAACTCCATCGCCGGGTTTCGGGGATCGTAGTCATCAGCGGGGAGCAACGGGCCGAAGGCTTCTTCGAGTTGATCGATGATCTCATGGGCGAAGTAACATTTCTTTCGTTCCCAACTCTCCGCACCAATGGGCATGTATTCGATGTAGCGCATCTCCAGCCCATGCTCCCGACCGAAGCGGGCCAGGGGCACTACGTCCATATCGTTGATGCCACGGATGATGACTGCGTTGATCTTGATGCGATCGAAGCCTGCCTTCTCGGCACATTCGATACCACGCAGTACCAGGTCCAACCCCGTTCGGCGGGAGAGTTGTTCAAAGCGCTGTGGGTCGAGGGTATCGAGACTCAGGTTGATGCGATGCACACCCGACTGGAAAAGAGCATCCGCCTGTTGAGCGAGCAACAGGCCATTGGTGGTCAGGCCGATATCATCAATGCCGGGAATGTCGCGCAGCATCTCAGCCAGGCGGTAGAGGTCTTTGCGAAGCAGCGGTTCGCCACCAGTCAAACGGAGCTTGTTCACCCCCAACGGGGCAGCGACACGAACGAACCGGGCGATCTCTTCGAAGGTCAGCAGCTCGCCTTTATCGAGGAACGTCACATCCTCCGGCATGCAGTAAACACAGCGGAGATTGCAGCGATCGGTCACACTGATGCGCAGATTATTGTGAACACGCCCGAAGGTATCGATCAAGCGGGCATCCTTTTCAATCATCTGGATCGACATAAGTTCCTGAATCGTAGCGGTTTACGCTACCCGCCTTGGTCTTCTTGGAGTACCAGTCTACATCCCGGCAGTGAAATCGAACATGCTTGTTGCCGGGGTTATTGCTCTTTCTATACTAACTGACCGGTCGATATTCTGCGCCGGAAGAGTTTCGGAGTACGGTCATGGCCAAAGACAAGAACGTTCGCGGGATCATCAAGCTGCAAAGCACCGAAAGTAATCACGCTTATTATACCGAGAAGAATCGCCGTAACGTTACCGAGAAACTGGAGGTTCGCAAGTACGACCCGACCCTCCGCAAGCATGTGCTTTACAAAGAAGGCAAGATGTAACCAGCCCCATTGATGGGGAGGGCGAGGCTCTCACCGAGCCGTTGTTGATACCAGACACACAATCAGACAGATTCAGGTGCGACGATGAAACCCAAGATTCACCCCGACTATCGTGACGTGATCTTCAAGGATACCGCAGCGAACTTCGCTTTTATGAGCCGTTCGACGGTCAAGACCAAAGACACGATCCAGTGGGAAGATGGCAAGACCTACCCGTTGATCAAGCTCGACATTTCGAGCGCCAGCCATCCGTTCTTCACCGGTAAGATGAAGCTGCTCGATTCCGCAGGCCAGATCGATCGCTTCAACAAGCGTTTCAAAGGCACTTACGGTAAGAAAGAAGAAAAGAAGTAAGTCCAGCGACTGCTGGATGATGTCAGAGAACAACACAACCGAGAGCGGTTGATGAGGAGCAAGAGCGATGGGCAGTATCAAGCGATATGGTGGCAGCCGACCAGAAACCCGGGCTATGAAGCGACGCAAGATCGCCCGCCGTCTGGACCGGGCAGCACTCCGCAAGACCCCGAACAAGCTGGGTATTCCTCCCCAGGCCAATCTGCTCCGTAAGCAGATTCGTCTGGCGTTGGCTCAGGTTGGCACTGAGTAGATAACGCTGTTTTGTATGATATTCCAAAGCAACACCGCCCGAAACGTCCGGGCGGTGTTTCGTTTCCTGTCTACGCAGCTAGTTTAGTCTCGCTCCGCTCTATGTTGCCAACCACTGCCTTCTGCTGGGCGCGCAGTTGGCTGAGCGCCACCGCACAGCCTGCCAGCAATAGCAAGGTCTTGATGGTGACAGCTCCGTAGTACAAGCTGACCCGTGCCACATACTCGCCCCACCAGGTCAAGGCGATGAAGCCAATCAGGTTGGCAACGATGAACAACGTGCCTATCGCCTTGCTTCGCTGCTCCCACGCTACCTTCGCCAGCATCATGCCGGGCAGGATCAGGATGCAGAAATGCGACTTGCTCGAAACTGGCGAAAAGAGCACCATCAGCATCAGCACCATGCTGTACTCCAGCCCCGGCTCATACGAGAAGATCGGAGCCGTGGTAGTGCCCTTGAAGCTGCCCCCTCGCCAGAACCCCAGGACGCAGATGGCCAGCAGCACTGCTTGAACTCCGAGCAAACCCAGCTTATAGACCATCGGGGGCAGAGCCGGCGTCAGGTTGATCAACTGCATCGATCCGTTCGACCAGGTCCAATCGTAAAGGAACATCCGGCTCATCATGCCGGCCAGAGCCTGGTTGTAATAGACGAGCGTTCCCCAACTGCCTGGTGTGTAGTTGGGATTCTGGAATTGCACGAGGTAGGTATTGATCCAACCCCCCAGCCAGGTGCTCGCTGTGGGACATTGGCTGATCAGATCAGGCAGAAGATTGATGCCCACAGCCACTGCAATCATCCAGAGAGTAGCCAGCCACTGTCGATGCCAGAGTAGATAGAGACAAAAGAGAAACGGCGTGGCTTTCAGCCCGGCAGCGATGCCGAACATCGCAGCAGCCAGGAGTACCCGTCGAGACGACATAGCCACACAGCCTGCGATCATGAAGACAGCTTCGACGAGATCGGTCGCCTGGTTCGAGAGACCATTGAAGACATAGAAGATGCCCGTGAGAATACCGGCCAGCCAGATGAAATGGTTGGCAGTGAACTTCGTCACCGGTTCGAGTTTGAGGCCACCTGCCAGTTTCCACATCCACTGGCACAGCAGCACCAGGCACACGACATTGAGCATCCACCATGCCACTTGCTGCCCCCAGGCGGGAAGAGCCAGAAACGGGACGATCAGCAGCGCTCGAGCCGGTGGGTAGGCAAAACCAAGCTTGTGTTCATACATGTCCTTGCCATGCACCATTTGATCGGCTGCACGGACATATAGTTCAGTCCACGGAGAGTTCGGAGACGCCAGGTAGGTGACCAGGTATCCCAGCATGATGCAACTGGTGATCAAAGTAATCGGATGAGTGCGCAGCCAGTTGAGGATGCGAGACAACGGCGTGGTCGACACGGTGGTAAGATTCATTGTAGGGGTACCTGAATTTTGGTACCACTTCTTACCGCAATAGGTAATTTTGCACAACCGCAGCCTGTAGACGCGGCTTCCAGCCGCGTCAGCGGAGATATGATCATAGTTCGAACAGGTAACTTAGTTACTGCTGACGCGGCTGGAAGCCGCGTCTACTGGTCATGCCGCTTTTCGCAACACTGCTTCTGTCACTGCTGATCTTGTTGACTTTTTCGGCAACACTGCCCGCATCACCGAACTGGCGGCAACGCCGATCGCGGCGAACGCCATGAAAGGGTCGAAAAGGGCGTCCCAGAGGTTTTGGCTACCCGTCATCCCACAGGCAAAGCTCACCACGCCGATCAGCCAGGCGAGAGCAAGTGCCGGTTGTGTCTGCCAGGCCCAGAACATCAGGAGCCCCACGCCAATAAGAAGCCACTGGGGTTCGTATCCCCAGCCATAGAGGTCAAACGTCAGGTAGCCAAGCGTCGAAGCGTACAAGGGTAGCAGAATCGCCAACAACACCCCCCCGACCTGGCCCCGGATTGGCTGATGCGTGCTGAACGGTTTCAAAAAGGTTCGACCATAGATCACGCACAACAACACCAGCGAGGCGACGCTCAGATCACCCACTACACCACGTACATAGTAGACCACCGAATGGCCGTTCCAGGGTACGAGCAAGATCACTAACGATACGCACAAATAAACCAACAGAGCCAGGCGCGACGCCCCGAATCGCTGTATCAGTGGCACCGGCAACCCAGCCATCAAGAGTGCCAGGCCCATAAAGCTGATGATCTCAGTCACGCAACTGCTCCTTGACCCATTGGGTGTTGAAGCGTGCATGACTGATCCCCCGTCGATGCCAGGTGTAGATCAGATCAATGGTGTCGCCCTGGATGACGAGCGTGGGATAGGAAAACTCGATATCGGGCTGGCTGGGGGTGCGCTCAATCTGATCAAGAACCTTGATGTCATGCCAGTCGATGCCATTCCTGGACGCAGCGAATGTGATGATCTCTCGATCAAAGGTTGGATTGTAGGCCATGATGAAGCAGTCAGCAGCGAGTCGCACCGCTGCCACCGGGCTATCGAGGTTCTTCACTGCAAGTGTTGCCGGTGCCGTCCAGGTGCGTCCGCCATCACTGGTCTTCTGATACCGGAGATGGGGATCTTCTTCAAAGAGTCGATTGCGTTCGTAAGCATAAGCTTCGGTGGGACTAGTGGGAACCATGCAGGCCTGGATGACGCCATGCTCGCCGGTCATACGTACTTTGCGTACCATCTCGCCACGGGCATCGAACTCCAGGGTTTCGGGGAACTTGTTCGTCAGTTCATAGTAGACGGGCAACAAGAATCCACCGCTCTCCAGTGGCACCGCCGGGCTGCGAACGAGCGTGCTAATGTTGATGAGCGGCGTTGTCAGCAGCCTCTTGATGGGCGACCAGGTCTTTCCATCATCAGTGGATGTCATCTGGTTCAGGCTACTGCACGACCAGCCAAAGTAGCCCACTGTGACAAAGAACAGATGCAACCTGCCCTGGGCATCTCGGTAGAGGGAACTGTTTCCTACACGGCGGGTATATCGCCGAGTCGCCTCGCCAACATCTTGCGGTGTGAGGAGCAAGCAGGGTTCTTCCCAGCTACCGTTGCGAAAGCGGGTCTGATAGAGTTTGACATCGAGTGTCGATTCGGAACTACCGCCGTAGTAGACCATGAAGAGTTCATGGCCTGGCAGCGCGACCACCGAGGAGCCATGTATCTGCTTGACACCCTCAGGCCGCCATGCCATGTGTGATTCAAAGCGGGCAGTCGAGGATGACGGAATCTCCTTCTGGATGATGAGGAAACGAGGTTCTGCCCGAACCGGTCGCCAACTGGCGGCGAGCGCTATCACCGTGGCCAGCGTAAACAGAATGGTTCCCCAGGACTTTGATCGCACACATGCCTCCTTGCATGTATTCTTCTCTCCCCTTTCCAAGGGGGAGTTGGAGGGGGTAAATACTCAGGGTAGAAGAACCCCACCCAACCTCCCCTTGGTAAGGGGAGGAGCAATAACGGGCGAAGTCTATCACGGAACGGGCAAACTACTCAAGATGTCCTGAATCACCCGGTCGCTGGTGACATCATCGGCTTCTGCTTCATAACTCATGAGGATGCGATGCCTGAGGACATCGGGGGCCACCGACTTGACATCCTGTGGCGTGACAAAATGGCGGCCAGCCAGGAATGCCTGAGCCTTGGCAGCCAGGGCTAACGAGATGGTGCCACGAGGGCTGGCGCCGAACTGGATTAAGTGGGCCAAAGATAGACCGAACTGGGCCGGCTTGCGGGTCGCATGCACCACATCGACGATGTACTTCTCCACTTTGGTATCTAGATACATGCGATCGATTGCTGCGGAGAGCTGATGTAACACCGGTTCCGACAGTACTGCAGTGGACGTGGGCGGTGGAGCGATCCGGGCCATCCGCTGCAGGATCGATTGCTCTTCCTCCGCGGTGGGGTAATCGAGCTTGAGCTTCATCAGGAAGCGATCAGCCTGGGCCTCAGCGAGGGGATAGGTGCCCTCATGTTCGATGGGGTTCTGCGTGGCCAGCACCAGAAAGGGTTTGGGAAGAGTGTGGGTCACGTCGCCGATAGTGACTTGCCCTTCCTGCATGGCTTCGAGGAGAGCGCTCTGCACTTTGGCTGGGGCGCGGTTGATTTCATCAGCCAGCACGATGTGGGCGAAGATGGGGCCCTTCTTGACCGTGAACTCGCCGGAGCGGGGATTGTAAATCTGGGTCCCCACGATGTCGGCGGGCAGTAGATCGGGAGTGAACTGAATGCGGCTGAAACTCAGATGCAGGCACGAGGCGAGTGTGCGAGCAGCCAGGGTCTTGGCCAAGCCCGGAACGCCTTCCAGGAGCAGGTGACCTCCAACGAGCAAACCTTCGACCATTCGTTCCAGCACAGCCCGCTGGCCGACCATCACTTTGCCGATCTCGGCATAGAGCGGATCGAGGAGGGTACGAAGTTGCTTGAGTTCATCGACGGTGAGATGGGGTGGGGTATCTTCGGGCATATCGTGGATGCTTTGCTGGCTATGTATTCGTGTGATACCAGCCCGACGCGCTAGCGAGGGAGGCCTTGGCGATTGCACGCGCTCCCTCGCTAGCGCGTCGGGCTGGTATGGTGCATAGTTGATATTACACGAAGCAGTGGGGACGAACGAGGGAAATGATTTGCTTTTGAGCTATATCATAGCCTCATGGCTGAAGCATCACGTCATCAGGGCATCCTGCACGCCTTCGTCGCTTTCGACTGGGGCGATAGTCTCGATTTGGAAAGAGCCAGGCTGTTGCAGCCCGCTGAGTTGCATGCACTGCCTCGACGAAGGCGGACGCCCAGTTCTTTCAACTTTCACCCGGCACCATTACGAACGCACCTACCGGAAGTGAGGCTGGCACTGCCGGAGATTGGTGATTGCCATGCCGAAGCGGTGGCGACCCTCTTCGATTTCGCCGCGGTGAGCCTTGATCTCAATGTGCCTTTTGATCTCGATGCTTCGGGCATGGTGAAGCTGGCTGGCTGGCTTGCTGATCCGTTGCAGATAGTCGCAGTCGCTCGCTCCGCACTCATGCCGTTATATCAGCGTCTCAAGCCCGCCATTCGCTCACCCTCCTGGCATGATACCATGGTGGAGGAATACTTCGTTTTCCAGATGACCGATGGAACAGGCAATGCCAGGGATTGGCTTGCCGGCAATAATAACTGGCTGGGCAATGTCCTTCGGCTGGAGCATGAGCCGTTGAGTGAAGACGAAACGGCAGATGCACTCAGACTGCGGTTGAGCTATTCCCCGGAAGATGTGTTTGTCCCCGATTGGGGCGCGGCCATCCTGCGTGATCATGACTGCGAGGAGACGCTGCAAGCCATCGAGTTCGCCAACCTGCAACTGCTTGAGTTACGCCATATCGATGATCGGCTCGATAGCATTCTGCTCGAAACGGAGAAGATCTTTGCGAAGGGGAGCCCAAGAATACTTCCCTGGCATGGGCCATCGCAGAAGCAGAAGTTGCTGGGCGAGATGAGCGTTGAAGCGAGCACGCTCTTTGAACGCTCCACCAACGCTCTCAAACTGGTGGGCGACACCTACCTGGCGCGCATCTATCGATTGCTGGCTGAACGCTTTCGCCTTTCGACATGGGAGACGGGCATTCAGCGGAAGCTCGACACCCTGGAAGGCATCTACGAAGTGGTGACCGACCGGGCGGAGGCAGCCCGTTCGACAGCTTTGGAATTGATCGTGATCGCACTCATTGCGGTGGAGTTGATCCTGGCGTTTGTACGTCACTAGTTTTTAGTGGCAGCGGTCAGAGGTACTCCTCTGCCCCCTGCTGCGCTCCCAGGGTCGATGAGCCATGCAGCAGGGGGCACAATGAGTACATTGTGACCCCTGCCACACCATACATCAATTTTTTGATTGATTACCAAGTCATTTCCGGTTCAACTGAGGCCTACTCTCCGAGGTAGCCTGCCATGCATCGTCGATCCTTCCTGACCACCAGCCTGACTGCGGTTGTCTGTACTCACATCAGCTATGCACGTGAAACGATGGGGGAAGTCGTTCGACTCGATCCACGGCTGGACGCTCTGATCGGCGCCGATGCCAGCATCGAAAAGGTCGCTGGCGGGTTCGACTGGGCTGAGGGACCTATCTGGCAGAAGAGCGACAAACGGCTGCTCTTCTCTGACATCCCCAAGAACATGGCCTGGCAGTGGTCAGCATCGAGCGGGTTGAAACCGTTCCTCTATCACAGTGGCTACACCGGCACCGAGAAGCGTGGCGGCGAGAGTGGCTGCAATGGCTTGACGCTCAGCCCTGAAGGCAAGCTCACCCTCTGTCAGCATGGCGATCGCCGCGTTGCCAGGCTGAACGACGATGGCAAGACCTTCACCACCCTCGCTGACCGCTACGAGGGCAAACGATTTAACAGCCCAAACGATCTGGTCTATCACACAAGCGGCGACCTCTACTTCACCGATCCACCCTACGGTTTGGAAAAAGGACCAGACGATCCCAAGCGGGAGATCACCTACTGTGGCGTCTATCGTCTTGGCAAGGATGGCAAAGTCACGCTGCTGACCAAAGAATTGTCTCGACCCAATGGCATCGGCTTCTCTTCTGATGAGAAGACTCTTTACGTCGCCAACTCTGATCCGAAGCAAGCGATCTGGATGGCTTATGCTATGAAAGATGATGGTACCTTGGGAGAAGGGAAGGTCTTCTTCGATGTGACGAAAGAGGCAGGCAAGATGAAGGGGCTGCCTGATGGGCTCAAGCTCGATGTGAATGGTAATCTCTTTGCTACGGGTCCGGGTGGAGTGTGGGTATTCACTCCGAAGGCTGAAGTGCTGGGGCGGATTGATCCCGGCTGTGCGACCGCCAACTGTGGCTGGGGCGAGGATGGTTCGACGCTGTTCCTGACAGCAGATAAGTCGTTGTGCAGGATTAGAACGAAGACGAAGGGGCAGGGGTTTTGAATATGCCTTCTCTGCGTTCCTCTGCGATCTCTGCGTTTATTTGAATCGCAAAGAGCGCAGAGGAACGCAGAGAACTCAAAGCAGACGAAGGCAACTCGCAGTGAATCCACCACCTTCACCACCGGCGCCGCTGGTACCGGTCGCTTTAGCTGTCGGCTTGGGGGTCTATCTCGAACGGCTGGTGCCACTGCCAACCCAGATGTTGGTGGCGCTGCTCATTGCCCTCGCCGCATCGTGGCTGTTGGCCATACGTCGAAAACAGTCAGCGCTCTCAGCCATACTTCTCTGGTGCGTCGCCGGAACACTGGCTGCCCAGTGGCATCGCATCACCCAGGCCTGGCCCAGCGATGCGATAGGCCATTTCGCTACTCCAGATCGAACGCTGGTGAAACTGCGGGGCGCGGTCGGTGAGGATGTTGTCTACCAGCAACCCAGGCGGCCGGAATTACTGTCGGGGCAGGGTACGCTGGGCCATAGTGTTTTCATAGTCGATGTGGCTGCCCTGCAATTGACTGATCGCTGGCAGCCCGTCTCCGGTCGAGTGCGGGTTTCCGTGGAAGGCGAGCTGAGGCAGTTAGCCATAGGCGATGGCGTTGAAATCGTCGGAGGTCTGTCGGCTCTTTCGTCATCAGTCAATCCGGGTGGCATCGACTTTCGCCAGAACTGGCTCGATCAGCAGATCCAAGCGAGCGTGGGGGTGAAGTCGATCGAGGGTATTACCCTGCACCGAGAATCGGATCGCTGGTCAATAGCAGGAATGATGGCGCAGGCACGGGCATGGGTACGGCAGACGCTTCAGCAACACATGCCTCCCCGCCAGGCGGGTATCGCTCAAGCTTTGCTCTGCGGTGAACAGTCAGCTCTAACGCCCGATCAGTTCGAAGGCTACCTGCAAACCGGCGTCTATCACGTCCTCGCTGTCTCCGGGCAGCACCTGGTCGTGCTCTGTGCCTTTATCGGCTTCATTCTCCGTTTTGCCGGCGGCGATATGCGCAGCAGGGCAATCTGGCTGGCAGCCTTCGTCATTGGGTTCACATTGCTCACCGGTGCGAGGCCGCCCGTGGTGAGGGCAGCGGTGATCGTGCTGGCCTGGTGTTTAGCCTTGTGGCTGCGGCGGCGGGTGAACGCACTCAACGCCCTCGCTCTGGCCTGGATCATCGTGGCCATGCTCAACCCGGCTGACCTGGCCAACACCGGTTGTCAGTTATCGTTCCTGGCGGTACTGGTGCTGATCCAGATCATCGCCCCGTGGTACCTGTGGGAGAAAGAACACCTCTCACCTCTTGATCGACTTGAAGCAGAATTGCGCCCGGCCAGTTGGAGGCTGATCTACTGGCTACTGCATCATCTGAAATGGGCGATGCTGACTTCGCTCGTCTGCTGGCTGGCGACGATGCCATTGGTCATGCAGCGGTTCCATCTCGTCTCGCCCGCTGCCCTATTCCTGGGACCACTCCTGGCTCTGCCGATCACTTTCGCCATGGTGTCGGGCATGATGCTGGTGCTACTGAGTGGTCTACCGATCATCTCGACGCTGTTGGCCACGATGACTGCCTGGTCGCTGGAACTAAGCGACATGCTGGTCAACGCCTTCCGCGCGATCCCTTACAGCTTTGGCTACTGGCCCGATGTACCCCAGTGGTGGGTGCAGGGGTTCTATGCCGGGTTGCTGGCTGTTCTTCTCTACCCGAACTGGCAGCGCTGGTGGAAACTCTGGGCAGTCATTGGACTGGCCTGGTTGTTATTGGTATTGGTCATCACTCGCCCCGATGTGCCGAGCGGCTTGCGGATGACGGTGCTCTCAGTCGGGCATGGCACCGCTATTGTCATTGAAACGCCGGGCGGTCGCTGTCTTCTCTACGATGCCGGTTCACTGGCCGGGCCTGACGTGGCGTATCGACATGTGTCGAGTTATCTCTGGTATCGTCGTCGTTCCAAGATCGATGAGGTGCTCCTCTCCCATGCTGATCTCGATCACTTCAATGCCCTGCCCGATCTGATTGACCGCTTTCGCGTGGGGATCATCCGCATGACGCCGACTTTCTCAGCCAAGCCCGACCGTGGCACCCAGGCGACGATGAAACAGTTGCAGGCGAAGCTGGCCAACCTGACGTTAATTAGTCGTGGCGCGATGCTGGAGGAAGGAGACGTTCAGATCGAAGTACTCCATCCACCGGCTCAAGGCCCGGCAGGGACCGAGAACGCCCGCAGCCTGGTGCTGCTCATCAACTACGCCGGCTGCCGTATTCTTCTGACCGGTGATCTGGAAGAGCCGGGGCTGTCGCAGGTGACGCAGATTCCCATTGCTCCGGTCGATGTGCTGGTCTCGCCGCATCATGGTTCGAGAGTCTCGAACACTGAACGCTTCGCAGCATGGTGCAAACCGAAGCTGGTGATCAGTTCCGAAACCTTCCCCCGTGGGCCAAAGCCTGATCCCTACACACCGCTGAGAGCGACGTTATGGCGGACATGGATACACGGCGGCGTCACGGTGGAAGTCGATACGAAGGGCGTGCGAGCCAGAACACAGGTGACGGGGAGACGTTGGCCGGAGAAATAGACACTGAACGTTCTCCCCTCTCCCTCCTGGGGAGAGGGGAGAAAAACGTCGGGTGGCTGGTCGCAACTAACTCGATGTTCATCTGTGGCGGAGAATCTTCCAGTATTGAGGACGTAAACACTCAACATCTATCAGATGCATCGGCATATAGAACGTCTCTGCAAGCAGAGAATTGGCAACACGATACTCCACTGGATAGCGAAAGACTGCGCCGTTGTAGGCAGTCACCCTTTTAACAGTACCGAAATAGGTGCTGACATACACCAGCACAGCCAGACTCATCTTCTCAGGCGATTCAACGAGTTTCCCATATGTGGTTTTGAGAGTAGAGACAATCTCTACTGAATGCTGAACCAGGGGATCCCATTGATCATGGAGCTGGGAGATTCTGACATTCTGGGCGTTAGCAAAGGAATGCGATGGCACTGTGGTCTTGGGATCAAGCCAGTTCACACTGAGCAACACGCCGGCAATCAGCAGGACGACTGTTGCCGTCAAGCCGAGGGCAATTCGGTTGGTGGTGTTTTGTCGCATCGAGGAGTTCTCAGTTGGCGAGCATCCTCTCCATAGTAACCGAGGCCGGTGGCAATGCCACTGGAATTGAAGAGCAAGGGTGGGGTTGTGGTCGAAACAAGTACGAACGCAACCGGAAGAGTCGATTAAGAACCCCCTCTCCCCAGGAGGGAGAGAGAAAAAATAACTCTACTTCTTGAGCGCAGCACGAGTCTGCTCCAACGCCTTCTGGATACTCTGGATATCCTGTTCGATGTTCTTGTTGTTCTGCTTAGTGTTGTAGTCGGTCAACAGCTTCAGCCCTGCCTGGTAGGCTTCCATGGCTGCTTGAGGTTTGCCCAGTTTGTTATTTGCCAGGCCTGTTCGCAACACGACGCGCCCCAGCGTCGAGTGAGGACGATGATTGAGCGGATCGAGTGCGATGGCTGCGGTCTTCAGTTCGTAGGAGCGCTTCAGCACCACGAGCGCTTCCTCGTAAAGCTGCAGTTGCAACGACACATTGGAAATATGATCGTAGGAGGTGGAGCAATCGAGCAGCAACTGAGTATTCGTGTTGGCATAGGGTTCCATCTTCTGGCTGATGGCCAGTTCCTGGCGGAAAGCCGCCAGCGCGCCTTGTTTATCCCCTAAGCCTTTGATAGCATCTGCCAGGCGTGACCAGGAATTGGCGTAAGCCATCTGGGCATCCACATCATCGGGCTTGGCTTCAGCCAGTATCTTGTTGGTTGCCAATGCCTCACGGTAATACTTTTCCGCTTGCCGATACCCGGCCTTGAAGTCGTAGTGCCAATCGCCCAGCCATTCAGTTGCTTTGGCATACATGGCCTGGTTGCGCTGAGCTTTGTCGGCAGAGTCTTGGAGAGGTTTCAGCACCTGGCAGGCTTCCTCGAGGTTTTTTCTGGCCTCTTCCTGTTCGTTCACGCGCATCATCAAGTATGCGCCTTCCACCAGGGCTCGTCCCAGTTCAAACTGAGCATCCTCATCGCTGGAAGCAAAGATAAGTTCTCGGCGCAACTGGATGGTTTGCCTGGCCAAGGTCAGAGCACGCTGCATGACGGGTCGTTGCTTTTGCAGATTCGCCTGCGCTTCGGTGACTTCCCAACCCCAATCTTCCAGATATGTCAGATAGATCGAGTAGAGCAGGTAGGCATTAGCCAGATCAGCCTTGGCCTGCTGCTTATCTGTAGCTGTGTGATAGAGTTCCTCAAACAGACGGGTGGCCCGTTCGTAAAGTTGGCTGGTATTCTCCGTGCTGACGACCCCGGTGTCTTTGCCAAGCTGTCTGAAGGCCTCAGCTAGTTGTAAGCTGGCGTGAGCGGTATTGCGATCCACCCGTTGTTGGACTCGAAGCTGATCGGAGAGATTCTGTAAGCCGGTCAGCGCCGTTTGGAGAATCGCCCCTCGTACCTTTTGAGCGTTGGGCAAACCGGCCAGCTTCGATTGGATGTCAAAGATGACCGTTTCCAGCGTCTTCATGGCAAGCTGAGTTTGCTCGTCGGCAATAACCAGATTCTTGCGTGCCTCCTCAGCCGACCGATTGGCGATGTACGCCAGATAACTCGAAACACAGATGCCGGCGATCAGAATCATGGTGGTCAGCGCCAGGGCAGCGGCCAGGGAGGGATTGCGACGACGCCAACGCCACAGGCGTTCCACCCAGTTGACCGGGCGAGCCTGGATCGGTTCATGGTTCAGATAACGACGCAGGTCTTCTGCTAAAGCCTCAGCGGACTGATAGCGCTTGCCTGCTTCTTTCTGCAGACATTTTAAGCAAATCGTTTCCAGATCGATGGAGATCGTGGGAATAAGTGATCGAGGTGGAACAGGGTCCTGATGGAGCACCTGATGGATCGTGTCCCAGACGCTCGCACCTCTAAACGGGGCTCGGCCTGTGAGCGCCT
Source organism: Gemmatales bacterium (assembly GCA_035430005.1). Lineage (GTDB taxonomy): Bacteria > Planctomycetota > Planctomycetia > Gemmatales > HRBIN36 > JAEUIE01. The sequence goes on from DAOMFV010000012.1 coordinate 14,525, forward strand.
CATAGAGTATGGTGCCCAGTGCATAGACATCGGTAGCCGGGACAATGCGATCGTTGTGCCCCGACGCCTGTTCAGGAGCCATGTAGCTGGGAGTGCCCAGAATCGAACCGCTTTGTGTTTGCCCCGACGCCTGACTGACATACTTGGCCAGACCGAAGTCAGCGATCTTGGGTTCGCCCGTTTGGGTGAGCAGGATATTGGCAGGCTTCAGATCACGGTGGATGATCCCGCGCTGATGTGCCGCCTGCACTGCCAGGGCCAGGGTACGCACTAGTTCTGCACAGGCCTGTGGAGGCTGTGGCTTGCCCTGGAGGAACTTCGAATAACTGCCGCCAGCCACATACTCCAACGAAAAGTAGGGCTGCTGACGGACTTCCCCGATTTCGTAGACCTGAACGATGTTGGGATGCTGGAGTTGCGCCACCGCTTCGGCTTCGAGGCGAAACCGGGCGCGATGGGTGGGGTCATCTTCGCCGGCCTGGACCATCTTGAGAGCGACTTCACGGTTGAGTCCATGCTGCCTGGCATGGTAGACGATCCCCATACCGCCCCGCCCCAGGATGCCGATGATCTCGTAGCCAGGGACAATGGGCCAGGATGACTGATCCTGCTGATTCTCCGTCTTCAGAGAAAATGCAAGATCAGGCTCCGCATTGCCTGTATCAAGCCGAGTGTCCCCCATCGTTTGCCCCAGCGTAGTGGCCGGGGCAGCGACATGATCTACGGTAGCCAGTTCGTGTGGCTCGCGCACAGGAGGCATGAGTAATACTCAAAGGGCAGGACGCCTTGAGCATACTCATTTTCAGCATGAAAAACCACGAGGAATATTTAGCCCCCGGCTCTTCAAGCCGGGGGACGATCACGCGAAGACTGGATGGTAATGATGAAAGTACAACAAGGCGAGGCGCGCGGAGTAATGAGACACCATCACCGAGTTTCGCCTTTTGTTAATCTTGGAGACGTAATACTCGCCCAGCGTGATCGCCCCCGGCTTGAAGAGCCGGGGGCTAAATGATCTACGCTTTCTTGTTCCTCTTCATCACCATCATCTTGAGGTAATCCTCCATGAACTGATCAAGGTCGCCATCGAGAACTTTGCCTACCTGAGCGGTTTCGGTGCCAGTACGGGTGTCCTTCGTCAGGGTATATGGTTGCAACACGTAGTTGCGGATCTGGTTACCCCAGGCGACTTCGCCCTTCTCGTCGTACTGCTTCTCGACCTCCGCCTTGCGGCGGTTCTCTTCCATCTTGTAGAGCTTGGCGTAGAGCATCTTCCAGCAGTTGTCCTTGTTCTTGTGCTGACTGCGCTCGGTGCGGCTTTCCGCTACCAGCCCCGTGGGATGGTGGATAAGGCGCACTCCCGACTGGGTCTTGTTCACATGCTGCCCGCCGGGGCCGCCGCAGGAGAAGGTCTGGGTTTCAACATCGTCGGGCTTGATCTCAATGGGCGACTGTTCGATTTCTGGCAGCACATCGACAGCGACGAAGCTGGTCTGCCGTTTATCACCGGAACCGAACGGGCTGATGCGGACGAGTCGATGCACGCCCACTTCCGATTGGAGTCGGCCATAGGCATAGTCTCCGGTGATGTAGAGGGTGGCGTTGCGAAGGCCCGCTTCTTCGTTGGCCAGTTCATCGGTCAGTTCTACCTTGTAGCCATGATCTTCCGCCCAGCGGGTGTACATGCGGAGAAGCATCGAGGCGAAGTCGCAGGCATCGGTGCCACCGGTGCCGGCCTGCAGGCGCAGGAAAGCGTTGCTGGCATCTTCGGGGCCGGAGAGCATCGCCTTGAATTCGAACTCGTTGAACTTCTTCTCGAACTTGCCCAACTCGCTTTGCAACTCCGCTTCCATCGAAGCGTCTTCGCTGGCGAACTCAGCCATCACGACCATGTCTTCCTTGGTCTTGTCGAGTTCGTCGTAGGGCTTGAGGATGTTATTGAGCGGCTTAAGCTGGCTGATAATCTGCTTGGCCTTGTCGGGGTTGTCCCAGAAGTTGGCTTCGCCCATGCGTGCTTCAAGCTTGGCCTTGTCGGCCTGTTTGCCGGCCAGGTCAAAGAGAGTCCCGGAGATTGGTGAGGCGTGCCACCACGTCATCGAGCCGACGACGTAATTCGGGATTGATCACGGAGGACTCCTTTGGAGGTGATATGACAGCCCGACGCGCTAGCGAGGGTGGACCTTGCGATTGTACGCGCCCCCTCGCTAGCGCGTCGGGCTGTCATCAAACTGAGTATTGTCATTTTAAGTCTACTTCGACACTAGACAATGCCTTGCTGAGCGTATCGCCGGCGGTGCTGAGGACGTGGCGGAGGGCTTTATCGAGTTGATCGGGGGTGACGGGCTTTCTCAGGAAGACTCGTCCTTCACCCAGCAGGTTCTCGGTGTAGCCCGACATGAAGACGAGCTTGAGCGTCGGCCGCACTTTCTTGGCTTGTTCACCGAGCTGTCGGCCATTCATGCCGGGAAGAATCATGTCAGTGAGGAGCACATCGATATTGATCTTCGTTTGCAGGCACTGGAAGAGCGCCTCGTTGCCATCCTTGGCGGCTATCACCTCGTAGCCCAGGTGATTCAGAGCAATGACGAGGTAATTCCGCACCAGCTCTTCATCGTCCACCACTAGGACAGTTTGTTTACCGGTGGTGTTCACGATGGGAGAAGTTGCCGCTTCGGTATTGGCCAGGGGCAGATCGATGGTGATCTCGGTGCCGGAGGAATCGGACGCCACATGCAGTGACCCTTTGGCCTGACGAATGATGCCAAAGGCGACTGCCAGACCCAGATCAGCGGTTTCGGGATCAACATCATGGAATGGTTCAAAGAGTTGCTGACGTTCCTCGTCGCGCAAGGCTGGCCCATTGTCGATCAAGCTTAACTGTACGATGCCGGGTTGGTTTTTGGTGCGGATCGTCAGCGTGCCGACGCCGACCCGGGTATGCACCCACTTGAGCAACCTTACTACCGCTAACTGAAACTGGGTCGCGTCGACGAGCACCAGTGGATCTTTGGCATCGAGGAAAATATCGATGTGAAAATCGCCGCGGGCCAGGCTGCTGCCAAAGAGCGTGGTGAACTGCTCCGCCATCTGAGTGACGATGGCATTGACACTGACCAGTTCCAACTCGGGTGGCAGCCTGCACGAGAAGGTAATGAGTTGCTGCACCAGTTGCGAAGCTGCCCCGGCGGCAGACTTGATCTGCTCAATCCAGGGCCGGGATTTATCACCCGGTGGATGCAGGCCGAGGAGATAGTTGCTCTCTCCCAGAACGGTCATCAGGTACTTGCCCAGGCGTAAGCCAATATCGCCGGCGAACTGGCTGAGCGCCTCCATGTTTTCATGGGCGGGGGCTGCGCCAGTTGGATTCGTAGGATCGGGCATGGTGGGGCGCATCGCAACTACATGGGAGAGATAATCTATCTTGTCATAGCCTACGGGTGGTTGCAAGCGAGTAGTTGGCGATCTTCGTCAAGATGTCGGGCGATGAAAGGTGAGACAACCGTGCTTTTGCTCCTTGCCGAGCGAGGCATTTAGGCCGAAGATCAGAGTATCATTCAACTACGTCGCCCCCGACTTTAATTGGTATCCGCCATGTATCCCACGTTTCAAGACATGCAAGACCTCGCTGCCCAGCTTCGAGTCGACAGCATCCGCTGCACGACAACAGCCGGTTCGGGGCACCCTACCTCGTCCCTCTCCGCCGCCGACCTAATGGCGGTGTTGCAGTCCAAATACTTACGCTTCGACTGGAGCAACCCCAAGCGGCCCTCCAACGATCGGCTGATCTTCAGCAAGGGGCACGCCTGCCCGCTGCTCTATTCCATGTTCAAGGCTGCAGGGGCGATTGATGATCATGAGTTACTGCTGCTCCGCAAGAATCGTAGCCGGTTGCAGGGACACCCCAATCCACGGGTGCTGCCTTATGTCGATGTCGCCACCGGTTCTCTCGGAATGGGCCTGGCCATCGGCGTCGGCATGGCCATCGCCAGCAAGTACCTCGAACAAACCGAGAACCGTGTCTGGGTGCTTATGGGTGACAGCGAGATGGCGGAAGGTTCTGTTTGGGAAGCGTTCGACAAGGGTTGGACCTACAAGCTCAACCACCTGATCGCCGTGCTCGACATGAATCGCCTCGGACAGCGTGGGCAGACTAACCTGGGTTGGGACAGCGCCGCCTACGCCAACCGGGCCAGGGCGTTTGGCTGGCATGCCCTCGAAATCGATGGCCACGACCTTGGGGCCATTGATCGAGCTTTTGACTATGCCTGCAAGCAGACGGATCGCCCAACGTGCATCATTGCCAAGACGGAGAAGGGCCATGGGGTGCCTGAGATTGCCAACAAGGAAGGCTGGCATGGCAAGGCGTTGCCGGCAGAGATGGCCGAGAAGGCCGTTGCTGCTCTGGGCGGAGTGAAGAACCGGGTCTTCCCGAACCTGCCGGCGGTGCTCAGCCATCCCCCCAAGACGGTGCCACTCAGCCCGCCGAAGCTGCCAAGTTATGCTATGGGGACGAAGGAAGCGACCCGCAAAGCCTTTGGCGACACGCTGGCCCTCCTGGGAAAGAGCATGCCTCAACTGGTCGTGCTTGATGCAGAAGTGGGCAACTCCACTTATTCCGAAGAGTTCGGCAAGGTTGATCCTGAGCGTTTCTTTGAGATGTACATTTCAGAGCAATGCATGGTCAGCGTCGCCAACGGCTTGGCGACGCAAGGCAAGCGCGTCTTCGCCGCGACTTTTGCCGCGTTCCTCACTCGCGCTTACGATCAGATCCGCATGGCTGCCATCGCCGGGGCTACCCTGTGCCTGAGCGGCTCGCATGCCGGTGTCAGCATTGGTGAAGATGGCCCTTCGCAGATGGCCCTTGAAGACCTTTCGATGATGCGATCCATCTTCGAATCGACGGTGCTCTATCCGAGCGACCCCAATCAAACCGCCCAACTCATTCAGCAGATGTCAGAATTGGACGGTATCAGCTACCTGCGCACTACCCGGGAGAAGCTACCGGTGCTCTACGCCCCCACCGAGAAGTTCACGATCGGCGGCAGCAAGACGCTGAAGACCTCGGCCAAGGATCAGGTCGCCATCATCGCAGCAGGCATCACAGTGCATGAGGCGCTGGCTGCTTACGAGTTGCTCGCCAAAGAGGGCATCGCTATCCGGGTGATTGATCTCTACTCGGTCAAGCCCGTAGATCGTCAGGCCATCATGCAGGCAGTCAAGGATTGCGGCAAGATCATCACCGTGGAAGACCACTGGCCCGAAGGTGGCATCGGCGATGCGGTGCTCGAGGCGCTCTCCGGCAAAGACCCCATCAACGCCACCGTACTTAAGATGGCCCCTCGCTCGATGCCCGGTTCAGCCTCCCCAGCGGAGATGTTGGATAACGAAGGCATCAATGCGGTAGCGATTGTCAAAGCAGTGAAGGGGTTGGTGTCATGACTTGCTCCCCTCTCCCCACTGGGGAGAGGGGCTGGGGGTGAGGGGCTTCTTCTTGTGGCGTAGCCCTTCGTGAATGACAGCTCATATTGAGTAACAAGGTTTCATGATTCAGCCCCTTCCCCTTTTCAGGGGCTGTCAATCGTAGTGTCTCAATCATGTTAATAGGGCGACCGGTCCTGCAAGCCACCACCAATTTGCCTCGACGAGCCACCCAGAGCAGGGTAGAATGCTACTACCCTCCTGATGAATAAACCTGCCTGCTTCGTCTGTGTACCTACCGGATTTCTGTGCATGCATACTGTGGTGTTCGCCACTGTGGAGTGCTGTCTAGCTATGGGCTGCCTGTTGTGGCTCAGTGCTGCCACGCCTACGGCTCTTGAAGCGGCACTGGTTCATGTCGATGAGTATCAGCAGACCATCACCCCGATCTTCGCCAAATACTGCATCAGTTGCCATGGCGGGAAGAAGCCCAAGGGCGACTTCAACCTCGAAGATTACAAAGCCCCCGAAGCGCTGATCAAAAAAGTCGATGTGATGCAGGCAATCCTCAAGAACGTCAAGACCGGCGAGATGCCCCCCGAAGGCAAGCCCCGCCCCACCCGTGCCGAGCTTGATACCCTCACCGGCTGGCTTGACGGACAGGTCGTCAAAGCCCATCTCAACGGCAAGCGCGATCCAGGCCGGGTGACGATGCGACGGCTCAACCGCAACGAGTACAACAACACCATCCGTGATCTCCTGGGTGTCGACTTCAACCCCGCTGACGACTTCCCTCTCGACGACGTAGGCTACGGCTTCGACAACATCGGCGATGTGCTCTCCCTGCCACCGCTGCTGCTGGAGAAGTATCTCAACGCCGCTCAGCGCATCGTCGATCAGGCGATGATGCCCAGGCCCGATGCCAACGCCCCCACCTCGCGCCGCTTTCCGGGCCGGGACATGCTGCCCAAGAATGTCGGTTCTCTGTACGGCAGCAACAAGCAGTTCCGCATGCTCGCCACCAATGGCGAAGTCTTTATCGAGTTCGACTTCGATAAATCTGGCAAGTACCTCCTCCGCTTTCGTGCCTTCGGTCAACAGGCAGGCAACGAACCGGCCAAGCTCGATCTCAAGCTCGATGGCAAGCTGCTCAAGACCTTCGATGTCCGCCCTGTCGAAACCGACACGGATGCCCGCAAGACCTTTGAATACCAGACGTCCATCTCAGCCGGTAAGCACAAGATCAGCCTTGGCTTCATCAACGACTTCTACGATCCCAATGCCAAAGACGAGAAGCAGCGTGATCGCAACCTGATCATCATGGGGATGGGCATCGAAGGGCCGACCGATGCACCCAAGATCGAAGTCAAACACCCGGTACTTATGGTGAAGCCCAGCGACAAGATTACCCCTCGTGATGCTGCCAAGCGTAACCTCGCCCAGTTGGCCGAGCGTGCCTTCCGCCGACCGGTGACCAGTAGCGAGATCGACAAGTTCCTGACCCTGTTCGACCGAGCGACCAAGCGTGGCGACAACTTCACCGAGGCGATGAAGCTGCCAGTGCAGGCGATCCTCATCTCTCCCCATTTCCTGTTCCGGGTCGAACTCGATGGTTCCACCGCTGCGGTACGCCCTCTGACCGATTACGAACTCGCCTCGCGACTGTCGTACTTCCTCTGGTGCAGCATGCCCGATGAGACGCTTTTCAACCTCGCCAAAGAGGGCAAACTCAAAGACCCCGAAGTGCTGGCCATCCAGACCCGCCGCATGCTCCGTGATCCCAAGGCGGCAGCCCTGGTTGAGAATTTCGCCGTGCAATGGTTGCAACTGCGGAACCTCAAGAACTCGACTCCCGATCCCAAGCGATTCCCTTCGTTCGATGAACCGCTCCGCCAGGCGATGCAGAAGGAGACCGAACTCTTCTTCCTCGAACTGTTGCAAAAGGATCACAAGATCAGCGAGTTCCTCGACGCCGACTTCACCTTCGTCAACGATCGCCTGGCCAGGCACTATGGCATCAAGGATGTCAAAGGCACGGAGTTCCGCCGTGTGAGTATCAAAGACACCCCTCGGCGAGGCGTACTCACCCAGGCCAGCATCCTGACGCTGACGAGCAACCCCACCCGTACTTCACCGGTGAAACGAGGCAAATGGGTGCTGGAAACGATCATGGGCACCCCGCCCGCCCCACCCCCGCCCGATGTTCCTGAGCTGAAGGAAACGGAAGAACTCAAGGGCACGCTCCGTCAGCGGATGGAACAGCACCGGGCCAACCCGAACTGTGCCACCTGCCATAACCGAATGGACCCCATAGGCTTCGGGTTCGAGAACTTCGATGCTGTCGGGGCCTGGCGCACCAAAGACGGCGCCTTCCCCGTCGAACCGGGGGGCACCCTGCCTAATGGCCAATCGTTCCAAACGCCGATGGAACTGGTGGCCCTCCTCAAGCAGCGCGACGAAGATTTCCGTCGCTGTCTCACCGAAAAGATGATAACCTTTGCTATCGGGCGCGGTTTGGAATCGAGCGACCGGCAATACATCAACGAGATCGCCAAAGCCACCCAAAGCCACGGCGATACCATGACCGCCCTCATTCAAGAGATCGTCAAAAGCGAACCATTCCGCCAGCGAAGAACAGCTACGAAATAGCTGAATGACAGCCCGACGCGCAAGCGAGGGGCGCGTGCAATCGCAAGGTTCACCCTCGCTAGCGCGTCGGGCTACCAAACTCAGGACTTAACATGACCCAGCCCATGCTCAATCGCCGAACGCTGCTCAAGGGAGTCGGAGCCGCCATTGCACTACCCTTCCTCGAAGGCATGCTGCCTCGAGGCATCATGGCTGCGTCCACCGAAGCCGCCAAGGCTCCGCTCCGCATGGCCTTCGTCTATGTGCCCAATGGCCTCAACATGGAGAACTTCACTCCAGCTGAGGTGGGCAGCGATTACAAGCTCACCCCGCTGCTGAGCAAGCTGGCTGATCACAAGAACGACTTCAGCGTGCTCTCCGGCCTGACCGCTGACAAAGCCCGCGCCAACGGCGATGGCCCCGGCGACCATGCCCGTGCCATGTCCGCCTTCCTCACCGGTAGCCAGCCCAAGAAGACCAACGGGGCTGACATCCGCATCGGCATGTCGGTCGATCAGGTCGCTGCCTCCCGGCTGGGCCACCACACCAGGCTCGCTTCGCTCGAAATCGGCTGCGACAAAGGGGCCAACGCCGGCAACTGCGATTCGGGCTACTCCTGCGCCTACTCGAATAACCTCTCCTGGCGCAGCGAACAAACGCCGATGCCCAAGGAAGTCGATCCCAAGCAGATCTTCGACCGGCTCTACGGCTCACCCAAGAACAACGACGACCGGTTGAGTGTCCTCGACGCCGTGAAGGACGACGCCAAGAGCCTGGAAAACCAGCTAGGCGGCGCGGACCGTCGCAAGCTCGATGAGTACCTCACCTCCATCCGCGAGATGGAAGGCCGGCTCAACCGCAACAAGAAGGAAGACGCCAGGATCAAGCCGCCCATCGAGAAGCCCACCGGCATCCCGAAGGAATACAGCGAACACATGAAGACGCTGGCCGATCTACAGGTCCTCGCCTTCCAGGCCGACCTCACCCGCTTCAGCACCTTCGTCTTCGCCAACGAAGGCAGTAACCGCAGCTACAAGTTCATCGGCGTGCCCGAAGGCCACCACGACTGCTCCCACCACGGCGGCGACAAAGCCAAGCTCGAAAAGATCGCCAAGATCAACGAGTTCCACGCCGAGCACCTCAACTACCTCATCACGAAGTTGAAGGCAGTGAAAGAAGGCAACGGCAACCTCCTCGACAACATGATGCTCCTCTACGGCTCCGGCATCGGCGACGGCAACCGCCACAACCACGATCAGCTACCCATTCTCCTGTTCGGTAAAGGCGGCGGCACGTTGAACCCCGGCCGCCATGTGAAGTACGCTTTCAATACGCCGATCACGAATCTGTATGTCGCCATGCTACAACGCCTGGGGATTGAGCAGAAACGGTTTGGGGATAGCAATGGGGTGTTGGGGAATTTGTAGGCGGGTATGATTGCGAGCGGGGGGCGTCAGCCGCATAAGACGCACACCAATGGTAGTACGGATCGTTCTCGCAGACAAAGAGCCGATAGGCAAAGCCCTTCGGCGGTTTAAGAAGCTACTGGAACAAACTGGTCAATCCTATGAGATGAGACGCCGCGGAGTGTTCCTCAAATCCTCACAGGAACTCTGGTCAAAGGATTTCAAGAAGCGGTTCAAAGCACGTAGAGCTACCTTGATCGCACAGGTGGCAGGCAAGCAACCTGTTGCCTCAGTGGCCGAGGCGCAAATAGCGTTTTGGAAGAAGACTGGTAAACCGTGAATGTGGCATCGCGCTGGTGCCATAGCCTTGCTGACTATGCCTTGGTGCTAGGACACATTCTTTGCGCTATGAAAGATTGACTTCTCTTTTACAAAAGCACAGAATTGGCTTCACCACAGAAGAGCATTCAAGTAATAAGAAAGACAAGCAATGGCCAAAGAACTGACATGGCGAAAGGCTATCGAAAAAGTCCTGAGTGAAGCTCCCGGAGCGATGCATTATAAAGATATTACCGAGAAGATTATTCAAGATGGGCTTCGTTCAAGTCTTGGAGCCACACCTGAACGAACCGTTGTGAGTGCAGCCATCACGGCAATCAAGAACGAAGGTGATGAGTGTCCGTTCCAGAAGATAGGTAGAGGCCTTTTGGTCTGGAAGGCCAAGGCGGGAATTACTCAGAAGCCCAGTGTTCCAGTGGAAGAGGTTGAGGAGGATCAGGAGGTTCAATATGAGATTATCTCTTCTTTTGGGATGTTCTGGCGACGTGATGCTATTGAATGGATGTCTACGCCAAAACTTCTCGGCATGCAACAAATTGGAGCGAAGGCGGTCGATTTCCACAAGCAGGTTGGTATCTATCTTCTTTACGACGGAAGAGAAGTGATCTACGTTGGGCGAGCCACTGACCGGCCATTGGGAAGACGTCTTTTTGAGCATACAGCTGACAGGCTTTCAACTAGGTGGGATCGGTTTTCGTGGTTTGGTCTCCTCCCAGTTTCTGAAGCCGGCGAGTTAGGCAGTGTGCCAGAGTCCTATCTCGGAATGAAGATTGTCCCAGCAGTTGAAGCCATATTGATCGAAGCTTTAGAACCTCGTCAAAACCGAAAGCGAGGAGATGACCTTTCGGCTGTTGAGTACATTCAGAAAGAAGATCCAGAAATCCAGAGGAAAAAGGTAAAGCAAAGTGTGGAAGTTGCTCTTAGCAAATTATGATCTCTGCGGAGCCAAAGTGTACTATTCCAACGGCAGGGCAGCACGACTTTGAATACCCCCACTTGCCGTGGCACTGAACTGCTGTACTCAGCAGATCAGTGCTGAACCACGCAACGATGATGCCCCCAACCACTGATCGGTGGACTACCACCGTTCAGTGCCACAATCCATTCCCTTCTTGTACACTAGCCGAATAATATACTGATGTACAATTAGGGTAGAGAGTAGAGTGAGCGTCTTCAAAGATGCGAGAACTTCATTCCCATGCCTGAAGGGCATTACCACCAAAGCCCTGGGTTGCGATGTACTCATCGCTACCCAGGGTGCCTCTTCATTACCCAAGGTAGCCGAGAGTACTCGGCAACCTTGGGCTGTGGAGGCGATGCCTTTCAGGCAAAATAAAACACCAACTATCAGGGCCGCTCACCCGAGACAGCACGCGCGCACCCAGACAGCAGCTAATCCCTTTCCACTCAGACCTGAATTATGCCTACCGCAAAACCCTGTTCACTACTGAACAGTTCACCTGGCACTCCACCCAACCCGCGCGCGCACGGCGCTGCGGTAGTTGAACCCTGCTACACCCCACCCCACCCCGGAATCAACTTGTGGAGTTCTCTGGCCTCTGCGCATCTCCACATCTTCAATTCTTGAAGTTGAACCCACCGAAACAGGCGCGCGCACAGCACTGCGGCAGGTCATTTTGGCAGGTGTTCACTAGTGTACAAGCAAATCATCTCACCCAGACAACTGAAGGGAACCCATGTCGACAGGGGCACAATACGACACCATTGGCCAGGGATACTCGAAGACCAGGCGTGAGGAACCTTCCTTTCGAGAGAGGATTCATGCCGCTCTGGGCAGTGCCCGAACCGTGGTGAACGTCGGAGCAGGGGCCGGTTCCTACGAGCCGCGCGACCGCTATGTGGTAGCTATCGAACCCAGCGATGTCATGGCTGCACAGAGATCAAGCGGGCTGGTCCCGGCAATCCGTGCTGGCGCCGGTGATCTGCCCCTCCGAGATAAGTCGGTCGATGCCGCGATGGCTGTGCTCAGTCTCCACCACTGGGACGACTGGAAGAAGGGCTTGAGCGAACTCCGCAGGGTGGCTCGAGGCCCGGTCGTCCTGCTGACCTACGATGTCGAAGTATGTGTGCGCATGTGGCTGTTGGCCGACTACGCCCCGGAGATCGCCGAGTTGGACCGTCGCATCTTTCCCGATCCGAAGCAGTTGGGACACTGGCTCGGAGGGCAGTTGACCATCGAGGTCGTGCCTATCCCTCGAAATTGTGCAGACTGGATGGTGGGTTCCTTCTGGGCACACCCGGAACGGGTTCTCGACCCGACCGCACGAGCAGGAACATCGGCGTTCGCCAGACTGTCGCCCGATGTTGTGGAGCGAATCGTTTCCGAAGTCTCGCGCGATCTGAAGTCTGGCACCTGGGACGCACGCTACGGGCATCTGCGAAAGCTCGATTTTTTTGATGCAGGGCTTCGCTTAGTCATTGCAACGTGCGCGGATGGACCGAGCAACTCGAGTGTGGCATAACGAACCTGCACATGGTACGCTGAGGCACCCAGCCACGGAGCAATCATCATGAAAGCCAAACCACCCAGCAAACTCAAAGACGGCGATCGCTGCAAAGTGATCGGCGGCGTGCATGTGGGCAAATCAGGGAAGGTCACCGACATCAAGACCAGCAAAACAGGGCACGTGACCATTACCGTGGTGCAATCGAACGGCGAACGATTCAAGACGCTGGCGAAGAATGTTGAAGTTTAGGCCAGGTAACTTAGCTTTAATGCTCGGGCCGTCTCACAGATGTGCCTTCATGGCAATACTGTCTTCACTTCATGAATAAGATGCTTGGGTATCATTCTATTACGACGAGTTAACTGGAATGCCAGGATGATTGGGTTGTATGGGTAAAATAGACTTTTCCATTATTTAGCGCTTGCCACATAATTATTGCCCAGTAAAAGTAGTTAAGCGTTTATCACTCTTCACCTAACGGAGTACACACCATGCGAACGAACTTCAAGCCCACCTTGGATCTACTGGAAGACCGAACGGTTCCAGCCGTCACTTTAACGTTCTCGGCCAATGGCTATGCCGTCTTTACAGGCGACAGCAGTAAGGATTGGGTCAAGATCGATGCCAGTCTCGATGGGGATCGCCTCTTGACTGCTCAATGGAATGGCAAGAATGGCGTGACCAAGACAGCCGTTCTCGATCTGGATGAAACCCCTATCGCTGGTGCAGTGGTCAATCTGAAGGGTGGCGATGACATCTTCATATTCCGGAACCTGGACGACGGTTTTGCGGTCGAACAGAGCTTCGGCTTGTGGGTAGATATGGGTAATGGCAATGACAGGGTAATCGTCGCGCAAAATCAGAACATTGAAGGCGAAGGCACCGTCGCCACCTTGAACATTCAGGGTGGATCGGGCAGGGATAACATCAACGTGCAGTTCGCCGGCAACCTGCTAGGCGGCGCTACGCTGACCGGCACGATTGATGGTGGTGCCCACGACGACAATATTCTGGTCGCTCAATCGGGCATTGTTGATGGCACCGTCGCCTTGAACATCTTTGGCAGCCATGGTAACGACACCATCCGCTCCAGCTTCTTCGCTACTAACCCGGAAGACGAAGACTTTTTCGGGTCCGTCCGAGTGAATGTCGATGGCGGCAGTGGTTACAATTCATTAACCCTGCTTGCATCCGCAGATGAAGGTGCAGTAGTCGATGCTGCCCTGAACATTTATGCCAGCAGCAGGGATGGCGTCTACTTCACTCCCGGCGTGGGAATCCACGGCCCAGTAAAGGCCTCCAACTGGCATCCATTCGCCTTCCATAACTTTGTCACCATCCCCAGCGTCATCTAAGACCGCACATGATCAGTGACCCATCGACCGGCTCCGTACAGGAGCCGGTTTTTTGTTTTAACTCTCTCGTCTCTGGCCCCCCGACCAGGGACGCACTGTAACGCCCCCTCTGCCGGAAGTCTGGTTGTGTTATGCAGGCGAGCCACACTTCACTGACGTGTGGCGGAGCCGGACTTGCAGCCCGTGTCCTGTGAGAGACAGGGCACCAGTTCACTTGCTAGTTTTCCTTCGTCCGCACCCTCGGCAGCAACCACCAGCAGAGCAGATGGGTTGGGAGATAAATCCCTACCGTCAGCAGTGCCAGGTACATCACGAAATATTCATCCGGGTGCATCGCCATCTGAGCATGCTCTTCGCCGGTCAGCCCGTAAACGTAGTTGATGTTGGCAGGCATGTCGGGGTCGCGGAGTTGCTGTTTGGTAACGGGATCGACACAGGGGCTGGGTGCGGGCATGTAGACATAGCAGATGGTGAGCAGCACCCAGGCGCCGACGATCCAGATCACCACGCCGCGCTTGTCGTAGCCGACCCGCCAGACGAGATAGAGCAACAGAAACGGCAGCCAGAAGTGGAAGAACGAGAGGAACCGCAGCATCCAGGGTGGGCGGAACATGTATTCGGTCATGCCCATCAGGTGCGTGCTCCAGAAGCCGAGGTAGTTGCCCAGTTCAAAGAAGAAGTCGAGCACCCACAAGAGTTGGGGTAGCAGAATGCCCACCAGGCAGGCGGAAAGCAGTTGCGGACTTTCGAGCCAGATCGCAATCAGTGTTACGATGGCAGCAACGTCGCAGAAGTAGAGGAAGTTCGTGGGGCCATATCGCTTCAGGTAGATGGGCAGGAGGATCGCCATGAACAGCGTGTATGCCACTTTGAGCCAGAGCGGGATGCGGTTCTTCGCTGGGAGAGGAAACATATCTAATCTCGTGGGCAACAGTCTCCGCATCGTACCGGGGTAGAATGGGGAACACAACAACTAACGGCGATAAGCTGGAGGCGGGGAATGTGGTGATATATAACACGACTAGTGATTATTACTTCTACTAACATGGTGGGGCGTGGCAGGGGTCAACGGTACCCCGTTGCCCCCTGCATAAGGTGCAATACCTTCACCATGCAGCAGGGGCAGTTGAGTACAACTGACCCCTGCCACGATTCCATTCACGCTGGTTAACACAAGGGCAAATCTCATGTCGCATCACGCCAAAGGAACCTTCGAGGTCAAACTGGTTCCACAGTCTGTCACCCATACTGAACTGGCAGAATCGATTGGCCGCATGTCGATCGATAAGAAGTTCGTCGGCGACCTGACCGGCTCCAGCCTGGGCGAGATGCTCTCCGCCATGGGCACGGTCAAAGGCTCGGCAGGGTATGTCGCCATCGAGAAAGTCACCGGTTCGCTTCAGGGGAAGACCGGCACGTTCTGCCTGCAGCACACCGGCGTCATGAACCGTGGGGCACCATCGCTTGTCGTCACGGTCATCCCCGATTCGGGCACCGGTGAACTGGCCGGCCTCAGCGGCACGCTTACGATCAAGATTGAAAACAAGCAGCACTACTATGAGTTTGAATATATGTTGCCGGCTTCATAGTTGCCATTACGCTCCGCGTGATGGAGCAGAGAATTTCTGCCATCGGCAAGGGTAATTGAAATACGTCACGCCTCCGCTCCCTCATGCGGAGCATGAGGGCAACTCTAGCGAAACCTTTTGCACTGCTTGAAGAACGTCAACGGATTATCAAATACCACCTTCTGAATCACCGCCTCGCTGTGACCACGCCGTTTCATCTCTTGAATAAACTCAGGCACCGCCAGCGGATCGGACTTGCCCCAGTCGCCGGCTGAGTTGACCATGATGCGGTCGGTGCCTACTCGTTCAATCACATCGGCAGCACGGGCCGGGGTGCATTTGGTAATCGGGTAAAGCGTCATGCCACACCAGTGACCGGCATCAAGAGCGAGCTTGACGGTGTGCTCTTCGACATGATCAATCAGCACCCGATGGGGGGTAATGCGTTTGTCGTTCTTGAACATGTCAAGAATCATCCGGGTGCCCTGATACTTGTCTTCCAGGTGAGGCGTATGGACGAGGATAAGTTCATCGGTCTTCATCGCCAGGTCGAGATGTTCCAGAAAGACCGTAGCTTCGTTGCGGGTGTTCTTGTTGAGGCCAATCTCACCGATGCCCAGCACATTGGGGCGATCGAGAAACTCGGGGATGATCTTGATCACCTCACGAGAGAGGGCGACGTTCTCCGCTTCCTTGGCATTGATGCAGAGCCAACTGTAGTGCTTGATGCCGAACAGCGCCGCCCGCTTGGGTTCGACCTCAACCAAATGGCGGAAGTAATCCCGGAAGCCTTCAGCGGAGCCCCGATCAAACCCGGCCCAGAAGGCAGGTTCCGATACCAACTGACAGCCTGCATAGGCCATCCGCTGGTAGTCGTCGGTGACACGGGAGATCATGTGGATATGCGGGTCGATGTAGTGAGGCAAGGCACGGGCACCTTCGATGAAATCATGACGAGGTTGATTCTATTCCATCATAACCACTCGATGGCTACTTGTACGAGGTTTCATTTACAACCACCGAACCACAGTGGGCGATTCTCGTCCAGGATGGATGTTATTTAGCTAATTGTTGTCGCTTCATGGGCTTTTGTTCTGTCCTGTCCTGGTGTGACAGTAAATCACATACTCAATTAAGTCTTATTTAGACTGCTCATCTGCCTCTACAGCTGAATGAAACCTTAACGGCACTTCGCATGCCAATGGCACGCATTTCGCTTAATGCACCTCGTCCGCATCTACTTGAATCACTCTTGTCTAACAAACCACATGAAATCTCTAACAAACCACATGAAATCTATCGTGAAAGTCCTGGGATCATCGATCAAATCGCTGGCAGTGATTTGCATGGTCGTCTTATTGCTGGTGGGCAGCATAGCCGGTGGTTGGATGCTGCTGCGAAGTACCGCTCGTGCTGAATCGCCGGCGACGAGCAACAAGACGGTCAAAGTAGAAACCTTGAAGAGACTGGGGCTCAATCGTTTTACCTTGCCACAAGGTTATGCGGAACGAGTGGGACTACAGCTTGGAGAGATCAAGCGTTCGGATCAGCCTTTCCAGTTGCCACCACTGCAAGGAACGCTGGCCCTGGATGCTGACCAGCAGGTGCGCATTCACAGTCGATTCGCGGGCGAGATCGTTTCGCTGGGAACGACGAAGGTAAAGCTCAACACCAGTCCTGGCGAAACCGACCGGTTCGAGACTCGTCCGCTGCGCTATCTTGACCAGGTCAAGAAAGGCGATCTGCTGGCAGTGGTCTGGAGTAAGGATCTCGGGGAAAAGAAGAGTGAACTGATCGAAGCCTGTTCCAAGCTCAAGACCGATGAAGAGACGTTGAACCGGCTCAAGACTTTGGGACAGGAAGGCGCTTCCTCGGAACGAAGCATTCGAGACGCTCAGCGGACCTACGATGCTGACCGCATCGCTCTCGAACGAGCCGAGCGGACGCTGCGGTCCTGGAGGCTGACCGATGAAGAGATCAAGGAGGTTCGACAGGAAGCGGTTCTGAACAAAAACGGAACCCGTACCGAGAACCAGCAGAACTGGGCAAGGGTCGAAGTACGCGCCCCTCAGGACGGCGTCATCCTCGAAAAGAACTTCAGCGTGGGTGACATCATCGATACCAATTTCGATCTCTTCAAGCTGGGCCATCTCAAGCAGCTCAAAGTATGGGCACATGCGTATGAGGAAGACCTGCCTCTGCTCGAATCGCTGCCCAAACCCTATCGCTGCGAAATCTGTCTGCCTGCCCAATCGGGCGCCAACTGTACTGGTGAGATTCAACAGATCGGAGCGGTGGTCGATCCGAATCAGCATACCGTGCTGGTGATGGGCACCGTCAACAACGATCAGGGCCATTTGAGAATCGGGCAGTTCGTCACGGTCAAGCTATCGCTTCCTCCCCGGCATGATGAACTGCTTTTGCCTGCGGAAGCTCTGGTCGAAGATGGGAAGGAGAGCGTGATCTTCCTCAAGAAAGCTGACAACGACTATGAACGACGGGCGGTGCACGTTCTCCGGCGTACCAGAGAAAATGTGGTGCTCCGCAACTCTACCGATGGACTGCAACCTGGACAGCAGATCGTCACCCGCGGGGCACTGCTCTTGCGAGAAGCTCTGGAAGAGCAAAAGAACGACGAGCCTGTAGAGAAGAACGCTCCCAAGTCTTAGGTATTCTCCCCCCACCCTTTTCTCTCAGTTCCCCTCGGAAGAGAAAAGGGCTGGGGTGAGGGGATACTTGATGCTAAGTAATTCCTCAGAAGTCATTAGGAGGGCCAGACATTCCTGTCTGTGCCAGCCAGACAGGAATGTCTGGCCCACCAACCTAATAATTCTGCAAGAGCACTTATTTCTTTCCACTTAGAATAATCAAAAGGCTGTTACAGTGGTTCGCCAACTCATTGCCTGGTCCCTTGCCAACCCGCTTATCGTCTGTCTGCTAGCCATCACGCTCTTCGTGCTGGGTGGCTACGCTTTCACCGCGGTAAACATCGAAGCCTATCCTGATCCCGCACCGGCCATCATTGAGGTGGTTGCCCAATACCCGGGTGCTTCAGCGGAAGAGATCGAACGCCTGGTCACTATACCTCTGGAAGTAGCGCTGGCCGGCATGCCCGGACTCGAATCGTGCCGATCCAAATCGCTGTTTGGCCTGGCCCATCTTCGCAATCAATTCAGTTATGCCCGTGACTATGAACAGGCGAAGCAGGATGTGATCAATCGCCTGGCCATGGCGACTCTGCCCAATGGGGTTAGCCCTCAGATATCGCCTGCCTCGCCGATCGGGGAGATTCTGCGCTACACTCTCAAGAACCCTCGTGATGCACACGGCCAACCACTCTATACGATCAATGACCTGAAAGCGCTTCAAGACTACACCATCCAGCGCGAACTGCTTCGGGTGCCACGCATTGCCGGCGTGACGGCGGCGGGCGGCATGACCAAGCGCTACGAAGTCCAGCCCGATCCGGTGCGGCTCAATCGCTATGGCATCAGCTTGAGTCAGTTGCAAACCGCGCTGGGCAACGCAAACACCAACGGCTCAGGCGACAACGTGACCCAGGGGGCCATGAACATTGTTGTCCGTACGCTGGGCCTCTTTGGCCAGGGACAGGATCCCCAACAGCAGGTGCTGGGGATGAAAGACCCGGTAACTGCAGCCCGTTATCTTCGAGATGAGGAAGCCCGGCGGTGCATCGAAATCCGTCAGACTGTAGTAGCCAGCAATAATAATGTTCCCATCCGGGTTGATCAACTTGTTGATGGCGGCCCGCTGCTTAACAGCGAGGGACAGCCCAATGTCGATAATCGGGAGTTGGTCAAGCGAGGTGTGGTCGTCAGCAATCAAACCAGGCAGGGACGGGTCAGCATCACCAAACCGCGGCTCGATGCTAACGAAAAACCGGTGTTGAACGAGCAGGGCAAGCCCATCTGGGACGATGAAGACGATGTAGTACAGGGAATTGTCCTGCTCCGCAAAGGGCAGGAATCGTTACCGGCCCTGCGAGACCTGTTGAAGAAGGTCGAAGAGCTGAATCAGCCGGGGCGACTGCTGCCCGGCGTCGAAATCGTTCCGTTCTACAATCGCACTGATTTGATTAATCGGACGACGGAGACGGTGCATGAGAACCTGCTGGTGGGCATGGCACTGGTCAGCGTCATCCTGCTGATGTTCCTGGGCAATGTCCGGGCTACCATTATTGTTGCCTTGAATATCCCCCTGGCCTTGCTCTTTGCCTTCGGTGTGCTCTATGCTCGCAACAAGTCAGCCAATCTGCTTTCCATCGGCGCGGTGGACTTTGGCATCATCGTCGATTCCACGGTGATCATTGTCGAAAGCATCTTCACAGCACTCACCGCAGATTCCTTGAACCACCTCACTATCGAAGACAAGATCAAGCAGGCCTGCGGGCGGGTCGAACGCAGCCTCTTTTTTGCTACCGTGGTGATGGTCTGTGCGCTGTTACCGCTCTTCACCATGAAGGGACCGGAAGGCCAAATCTTCGGGCCTATGGCTGATACCTATGCCTTCTCGCTGGCTGGTGCATTGCTGTTGGCGCTCACCGTTTCTCCCGTCCTCTGCTTCCTGTTGTTACGACGGCTGAAACCTCGCAAAGAGAATCTGTTGGTTCGTGCCTTGCAGGCCTTCTTCGTCCTCCAACTTCGGCTCCTGTTGACAGTACGCTGGATCACCCTGGCCCTTTTCCTCGGCTTGTTGAGCATGACGGCTGCGGTGCTCTACGACACAGGCCGTGAGTTCATGCCCGAACTGGAAGAAGGCAACATGATGATTCGTGGCACCTTCCCCGTTAATGTGTCGCTCGATGAAGTGACCCGCTATGCCAGAGAGTTCCGTGCCGGCCTGCAACAGTTCGGCGAACTAGCGGTTATCGTCCCCGCTATCGGTCGTCCCGATGATGGCACCGATCCAACGGGCTACTACAACATGGAGACGTTCATCCCGCTCCTACCCGATGACAAATGGCCTGTCATCGAGAAGCTGGGCCGCAAGCACACCAAGGCTGAACTGGTGGATGATATCAATCAGTATCTTGATGAACGCTTTCCCGGAGTGGATTGGGACATCTCGCAGATCATCCGTGACAACGTGATGGAAGCATTGTCGGGAGTGAAGGGCGAGAACTCGATCAAGATCTTCGGGCCTGACTTGAACACGCTGGAAGAAACAGCGATGAAGATGAAGGAAGTGCTACAGAACATCAAAGGGGTCGATAATCCCGGTGTCTTCCGCACCCAGGGACAATCAAATCTCGAACTTCCTGTTGATCGTAACAAGTGTGCCCGTTGGAACGTCTCGGTGGCTGACGTGCAATCGACGGTGCAAGCTGCGGTCGGGGCCAAAGCTGTCACCCAAATGCAGGAAGGCGGCAAGTCGTTCGATATCTCCATCCGGTGGCCCGAACGACTAAGGAAGGATGAGACCGCCATCCTGCAGATCACCGTCCCGGTCAGCAACCAGGTCAGCTCCAATAATCAACTGACCCAGAATGGCACGCTGGTCAGTAGTGCGGCCACTGGCTTGTCGACCTCAGGAACCAACATTCCAGCCCCCGTTATTACTGGCAGCACGCTCGATTCCGCTCAGGTATCGCCGCTGAATCCCTCTCGCCGGCTGGTTGATCTGGTGACACCTCAGCCGGGCCAGTCTGCCAAGCCGGGCGACCCCTTGTCGTACCTGCGGCCCGGCGCTTCCACCATCTATCGAGAATCGGGACAGCGGCTCATCGCTGTGAAGTTTGGCGTCCGTGAGCGTGACCTGGCGAGCACCGTGGCCGAGGCCAAGCTCAAAGTAGAGCCGATGTTGAAGGCTCCTTATCGTGCTGAGTGGTCGGGCGAGTTTCAGGAAATGGAAGAAGCTGAGGCCCGCCTGGCCAAGACCTTCCTGGTTTCATTGGCTCTGATCGCTTTGCTCATTTACATGGCATTCCGCTCATTCCTCGATGCTGCGGTGGTCTTTGGCAACGTCCTGGCGATGGGGATCGGAGGAGTCTGGGCACTCAAGCTGGCGGGGCTCAATCTCAACATCTCGGCTGCGGTGGGCTTTATTTCGATCCTGGGTGTCGCAGTGATGAATGGCTTGCTGCTGGTGTCGTCCTTCAACCGGCTGCGGTCGCAAGGAGTCGAATTGAACGAAGCCTTGATACAGGGCACCCGGTCTTTGATTCGGCCTATCGTCATGACAGCGCTGGCTGCGATTCTTGGCCTCTTGCCTGCTGCCTTTTCGACCAAGATTGGATCGCAATCGCAGCGCCCCCTGGCTGTCGTCGTGGTGGGCGGGATGACCTTCACCCTGATCGCCCTGAACATTGTGCCGGTGCTCTACAGCTTCTATGGCAAACGCAAGCCGAATGCCTCAGCCGGCGATATGGGGCACTAGGCTTTCTACCCTATTCCGGCTCTTCCTGTGAAATGACGTTGGAACGCTCTACGGTGATGTTCAGCGAACGGAGTTTCTGTCGCAACGTGGATCGTGTGATCCCCAAAAGTTCTGCTGCACGCAGTTGATTGCCCCGAGTATGTTGCAGTACCCCCGGCAGGAGTTGTCGTTCCATGACAGCCAGGCATTCGTCATAGATGTCACGGGACCCCGATTCGAGACGCTCGGCGATGAAGCGATTCCAATCGAAGGTGGATGACGATGATCCTGCCTCTTCAAATGACGGCACACCGATGAGCACGGGAAGGAACTCGGGCAGCAACACGGTTCCTGACATCTGTAGCACAGCCTGCTTCAAGACGCTTTGAAGTTCACGGACATTGCCCGGCCAATGGTATTTGCGCAAGACAAGCCGGGTCTCGGTCGGGATGACCGGCACTTCCCGCTTAATCTCCTGGGCGAAGCGCTGAATGCAATAATCGGTGAGAAGATCGAGGTCGTCGCCCCGTTCCCGCAGGGGTGGCACACGAATCGAGAAAACATTGAGTCGATAATAGAGATCGGACCGAAACTGCCCGGCAGCCATGCGCTTATCGAGGTCAGCGTTGGTGGCAGCCAGGACACGCACATCGACCTGGATGGTATCGGTTCCGCCTACCCGCTCAAAGCACCGTTCTTGGAGCACTCGCAGCAGCTTGACCTGGGCTGATACTGTCATCTCGCCGATTTCATCCAGCAGCAACGTGCCGCCGGTGCATTGTTCAAACTTGCCGATACGGCGGCGGTCGGCTCCGGTGAACGCTCCCTTTTCGTGACCAAACAGTTCACTTTCGATCAGGCTGTCTGGAATGGCCCCACAGTTGATGGCGACGAATGGTTTCTCCTTCCGCTGGCTGTGCTGGTAGATGGCCCGAGCGATGAGTTCCTTGCCGGTGCCACTTTCGCCAAGGATAAGGACGGTCTCGTCGGTGGAAGCGACCCGACCGATGGCCTTGTAGACTTCCTGCATGGTGGGACAGCGGCCGATCAAGGCGTCGCCTTCGATCTTTCCATTAGTGTCGTTTGTTTCGGAAAGCAGTGCCGGAACCGTCATGAGTCTGCTGCTGGCGCAGGCTCGTGACACTACGTCTTGCAGGCGGCTGTACTCCACTGGCTTAAGTAGATAGTCGTAGGCACCACGCTTGATGGCTTCGATGGCCAGGTCCGCGGTGCCATGCCCGGTGATAAGAATGATGGGCACACGGGCATCGAACTGCTTCAGACGGTCAAATCCATTGAGGCCCGCCGCATCGGGTAGATTCAGATCAAGGACGATGACATCAGGCTTGTCTTTCGTCAAAGCCTTGAGAGCATCCTGAATGTTGACTGCTTCCTGTACCGCATACTCCGGAGCATGAAAGGCCCGGCGAAACGCATGGCGGATGGCAGCTTCGTCATCAACAATCAACAGGCTATTCATCTCAGTTACCGTGGGCTGGAGACTGTACTCAGCTTAGCAGAAGGGAGTCGAATCTGAAAGCACGCTCCGCCCGCTTCTCGATTGCTTCCCTGCAGCGTGCCCCCGTGTTCGTTGATAATTCTCTGAGAAACGACCAGCCCCAGGCCTATGCCGGTCTCCTTGCTCGTGACGAAGGGCTGAAACAACTTCACCTGAATATCAGGGGGGATTCCCTTGCCGGTATCTTCCACCTTGCATTCCACCGCATCGGTGGTGGGGCTGCTTATCGTCAAAGTGAGCGTCCCACCCGTCGGCATGGCATCAATGGAGTTCAGGAAAAGGTTGACAAAGACCTGTCGTAATTGCAGTCCATCCACCGAGAGAGTAATCGGGTCGGCGGGAAACCGGGTTACCACCTGGACCTGCTGCTGATCTGCCTTGCCTCGGATCAATTGCAGGCCTTCCGTGGCGACATCTGCCAGGTTAACCATGCTTCGTTCCAGCCTGGGAGGGCGAGCATAGTCGAGGAAGGTTTGGATTGATTGCTCGATACGCCTGATCTCCGATTCCATCAACTGAAGGTCATCTTTCGAGAGGCCGGCATTGGTGGAGTCATGCTGGGCGCACTGCACCAGCAGCTTGACGGAGGTCAGTGGATTGCGAATCTCATGGGCGATGCCCGAGGCTAGTTGGCCCACGGAAGCAAGCTGTTCAGCGCGACGAACCTCGCGCTCGCGCTGCTGAAGTTTCTCGACGACATTTTCGACCTGTACCACCAGGCTTTGAGAGAGTTCCTGCAGCCCCTGGGGAGATTCGACAACTTCAGCGACCGGACTTTCCTGGTTGAGTTTATCGGAAGCCCCCTGCACCCGGATGAGCAACTGATCGAGGTTGAACCGCAGGCTGCGAGCCAGACCGTAGCCGAACACCAGGCCGGCGAGGGAACCCATGCCACCAACTATGGCCAGCCCCCAGGCCATGTGCCTGAGCGTGGTGCGGTGCTTGGCTTCGGAGTCGCGCAATTGATCGCCATTGAAATTACGCAGCGCCTGGACGGAGGGGATCATCTTATTCTGCAGGATGGCAATGGCTTCGATCTGCTTTCGGGCTATTGCCTCCTTACTAGTCCAGATTACACGATATTGATTCAAATCGGTTCGAAGCTTGCCGGCGATGACCTGCTCTTCGGGCTTGTCAGCAAACTCTTCGATCTCTTTTTGAAAGAGCTGTACCTTTTCCCAAAGAGCCTCGACTTGCTCGGCGCCACGCTGATGCAATGCCAGCAAATCGTTGAGGGTGACTTCAAGATTGAGGGCAGCTCCTCGGCTGCCGATGTTCTCGCCGAGGATTTCCGCGCTGATCGATTGCTGCGAGTAAAGATATGCCGCCAGTGAGAAACAGAACACCAGCATGACGAGGCTGGTGCCCACAGCGAAGAAAAACAAGCGGGTGGGATAGTAGCGAAGGGACATGGGGAGTTCCACTGGCTCAGTAGTTAAGTTACAGCTTCGGAGTTCGATGGTGGGAGGTTTTTTCGCGTTGGATCGTCTTCTATGGCATGATGTACGGCTTCCCACGACATAACTTCCCCTTGCCCCATTTTCCCCATTGCTTTAAGCTACGCCGACGAACTTATCCGGTTTCATCTCTCCAGGGCGAAAGGATGTGCCCATGGCTGCGATACTACCACTGCTGCGCATCAGTCAGATAGCGGAACTAGTCGGGGGCACGCTGGTCGGGAACGCTGATCTGGCAATCACCGGAGCGAGAGCGATCCTGGAAGCGGGTGAGCACGACATTTCGTTTGTGGCTGATGATCGGCAGCAGAAGAACCTAAGCCTCACAAAAGCGGCGGCTCTGATCGCCAAACCCGGCATCCGACACAATGATTTGACTGTCATCGAAGTCGCTGACCCCTTCACGGCGTTTCTCAAGATCTACGAGCACTTCCATCCGGCGATTCAGGCTTATGATGCCCAGATTGATCCTCGTGCCGCAGTTGATCCGTCAGCGGTGATTGGCCAGGGCTGCTACATCGGGCCGTTCGCCGTGGTCGGGGCCGGCTCGGTCATCGGCGACCATTGCCTGATTCATGCCGGGGTGTCGATTGGCAGGAACTGCAAGGTGGGCAGCCATAGTCAACTCTATCCTCATGCAGTGGTGTACGACGGCTGCTCGCTCGGCCAGCGGGTAATCCTGCATGCTAACTCTGTCATCGGTGCCGATGGTTTTGGCTATCGACTCGATAAGGGCAAACACGTCAAGATTCCGCAGATGGCTGGGGTCGATATCGCTGATGATGTCGAAGTCGGGGCAGGCACGATGATTGATCGGGGCACCTTTGAACCTACCACTGTTGGTGCAGGCACCAAGATCGACAACATGGTGCAGATCGGCCACAACTGCAAGATCGGCAAGCACAACTTGCTTGTCAGTCAGGTCGGCATCGGTGGTTCCAGTTGCACAGGCGATTACGTGGTGATGGCTGGCCAGGTCGGCATCGCTGATCACGTTCATATTGGCGATCAAGCGGTGATCGGCGCGAAGGCCGGCGTACCCAGTGATATCGCAGCCAAGGCTCGTGTGCTGGGTGCCCCTGCTCGGCCTGAGCGTGATGCCAAGGTGATCCTGCTCAGCCTCGATAAGCTGCCTGAGATTCGGCAGGATGTTCGAAAGATCAAGCAGCATTTGGGGATGACGGGGTGAGTCTTATGGAGAATGGTTAGCATGAGTACACGCAGAGGCCGTCCGGTAATTCGAAAGACGAGGAACATGATTCCAGGCCTTATTAAGATGGGTAAATCAGAGAGGACAGCAAATGACTTTGTCCCCTCTAACTACACATACAAAATGGCCCTGAAAATAGCCTCTTGAATTACCGGACGGCCTCTACACGCAAACCATGGCA
Source organism: Gemmatales bacterium (assembly GCA_035430005.1). GTDB lineage: Bacteria > Planctomycetota > Planctomycetia > Gemmatales > HRBIN36 > JAEUIE01. The sequence goes on from DAOMFV010000012.1 coordinate 40,449, forward strand.
CACAGAGCTCAGCGTTGTGAGCTAACCGCCGCTCCCCCTCACCCCCAGCCCCTCTCCCTCCGGGTGAGAGGGAAGCCAGACGAAGACCAACAACTATGCACATCAACCAACCACCACTGGGCCTGCTTGCCGGCTGGGGACGCTTTCCTCTGGTAGTCACCCAGAAAGCGCAGTCGATGGGCACTCGTGTTTTCTGCGTCGGCATTACCCACGAAGCTGACCCCGAACTCGCTACCCTGGCTGACGGCTTTGCCTGGGCCGGCGTCGCCAAGCTTGGCCGGATCATCCGTCACTTCAAACAAGCGGGCTGCAAGAAGATCGTTATGAGTGGGAAGATTCACAAGTATCGCTTCCTCTACGCACCCTGGGGTCTTTTCAGCCTGATCCCCGATGCACGCTGCGTGCGATTCTGGTATCGCCGACAGATGCGTGACAGAAAGGACGATACCTTGCTCCTGGCCATGATTGACGAGTTCAAGGAAGATGGGCTCGAATTCGGTTCCGCCCTCGATTTCTATCCGGACCTGCTCGCCCCGGAAGGTGTGCTCACTCACAGGAAACCAACCTTCCATGAACAGGGGGACATTGCCTTCGGCTGGGAACTGGCCCGAGAAATGGGCCGGCTCGACGTGGGGCAGAGTGTCTGCGTTAAAGACAAATCGGTGCTGGCCGTCGAGGCGGTGGAAGGCACCGACGCGGCAATCAAACGGGCAGGGGAGCTTTGCCCCGCAGGCGGTTTCACCGTCGTAAAAGTTGCCAAGCCTCAGCAGGATATGAGGTTCGATGTGCCGACGATTGGTCTGTTTACGATTGATAACCTGATTCAAGCCGGGGCCAAGACGCTGGCCATTGAAGCAGGTAAGACGATTATTCTAGATCGTGAAGCGGTGATTGAGATGGCTGATCGATATGGGCTCAGCATCGTCGCCTGGCGGGAGGTGGAAGCATTACGATTAGCAGGGTAAGGTGGGAATCAGTGTATTCTCTGCGCCCCTCTATTATTCTGATCTTCTCTGCGTGCTCTGCGGTTTAGTTTTCTTAGCGCAAAGAGACGCAGAGGAATAGCACAAAGAACGCTGAGCAAAAATGTTATCAGTACCTAACTCTTCATCGAACGAACGAAGAAGCTGCCCCCACACGCCAGAATCACGAAGCCGATGGCGATGACGAAATGCCCGGCATAGGGGAAGGTCACAAACCGGCCGCTCTTGTTGCCAAACCAGAGAAACAACCCGCCGGCCATCACAGCGAGACCGACCAGGGGCAGGACGATCCCCAGCAGCATACTGATGACAGGATTATCCTGGCAGAATTTGTGAAACACCGCCGTGCTGATCGCCTCATCGGCAGGTTCAGGCTTGGCTCCCTGAGCCGTCAACACCGTTTTGACTTCGTCCTGGGTTTTACCCTGGTTGAGAAGGGCCAGGGCGTCGGCAACGAAGATGCGCTGCTGGGCCAGTTCGATGATCTTAGCAGCCTGCGCGGCTTCCAGTTTTTGGCTCATCAGGTTTTGGTGTGTGACTTCCAGGGAAGAGCCTCCTCGCAGCATCTCTCGGGCTTCCGAAATCAGTTTCTTTTTGAGGCGTTCGTTCTGAAGCCAGACGAAGCCGATGAGGCCAAGCACCAGGATTCCAAAGCCACCGAGGTAAAGAGGCAGGTATTCCATTGATCTGCTCCAACGTGTGCAGGTACACGCATCCTACCAAAGGAATCTCAAAAGAAGCGGCAGGGTCTTAACGAGTGTGTTGCAGGTTTGTCAGAGTTCCGCCCTGTTCTCGAATGAATCGTTGCTGAGCAGCCAGGACAATTTTGGCTGCGTGCTCCGCCTTGACTCCATGCGCAACAAGATGCTCCTCGACTGTCTTTTCATCGGGACAGTAGCGCAACATCCCTTTTGAGTAGACGATCAACTGTCGAGTTAGTCTGGTGTGTAATACCAATGCCAACGTGTACATGGAAATAGCCACCAGGAATATACTGGTGAAATAAAGCGTCCCATTCTCCATCAATCTGCTCCGTGTGAAGGTCCTCTACCCGCTCAGCACGGATTTCAGAAAAAAATGCCTCGCTTTCACGAGATATAGGGTGAAGGCCAGAAAGAGCCTTTCATTTCTGACATCAATCAACGTCGATCTCTTCCTTTGCGCCAGACCTGAAGATTCATTTGAGAGTTGCGAATGAGTTTGTTAAGCTAAGTCATATTAATGCACCATTGAGGAAATGAAGTAATGCCACAGGACGCAAATCAACCCAAAGGCTGGCGGGGCGATGGCAACCAGCCTAAACGAACCGCAAAGTATGGTTGGAAGCCGAAATCGGCGGGCATTGAGAAATCTCTTTTAATGCGTCGTGGCACGCAGGTGAGTTTGGCGCTGAGTGTGCTCATGTGCATGGCAGTGATGGTATTCTTGTACCTCCTGTGGAGACCCCCTGAGCAAACCAGCATCATAATTGTTGCCGCCAGGCCTTCTGCAGATGCCACCGATTTGCGGGCTCCGCTGGACTTCCATGGTTGGGAGGGTTGTCAGAAATTGATGCGCTATGTGAAAGACGCTAAGGATATCAAAGCTGCAGAAATTCTGCCCAAAGACAAAGACCACTTATCCTTATCAGATCAGAACAGCCTTCTTGAACTAGTCACCCTGGTGCAGAACAGCAAAACCAGCAGAGTGATTGTCTATTTCGGCCTCTTTGGTTTCGCTGGAGAACATGGCCCCTGTTTATTTGGCTCACATGGCGAGATCATCCAGGTGAGCAAAATCATTGAGGAATTGGGAAAAGTTGCCGGGAAAGGTAAGGATATCGTCCTCCTTTTCGATGCTGCCCGCTTGCCAGTCGCCCCGGAACTCGGAGTTTTGCGCAACGACTTTGTGAGTTCACTTAAGGAGAATTTGGGTGAAAAGATCAAAAATACGAACCATCTTGCGGTGATCTGTAGCAGCAGCCCTGAAGAGCGTGCCTGGAACAGCGATGAATGGGGTTGTTCTGTTTTCCTTCAGCAGGTGATTGAAGCGTTACGTGGAAAGGCCAAAGGCAAGAGTGACGATATTACGCTGATTCAATTCTTTAAGACGGTCGAGGAGGAAACCAAACGTTGGACCCAACTGCGCTTTGTGAGCCCGCAAATCCCGACTCTATTCTGTTCTGATGAAATGAAATCTGAAAAGAGTCCCGTCATTGTCACCCAGCAAAATAAGCATGAACCACTGAAAGACACCGAAGCCTCTAACGCACCCGGGTACGACTGGGTAGTCAATGCTGACACGCATTTGGAAAAGCTCAAGAAACATTACATTGACACCTCCAATCTGGCCAAAGCCAGGCCGCACCCGGCTGTCTATACTCCGGTTTCCTGGCGGCGGTATCGTGAGTTGCTGGTCAGACTGGAGCAAGCTGTTCGTATGAATGGCATCATGGCATCAGACACAGCAAGAAAACTGGACGATGAATTAATCACATTGGAACAGTTCATCAGCAAATCGCAAGCTCTAGGCTTTGAAAAAGTTAGGGATACCAACACCATCTGGCCCATCATACTGGCTGGCAAAGCAGAGGAAGTTGAAACAGCAGACGTGTTCGCAGGGAATACGGCAAATTTGGCTCAGGAAACGTTCCACAAACCCTTCAACAGCGCTGATCCACCACCTCCAGGCGCCGAACTACACCTGGCGTACAAGCTGGCGCAGTTCTGGGATAAAGGTTCTAAGCCATTACCAGATACCTTGAAACTCGCCATCGAGACCCGCCAACTGGCGGAACGGGCCGCTCTCGGCTGCCCTGCGAAACCTATGGAGTATTTCTACACCGAACGGCTTTGGGAATGGATACAACCTGAACTCGAGAAACTGGATGCCAGGCGGCGCATCGCTGAAGACTATCTCTTCAGTGATGAACATCAAAAAGCTGTCGAGGACTTGAATGCGTTGAAACTGGAATATCAGACTCTGATCAACAAATGTCTGCCGCTGCAAAAAGCCTGGGATGTGTATCATTATGCCGTCTCTGAAGCCTCCTTCCTCACGAAGTGGCATGTCTTTTGCGCGGAAGAATTGCAAGACAAAGACAAAGCAACGCGTCTCCAGGAGCTTTGGCGGGAGGTTCATCTATTGGAAGAAAACTTGCGGACAATCAAATTGGAAGAATACTTCCGGACAGTCAATCGGGATTCTACTGCCAAAGAGATGGAGGAGATGGTGAAAAGATGCCGGGAGATCAATCTGTTGATGAAAACAGAGATGAAGGACTTCCTTATTGCGGCCAACGATAAAATCGAAAAGGCGGCTGGTTCGCAAATTCCCCGGCATCAACTTGAGCTGCTGCTGTCGTTCCCCTGGCCGATTCCGAGAGAGAGCGATGCTGACAATAGACCGGTTGCAGATCGAGTGCTCGCCATCAACAAAGCTCGCGGAGCTAGCAGAGATTTGCACAAGACCGAAGGCCCAAGCAATATTACCCCCGATCCGAAAGTCTTGGACAAGATCGTTCAGTATCGAGGCGAATTGATTAAATCGATGATGCAGAAGGTCAATCCACGTTCCGATTCATTCCCCTTCGATGGTGGCCAAAAACAAGCGAAGGAGTTGGGCAAAGAGATAGAAGCATTTTGGAGGATGTTGGCTGTTGAAGGAGCCAAAGAACAAAAGCTTGATCTTGCAGATGTCAATTCTCGATATGCCTTGGCATTTACTGCAGGAACACCTGTCGAAGTCGCCCTGAACCAGCGCGATGCAAGGTATCGAACGCTCCTGAGAGAGCACGCCAAGCGTATTTGTCGGGATCACTGGTACGATGAGACGACGGCCTATTTCAAAGCAACTGCTGATAAGTACCTGAATAACGAGGGCGTTTTTTTTATTGATCCAGATAAGGACAATGACCCGGAGCTAAGGGACTTGTTGAAAACGGACCAACTGAAATGGAAACCCTCTACGTTAGAGAGGGCTTGGACGAGTGAGCCGAGCCGGGAATGGCCAATCGAAGTAGAGAATCCACTCAAGAAGATCGAAGGTCGGATTACGCTCTGGGCTGAAAACGGTACCGAGACGGCAATCATGTTGAAAGAGGGGGGGGAGCGACGACTCTCGATGCCGCTGAACGAAGCCAGGCGAACGCTCACTTTGGAAGCCAAGGATGCCAGCGGCGTGGAAAAGAGGAAAATCGATCTGGCGTTTGCACCCAAAGCTTATTTCCGGGGGCAGAAGCCCTATGAGAGTATGGGTTTTTCCCTCAATCGCCAGCCTAGCTTGATTGTGACGGAACATCCCATGAAGGAAGGCGGGACGTTTACGTTGACCAAGGCAAAGGACTTACGTTTGGGATTGGGGCATTTGGCGATTGTGTTGGATTATTCACATAGTATGAGAGTGAGTGGTGAGGCTACCAAATACAACAAGGACGGCAAGGCTATCGACTGGAATTGGCGGCGAGAGGATAGTCGTATTCGGCAAGCCATTGATGGATTGGACAAACTGCTGAAAACTTTGTCTGATGATGTAAATGAAATTGATCTAAGTATTCATGTTTTCAGTGAGGAGAACGAAAAGACGAAAGCAATTCAAGAAAAGATTAGTTTCAAAGAAGGAGATCCGTTACGAAGTGACAAAATCCAGGATTTGACGCAGCAGATAGAAATTACTGAAATGTTCATTGGCATACTTAAGAAACGAGGTGGCAAGCGAGTATTAGTACCTCATGATAATAAGATGCCAGAACTTACTTTGGATGAATTTGGTATGCAACTACAGCGACTAACACCCTATTCAAGTACTCCTCTGCTAAAATCGATGATTGGGGCCGTCAAACCTGTAAGAAATAAGCAGAACGTTACCTTACTTGTTTTGACTGATGGTGCCGATACATCGCTTGGAGAACTGGAAAAAACAGACGATGCCAAGATTGATACTCTCAGGAAAAGCTTTGAGAATGAGTTTTTCAATAGCGGATTATCAATCAACATTATTCTGTTCACCACTGATAAAGACGAAAAGGCTATTGCACATAGGCAGTTCAAAGAATTCAAGAGCGACACAAGTTCGTGCGTAGTAAAGGAAGCTATTGATTCGCAAGAGCTTCTGATAGCCTTGAAAGATTCATTCAAGGCAAGAATGGAAGTTTTTGATAAGAGTAATCAAGCCATACATTCAAAGGAAAAGGATTCTCCACCATATTTTACTGCCCAAAAGATAAACTCAACAATAGGAGAACTGTCTATTTCTCCTCTACTTACAACTGGCACCTATGACTCCCAAGTTCGTGTTGATAAGCAGCTGTTATCTTTTTTCCCAGGTGATCACTTATTTATCAAGTTGGAAAATGCGCCTCGAGGAGTGAAGTACAAACGAGAATTGTTCAAAGACGTGCTACCATTCAGCCAACCCGGACCATCTGAACGCTACATTCCTGGAGAAATCGACGGCAAGAAGACGCTGTGGCATTTGACTGTGGCGGAGAATCTCGCTCCTGGACACTTGAGGCTAACACTCGAACACGAAAAACATCGAGTGGAATCCTCAGAAGGAACTCTACCTGTTCTCAGCATGTACCGACCGGAATTCGTCTGGTGGGATGTCAAGGCTGTGGGAACGAGCGGAAAAGAGCAGCCAGCTCAAGGCACGATTCACATCACCAAACTGCCACATTACTACGCGCCCGGTTGGGATATCGATCAAATAGGAACCAAGAAGGATGAGAAGCTCAGGTTTCAGGCATGGGTTAGTGAAAATATTATTCAAAAGCAGCACCTCCATTCTTTTGTTCGTAGTGAATTGAAAAAGAACAACGATTGGCAAAAAATCAACAACCAGCTAATATCTGTTTCGTGCGAAACGCATGATCTCACGAATGGTTCTCAACCGATCTCGAAGCAGGTTCCTTGCCTAGTGGTACGTTATCGACTAAGCAGTTCTGAACAACGTGTCTGGTTCGAAAAGCCTACTAGTAGCGTGAATCGATCGGATCACTATTACTTTCCTGATGCTCAGACGATGACAGTATTCTTTTCTCCGTTTAACCCCGAAGGCGATCCCGACGAGAAACTCTCGTTGGAAATGATCGACCTGGACAACTTCAAGCAACTCAAAAAGCCCGTCGTTGACACCAAAATTGACGTGTTCAAGAACTGGCAAGGTCCTCCGAATCTCGACAGCAAGTAATACCCCAGGAACCGCCCAACATGTCTGAAGCGAAGCCTGTTCCTTCTGGTCCTGAACGCCGTTGGCGGAAGGAGCAACCTTCGGAGTTCAAGAGCATCGAGAGGCGCGGACGGATGGCGATCTTGGCCATCGGCGCGGTCGTGCTGGCCGGTATCCTCATCGGAAGTTTATTCATGTGGGGAAGCGCTAAGCAAACCCATCTCGATTGCTACCCCTATGGCAGATACGACAACGAACTACGGGCACCGGCCCCCTGGTTCTTTCACGACGCAAACCAACTCTATCAGACCTTTGGCGTTCTGGAGACCAGAAACCCTCTTACTAAGTTGCAGCACGACTTCCTCATCAGTGATCTGAAGAGTCGTAAAGAAGAAACCATCATCATCTATATCGCAGGTCGGGGCATTGCGCGGAATAACAAGGTCTACGTACTGCCCAGCGACGCAACGGACGTTGAGTCCAGTTGGATTTCGCTTGCTTCCATTATCGAGGCAATTACAGAAAGCCCATCAAAACACAAACTGTTGCTGTTAGACATCGCCGGCACTGCGCCCAATCTCTACACCGGGCCATTGCAGGACAGCATCGCCAATAAGATTGATGACTATCTCGCCAAAACGTCGCCTCCCCCTTTCCCCATGCTGACCTCTTGCTCTAGAGATGAAACCAGCAACGTCATGGCTGTCACGGGCAGCAGCGTCTTTGGTCATTACCTGAATCAGGGGCTACAGGGATTAGCGAATGGCTTTGTCGACGGTCATAAAGATCAAGAAATCACCGTCAAGGAACTGGTGAAGTTTGTCAACACACGAGTCAATCGCTGGACTTGCCTGAACCTGGGACGAACGCAAACCCCCAAGTGTTACGGCCCAGAGGATATTGATTTCCTGGTAGTCCATCGACATAAAATAGCAAACTGGCTGGAAGAGCTACCCAAGCCTGCTGAAACGCCGGCACCACCCGATGAAAGCAACTTGAAAGACAAGGAGAAGCAGGAGAATAACGAGAAAAGAGAGAAAGAGCAAAAGGCGAAAGATCAGGAGAAGCTTAGATTCGTCTTCCCGAAAGAACTGGAAGAAGGCTGGAAGGTTTACGAAGTAGCCAAGAACACGCCTGAGTACGCGCTGCGCCTGGCCACGTTGAATCGTTTTGCGCATCATCTCCGCCAGTACGAGGGAACGGTGATGTTGTTCAATAACAGCCCGGAGACCGAGCGAACCCTGAACAAGCGATTGCTTACGGATTTGAGTAAACATGTTACCGATGTCACTTCAGACTTATCCAAAATTGAACTCCAAACACGCCTGAAACAGCTTCCTAACAGCATCACTGCCCTGTGGCCCCGAAGCTGGCTGCAACTACGAACCAGGGCACCGAGAGAGATTCCCACCGAACTGGTAGATGGCTTTAACAATCTCTATTCTTCGTGGCCAAGCACTTCTGCAGGCAGCGTAAAAGCTGATCCGACGGAGAGGGAAAAAGCGTTTCTTGATCTCGTCAGCGGCAAGAAGGACGAGAAGAACCCAGCTCCCTCTCGCTATGAGGAAGCTCTGTTTCTTTGCTGGGATAAGCTTTGTGCCGAGGATACTCGCCTCACGCTGGATCTGTTGAAACGCTCAGTGGATCTGATGACGAAGCTTCTTCCCGATGCCGTGCGCAACAAACTTCATGAGCGATGCAACGAACTGGATATGCTCAGATGGATTATCGAACAAAGTGAAGGAGACTCGGAATGGAACTTTTCCGGCAAAGAGTATGAGACAAACAGGGAACTTGGCCAGTATTACTTCGACATGATTCACCAATGGCTGATGGCGGAGTATCTGTCTGAGCGATGCGCGAACGGCTATCTGCCAGACGGCGTCGGGTTTGCCAGCCGACAAGCTTCATTGGAATCAGTTAAGAAGCAGCATCAACGAATAGTCCAACAACTGCTGGAACTCAGAAATAGGAAGAGTTATCGGCCACTCTCCTCAGAAATGGTCGAGTTTGCCAAGCAATTCAAGTCTTTGTCCGGTGACTACACTAATTGCCTGAAAGACATGGATCAGGAGCGGGCTGCCCTGGATGCCTGGTGGGCCTCCGTGGCGGTCCTCCAGGCAACCGCAGAAATGATGGTCAGTGAAGATAATTCCGAGCGTTGGCAGTTGTGGGATACGCTGGCGAATAAGACCCTCCTGTTGAAGCGCCTTCTGAAAGCGACGTCTCTGGATCCATCGGCCCGGACCGACGTTATCAAGGCCCGCGACAAACTGGTTAATTCCTTCAACGACCTGAAGGATAACTTGCTGAAGAGTGGCAACCAGGAGGGAGTGAAATGGAAATCGTGCCGAGGCATTGAACGAGTGTTGAAATGCGGATTGCTCACCACAGCCGACCGAAGAAAGCTGCATGAGTTACTCATGAAGCTACAGGAGGAGATTCACATCAGCACGGTGAATATCGAAATTCGAGATGATAAAGGCACAGAACCGCCCACTAAGCCAGAGGCATCGCCTATGAACTCCGCTCTTCAGGCGGATCGACGAGCTGTCATTTCACGGCAATTGTTATTGCTGGGAGGGTCGACCAGGATGGAAAAAGCCAACACGACACCCTCGGAAGAGGAGCTGCGAAATGCCTGGACCGAGGAAATGCCCGAGCTCCTTAAGGTCGCCCGCGGCAAAGAGAACTGGCTCGACGCGGCTCGCATCGAAGCGGTATTGCCACAAACTAATACAACTGATGCTCTGTTGCAATGGCGACTCAAATCCAGCAAAACGTATTACCTATGGTTGGAAGAGCGACAAAAGCAGCTGGAAGCCCGGCAATTGCATGTTCCAGACCAACGGAAATAAATTGACACTGGCCGCGTTTGCCGCAAGAATAGCCGGTGTCACCATTCGATTTGCTCGCTAGGCCAGATTGTTTCAAGGATCACGTTATGTCTTCTCAAGTCAAGGTTCTTATCTCGCTGGCGCTGCTGTTGTGGAGCGGCCCTTCTTTTCTGTCAGCTCAAGAACGGTTAACGGGGCCGAAATTGGCTTTCGGTACCGACTCGGACGCGGAACGAGCGAGTGCCGAGATGAAGTCTTTTGACCTGCGGCCCAATGTCAAATTGCCTTTTTATGTCTTCATCAAGAACTCCGAAATTGATCCAAGGACTATGGTCTTGACTATCACCTGTCTGCAAATGCAGGAACCGACGAAGCAAGCCGAATCCAAAAAGCTGACTATCGAGGACCTGAAGATTCCGGGCAAAGGTAAAAACGACCTAAAAGATAAGATCCTGGCCGTCCCCTTTCCCAAACTCGATGACAAGGGAATTAACCTGGGCCTTGCTCAGCAACTGATCTTTAAGCTCGAAGATTCTGAGCGAAGAGTGAAGCTCGATGAAAAAACGATCCAGCTGAACGTCATGAAAACCGAAGAATATCTTTCGTTCGATCCGTCGCCGGAAATTAACAGTAAAGGGCAACTGGTGGTCAGCGTGAAGCCTACGGCGAAATTCCGCGGGCCGCCCTGCCAGTTGGAACTTGACTGGTCACGACTGAAGAACCTGGTGCCCGATCAATCCCCCAGCGGCGCCATGAAAGGCGAGGTAGACGATCAGGAAAACAAGAAAGCCACTCTCTCCATCAATAAATTGCGATTCAACAAGGATAGCAGCGATCATGGCTTCTTCTCCATCAAAGTAGATGACGTGGCGCGAGCCAGGACCTGGCTGGCTACTGACATGGAATCCACCGCCCGGCTCGATACGCTCCCGGCCAATACGCTCCGCATCGTCACAGAGAAGTATTTCCTGTCGGATGCCAAGGACAAGCTCATGGTTTGCTTTGAAGTGGATAACCCGTCAGACCCCGGCAACACTAAACTGGATTTCGGAAGAGATTTATCGGAAACCGGTAAGTTTGTTGAGTATCATCGTCCCCACTATCGCAACGAAAGTGTTTCCCTACAGACAGATGAGAAAGAGAAAAACGCACTCTTCTTGAAGCCGAACGTCTCTGATTGGAAGCTGGAGATCTCTTCAGAAGGCCTGGCGGGAACGGCCTTGTTTCGAGCCAGTCTGATTACTCCCAATGATCGTTTTGATAAAGAGACAAAGACGATCTTCAGCAAGGCAGTGGCCAAGATCGACCCAATTACCATCCGGGACAGCAAAAACCAGGTCAAAGAGCCGCAGGCGACTTTTCTTCCCGGCGAGATGATCAACATCGAGGTGAAGGCACGATGTCCTGAAACTGAGATAACGGAAGTGATGGTGTACGCCGGCGAAGCGGTGCCCGTCCGGGCGGACAACAACAAACTCTACGATACCACCAAGCTTATCAGGGCGACATTCAATAATGGAGCCTGGTCAGCTGGCGTGGAAGTGCCCGATAAGAAAGGCAGTTACAAACTGTTCGCGATCGCCTGGAATGGCGTCGGGCTTCCCTCGACGGAACGACGGGAACTGAAAGTCGTCGACCCGGTACCCGTCACGGATAAGGAGAAATTAGGCAGCATCAAGGGAAGGGTAGTCGGCGGGACTGATGAGGTTTCGCAGAAAGAAGTGCCGGTAACCCTCGAAGACAACAATAAGAAGGTTATCAAATCGACGAAGACGGATGATAAGGGCGCTTTTGAATTCAAGGATGTTCCTGCCGGCAGCTATCTCATTCAGTGCAAACGAGGCACAGGGATAGCAACGGTCAAAGACAAGGTTGATGTGACTGTTGAAAACGGCAAAGAAACCATATTGAAGAAGCCTTTGAATCTACACCGATAATCGTCGGCGAACTAGTGCCATACTCAAGGAGGTAGTGGCTCAGATTACTCCTCCCCTTACCAAGGGGAGGTTGGGTGGGGTTAATTACTACGAAGAAATTACCCCCTCCAACTCCCCCTTGGAAAGGGGGAGAGAATGAAACTGACCCACTACCCTCAAGGAAGAAGGTGCGGTTGGGATTGTGTCGAATTTTGCTGGTTGATAGTTCGACAGATCAAAAGTCATCCGGAGTGATACCATGCCGTTCTCTATTCCCTGGTTGTCGGTTATGGCAGCGGCGATCGCCTACTTTGTGCTGGGCGCGCTGTGGTATGGTTACTTCGGCGATGCCTGGCTGAAAGAACTGCATAAACGTAAAGAACAACTCGATACCAAAGACCCTGCCCCCTATCTGGTAGCGGCTCTGGGGGCCGTGCTGAACGCGACAGCTACCGCTGCCGTTCTCGGCTGGGTGATGCCTTCTACGCAAACCACGCTTCTGGCAGTGTTCATCACCACGCTCTTTCTGGGTGGAGCTGTAGTGGCTGCCGGCGCGGCCAAACATTATGCTTTTTCGGGCTGGTCGTGGAGACTTTACGCCATCGATATGGGGCATGATCTGGCAGGCTTCTTCCTCATGAGCCTGATCATCGCACTACTGAAGTAGCGACTTCAGGAATCGCTCCACCCCTGACGGGCCTGCCTTTCCACTGCACGAGAATCATCATCGCCATCCCGGCGGCAAATAACCCGATGCTGATTGTCTGCGAGATGGTGAAGTTGCCTACATACTCAGGATTATCCAACCGCAGTTGTTCAATGAGGTAGCGGTTGATGGAGTAGGTCATCATAAGCAGGGCGATGACCGCCCCTTCTCTGCGTCGCAACGGATAGTATGCCGAAAGCAGCAGGCACAGGATGATTCCATCCAGCGCCATGTAGAGTTGCGTTGGCAACAGGGGCAGGCTCGGCGGGGGCACAAACGTCAGATTCTTCGTTTCTCCATGGCGTTTGACGGTGATCGTCACTTCTTCGTAAGGTCTGACAGCGATCAATGCCTGGTTGATGGCATCTCGTGTCAGCGTGGCGTGCCCATTGATCGATTCAACGAGATCGTCTTTTTGCAGTCCAGCCTTCTCAGCCGAAGAACCAAAGTCAACAGCAACGATGGTGCAGTCATCCTTGATATCCATGCCCAGTTGCATACCAAATGTTGTCTGCCAGCCTCGCAGCCAGACGACTTCATGATAAGGATTGCTATTGGCAGGAAATTGCACAGTCATCGAACTGGGCACATGCGCGGGGTCAGCGACATCGCCATAACAGCAGCCATTGAGGAAGCAGCCTATCCGACCGAAAGCAATGCCCAAGGCAATGGAAGGCGCCAACCAGTCGGCGATTTGCAGCGTTCGCACCTTGGCCGGCTTTGCTACATAGCGATACGCCAGCAGGTACCCCAGAAGACCCCCTGGAATCGCACCATAGAGCACCAGGCCCCCTTCCCAGATCTTGACGAACTGCTGAATGCCTTCCCAGAGGTTTATGGGCGGTTTCTGATCGACAAACATTGAGAGCAACCGAGCACCAATGACACCGCCAACGAAGATATACAGCCCCACGTCCCACGGTATGGTAGAGAAATACCCTTCCCGCTTCGCCCGTCGTCCCGCGAGCCAAGCCGATGCCACGAAGGCGATGATCAGCATCACGCCGAAGCCAAAGATGGGCATTCTGGCATCGCCGAAGGGCAGGGGGATGTAGAAGAGGACTTGTCGCATGGGGGTATTCTACACAAGAGTCGAAAATCGCACTATGGCAGATGACAATGATTAGAGAGCCATTACCAATCGATTTGCTCCCAGACAGCCAACAGCTTGGCTCCCTTTGCTCGATTAACCTCTGCCATTGCAGCAATTCTGCCTCGAAGATGTTCAGGAAAATCAGGATGTTGATAACGGTTCTGGCTGGCACCCCCCTGCTTGTTGCAGTTATGCAGAATCGCTTTCAGTTCGTCATACTCGGCACGGCGGACATTGCACTTTTCGTTGACGACTACGCCGCACACTTCCTGTCTTTGACTTTGCCGCATGAGATGGGTTTTCTTCAGGTTCAATCGGAAGCCTTCTTGTTCAACGATGGTGTGCATCAATGTCATCATCGAAAGACGTGTACGCCCTAGTGGACGATCTCCGGAGAGAGTGAGATCATCGGCGTAGCGGGTGTAGTGCCAGCCTTTTTGTTTTGCCAGATAAGCTAGGCGAAGATCAAGATGATAGGCAGCCAGATTGGCCAATGCCGGTGAAGTGGGCGCGCCCTGGGGCAAGTGACGTTCACGCCAGCATTTCATCTGCAGCCATTGCTCAGGCTGATGATCGTACCGTGGATGGGTACGCCAAACCTCATCCGGGGTGGCCTTGGTACAGAGCGCAGCCAGGTTGCGAGCTACCGTCCGGGGATACCCCATGCGGCGGAAGATGGCCATCACCTTGAACTGATGCACGGAAGGAAAGAAGTCAGCCAGATCGAAGCTAATGACCACTTCCTGCTTCAGATGCTGTTTGGCATTGGTCACGATCGATCGCCCGGCACGAAAGCCATGGACCGCAGCGTGTGGCGGAGCCTGATCGAGGATGCCATGCAGAATCTTCCGCTGAACGTTCTTGAGTCTGAGCTTGGGTATCTCCAGCAACCGGACTTTTCCCCGCTTGGAAGGTACCCAGCGGTAGCGGTAGTGATGCCGTGGGCCGAGGGGGAGATGCTGCTGTATCCCATGAAGATCAGCGAGTCCTTCGAGTTGATGAACCGACAGTCCCAGGTACTCGGCCAAGGCCGATAATGTAGTAATTGCCGGCACAGGCCATCGTTCCCAGATTGTCTGCATCTGTGGTGAAGGACTGGGGATCTTCCGAAGTCTGCCTTTTGATTCTCGGTCGGTCAGCCAGGTGATTAATTTAAGTTGTATCAACTCGCCATAATCCTTGGTCCAATGCCGTCCTGGTGTTCCAATCTTCGGACAACGATAAAGCTGATGCAACAACGACTCTTCATCCATCATTCTGTTCTGAATGAGTCGATAATACTCGGCCACCGGTTTGGCTAAAGACTTGGGCAGCCCCAGTCGCTTCTTCAGATGTGCAACGAATTCATCAGCCGACCGGGTCTCCAGCAGCACAATAGCTACCAGCCGAAGCAGACGCCTTTTCAGTTTATATCGATGGTTGATCACTATCGGGCGTCTCACGCATTTCTGCGGTAAGACTGTCGAGGTAAAGGAAAAGTGCCTGGCAGCCCAACGAGGCTCGTGATGCGAGGCCAATTCTGTGTGAAGCACAGTCGCGGCCTTGCTCGGAAATGTCACAGGCAGGATATCCCCGGGGTAACCCCGGAGTGCTCATCACTCTGTTTCCAAAGTAACAAACTGCTTGAGCTGCCAGGCACTTTGGCATCATAACACTCTTTCGCACGATGAAAACGACAAAACGGGGAACCATGGTCCCCGTTTATCGCTTGTCATTATTTAGGATGCAAATGACTAGCTCAACTCACCCACCTTGAACCGCTTGAAGCTCACCACTTCCAGTTTGGTGGGGGCCAGCACGTCGGCGATGGTCTTGCTGTCGTCCTTGACGAACTTCTGTTCGACCAGCACGTTCTCGCTTGTCCAGGTCTTGACCTTGCCTTCGACGATCATCTGAATGACCTTCTCGGGTTTGCCGGTAGCCTTGGCCTGAGCTTCAGCGATCTCGCGTTCCTTGGCGAGCACTTCAGCGGGAATGTCGCCACGCAGGGCATACTTGGTCTGCGAAGCGGTGATGTGCATGCCCACTTCCTTGAGCAGGGCATCGTTCACATTGGTGGTCGCGCCCTTGAGCTGGAGCAGAGTACCGACCGTGCCATCGTGGTGGATGTACTGGCCAAACGGACCGCCGGTGAGGACAGCGAACCTGGCAATCTTCATGTTCTCACGGATGAGGCCGATCAACTCTTCGATGCGATCCTTGACCGTTCGCTTGCCATCGAAGCTGGCAGCGTTGAACTCATCGACGGAAGAAGGAACCTTGGCAGCCTTCACCAGCCACTCGGCAAGCTCGTTACCGAGCTTGATGAATCCATCAGCCTTCGTGACCGGCGCGCTTTCGCAGCGTAGTTCGACGATGGCAGCTTTGCTGTGATCGGGAGTGACATGGATGAAGACTCGCCCCTCGGCTGCTTCACGGTCGGCTTTGCCGGCAGCGATGTTGGCGTTGCGTTTGCGGAGTTCGTCCATCGCCTTCTGGAAGTCGCCGCCCGCTTCGGTGAGGGCCTTCTTGCATTCCATCATCGGGCGGTCGGTCATGTTACGCAGCCGCATCACGTCGGCGGCATTGATTGCAGTGCTCATGGGTCAGTCCTTCATAGAGGAGTCAGGAGCCAGGAGTCAGAATCAAGCAGAGACTGAGCTTGGGCTACCGAGTCCTGATTATCGTTAGTCAGGTCAACGAAGTTATTAGTTGAGAAGCAGAAGTCAGTGAGCATGTTCGCCAGATTGTCTTATTCTGGCTACTGACTCCTGACTTCTGGCTACTATTCACCAGCGGGCTCGGCTGCAGGGGCTGCCGGCACTTCGGGCTTGTCGCTGGAAGGATCGGCTGGGGCGTTACGACCACGATCGCCACCTCGGCCGCCGCCACGATTATCGCTGCGACCGCCACGTCCACCACGATCTCCATCACGCCCGCCGCGATCACCGCCTCGACCGCCACCGCCTCCACGGCGATCACCCTTGCCTCGGCCTCGCTCGCCACGTTCTTCACGTGGCTTCTCTTCGAGTTGCTTCAGCAGTTCGGGAGGAATCGCTGCCTTGCCTTCGATGACTGCCTGGGCCAGCTTGGACAGAATCAGCTCAATGGAACGGATGCTATCGTCGTTGCCGGGAATGGGAAGATCGACCATGTCAGGATCGCTGTCGGTATCAATCAGGGCCACCACGGTGACGCCCATCTTGCGGGCTTCCTTGACGGCAATGTGTTCCTTGTGCGGATCAATGATGATGAGCGCTTCCGGGATGCGGTTCATGTCGCGGATGCCGGAGAGATTGCGGTCGATCTTCTTTCGTTCACGGGTGATCGAGCTGATCATCTTCTTGGAGTAGGTGTTGATCTGGCCGGTCGTTTCAAGAGATTCGAGGTGGGTCAATCGCTGGAGTCGGCTACGGATGGTACGGAAGTTGGTGAGTGTGCCACCCAACCAGCGTTCGCTCACGCAGGGCATGCCGCAGCGCTGAGCTTCCCGAACGACGATTTCCTTAGCCTGTCGCTTGGTGCCGACGAACATCACCAACTTGCCCTGGCTGACGATCTTGGTGACATACTTGTAGGCACGCAGCAGACCACGCAGGGTTTCGCGGAGATCAATAATATGGATGAGATTTCGTTTGCCGTAGATATACGGCCGCATCTTAGGGTTCCAGCGACTGGATCGGTGTCCATAGTGTACGCCGGCATCGACTAGTTCTTTCACTTCGATCAGAGCCACACAATCCTCCAGGCCCTAGTGTAGGGCAGCTTGCAATCCCTGGTCACGGCGGCCTAGACAAGGCCGATGCCGTTACGCGCCATGCACAACCACGGGTCTATTAATGTAGGGTTGAAAGGGGCCGCTGGACAGGGTATGGTAGCCAACATCTCGTTCCCAGGCTCTGCTTGGGAACGCACTGAAACTGAGGCTCTGCCTCGATGGAAGTGCAGGGTGAGTAATAACTTAGCAAAAATAACCTGCGGCAGAGCCGCACTTACAGTGCGTCTCCGGTCGGAGACCGGGGACGAGGATGTTGACTATGCCCCCTGCCCAGGAAATCGCCAAGCTTCGTGAAGAGATCACCAGGCACGACCGCCTCTACTACACGGAAGCGGCTCCGGTCATTTCGGATCGTGAATACGACAAGCTCATGCACCGGCTTCTCGAACTGGAGAAGCAGCACCCGGAGTTGGTGACGTCGGATAGCCCCTCGCAGCGAGTTGGTGGTGAACCCATCGAAGGCTTCGTGCAGGTTCGCCACAGCGTGCCCATGCTTTCAATTGACAACACTTACAACGACAACGAACTCCGTGAGTTCGATCAGCGTGTCCGCAAGTTGCTCGGCACCGATGACTTCCATTACCTCGTCGAACAGAAGGTCGATGGTGTCTCCGCATCGCTGGTCTACGAGAATGGTGTGCTGACCCAGGCAGCGACCCGGGGCGATGGCGTGGTGGGTGACGACATTACCCATAATGTCAGAACGATTCGAGATGTCCCGCTCCGGTTACCCTCGAATGCCAAATACCCCGCCCGGCTCGAAGTCCGGGGCGAAATCTACATGACTAACGCTGAGCTCTCCCGGCTGAACGTCATTCAGAAGGAGCGGGGCGAGAACATCCTCAAGAACCCTCGCAATCTCACCTCTGGCACACTGAAGCTGCTCGACCCCCGCCTCGCCGCTGAACGCAAGCTGCACATGTTCGCCTATGGCGAAGGTTCACTCGACGGCCTGCCCGTCAAGGATCATGGCGGCTTCCTCGAGTTCATCAAGGCGTTGGGGCTTCCTGTCGTTACACACAGTCAGCCACTCAAGACCATCGACGAAGTACTCGCCTACTGCCAGGCAGACCTCGAGAACAAGCACAGCCTCGAGTACGAAACCGACGGAATGGTGATCAAGGTCAATCGTTATGACCAGCGATTGAAACTCGGCGTGACCAGCAAGGCCCCACGCTGGGTAATCGCTTACAAGGTGGAAATCTGGGAAGCCACCACGACCATCAATTCGGTCACGCTGCAAGTGGGCAAGACGGGAGCCATCACTCCCGTTGCTGAACTGGCTCCCTGTGAAATCGATGGCACCACCGTCAGCCGAGTGAGTCTGCACAATTTCGATGACATCGCCCACAAGGACATCCGCATCGGCGACAGCGTCGTTGTTGAAAAGGCGGGCAAAATCATTCCCCATGTGGTCCGTGTGGAACTGGAGAAACGGCCCGCCAAGAGCAAACCGCTGCTGCCTCCCACCAAGTGCCCCGTGTGTGGCGGTGAAGTCGAAAAGGACGAAGGCGGCACCTACCTGCGGTGCATCAACCCCGGCTGCCCGGCCCAACTTAAAGAACGGCTGCGCTTCTATGCCACCCGCCCTGCCATGGATATCGAAGGCCTGGGGCCGGCTGTCATTGATCAACTAGTCGATCAGGGGCTCGTAAAGACTTTACCCGATCTGTATGAACTTGATCTGGAGAAATTGCTCACCCTCGAACGCATGGGGGAGAAGTCAGCCCAGAACCTTATCGATGGCATCGCCGCCAGCAAGACCCAAGGCCTGGGGCGTGTGCTGGCTGGGCTGACGATCCGCCACGTGGGCGTCAGCAACTCTCGGCTGTTGGCCGGCGAGTTTGGTTCCATCGACGACCTCATCGAAGCACCGGTCGAAAGGCTTTCGCAAATCGAAGGTATCGGTCCCATCGTGGCTGAGAGTGTGCATGCTTTCTTTCAGTCGAAGGCCAATCGCCAACTGATTGAACGGCTCAAGAAGTCGGGCGTGAAGCTGACCGAAGAGAAGAAAGCCAAGCCCAAGCAGGCCGAAGGAGCAGGGCTCGATGGCCAAACCTTCGTCGTCACCGGTACGATGGTCCGTTTTGGTCGAGATGAGATCGAGCAACTCATCCGCGATCACGGCGGCAAAACATCATCAAGTGTCAGCAAGAAAACGAACTACGTCGTCGCCGGGGACAAGGCTGGCAGCAAGCTGGACAAGGCGAAGACATTTGGGGTTCCGGTGATTAGTGAGGAGGAGTTGTTGGCGATGGTGAAGGTGAAGTAGCTTACCCCACATCCAACCCCTGCAACCTCGCCACCTCAAAGCAATCCTTATCACCACGCCCACTGAAGCAGACGACGACGATATTATCCTTGGGCAGCCTGGCGGCAATCTTCATGGCTTCCACGACACCATGTGATGTTTCGAGAGCAGGGATGATTCCTTCCATTCTGCTGCAAAGCTGGAACCCTGCGAGGGCAGCATCGTCTTCGGTTTGGGTGTAGCTCACCCGTCCGAGCTCTTTCCAGTAGCTGTGTTCAGGGCCAACGCCGGGATAGTCCAAACCTGCGGAGACAGAGTGTACGTCAGCGGTCTGGCCATCTTCGTCTTGCAGAACATAACTGTAGGTGCCATGCAGCACGCCAGGTTTACCAAGGCTGAGGGTAGCGGCATGCTGGCCGGGTTGAATGCCCCGTCCCCCGGCTTCAACACCAACGAGTTTGACACCGGTGTCATCCACAAAAGGATAGAACATGCCCGCCGCGTTGGAACCGCCGCCGACACAGGCGATGACGACATCGGGAAGTCTGCCCAGTTGATTCATGGACTGTTGCCTGGTTTCCCGACCGATGACGCTCTGGAAATCGCGGACGATAAGGGGGAAGGGGTGCGGGCCGACAACGGAACCCAGGATGTAGTGTGTGGTTTCGACGGTGCCCATCCACTCGCGCATCGCTTCGTTGACCGCATCACGCAGCGTTCTGCTGCCGGTAGTCACTTCGAATACTTCCGCACCAAGGGCACGCATCTTGAAGACGTTGAGCTTCTGCCGGCGGATATCCTCAGCACCCATGTAGACCCGGCAAGGCAGGCCAAAGAGGGCACAGGCGGTAGCAGTCGCCACGCCATGCTGGCCGGCACCCGTTTCTGCAATCACCCGGGGCTTGCCCATGCGTTTGGTGAGCAGTGCCTGGCCGATGGTGTTGTTGATCTTGTGGGCGCCGGTATGGAGCAGGTCTTCCCGCTTCAGAAAGATGCGAGCGCCACCGGCTTGTTTGGTCAAACGTTCAGCAAAGGTCAGTGGTGTGGGCCGTCCGACGTAGTTGTTGAGATACCCTGTCAATTCCTTTTGGAACGCGGGATCACTCCGGGCCTCTTCGTAGGCGGCGCTGAGTTGATCGAGGGCATGTATCAAGGTTTCGGGAACGTACCGGCCTCCGAACGAGCCGTAGCGGCCGGCTGCGTCGGGAACCTGGGAGCATTTACCGGGCAGGGGTGCAGTCATGGAGATCAATCAAAATAGGGAAGATGCCATCATTGTACAAAGCGAACTGGCTACGTTCTGTGTGGTTCATTGTCAAACTGTTCAGCAATACGAGTCAAAAGCGTTGCAGCCGGTTGAGCGTAGGCCTTGATCCACCGTTCGTAGACGTGCTGAACCGGAACGACGTTGAGATAGTGCAGCTTGCATCGGCCCTGCCTTTTGGTGATGAGCAGTTCAGCCTCTTCGAGCACCCGCAGGTGCAGCATCACGGTGCATCGATCAAGATCAGAGAGATGATCACAGAACTCGGTTGTCATCCGGGGCTGCTCCTGCACCAGGTCGAGCATCGCCCGGCGATCCCGGTTAGCGAGCGCCTTGAAGACAAGGTCTTCTTTCTTTCGCTCCTTCGCTGTTATACCTGATGAGTTGCCCATCGGTCGTTGCTTCACCGAATCTCCTCCTTGCTCTTTACCGGCAGTCATGATATGTTATATTATTATAACGTATTGTCAAACCCCTCCGGGAGCCTTTCATGTCGCCTCGCAATTACACCGTTCAGACCAAGATCAACAAGCCGGTGCGCATCGTCTTCGACGCCATCGTTCAGGCTGACCACATGTGCAAGTACTTCGTCGACAAGACCAGCGGCCCGCTGGTCGAAGGTAAGGTCATCACCTGGAATTGGGGCCAGTGGGGCGACTACCCTGTTACCGTCACCAGGCTGGTACCCCACAAACTCATCGAACTGGAAGCCAACAGCACTGCCTGGAAGAAGACGACCGGAGCGGGATACAGCGTCAAGATGCTCTTCGAGCTCGAACCGCTGAGCGACACCAGCACATTGCTTACGATCAGCGAAGCGGGCTGGCTGCACGATGAGCCAGGCTACAAAGCCAGTCACGAAAACTGTGGCGGTTGGACGCATATGGCCCTCTGCCTGAAAGCGTACCTGGAATATGGTCTAGACCTTCGAGGACTATCCCCTGAGATTCCTAATCCAGCAACTCCAGTCGTCAGCTAATGCCAGATCGTTGGTGAGATGCTACGTTATAGGCATCTCACCAAGGAACCTACCAATGGCAGCCGCCAGGAAAACGAAGAAAAAAACCAAACGCAAACCGAAGAAATCCACTGTCCAAAAGAGCGCTGCTCGAAAGAAGCCGGCTCCTCGCAAGAAACCTTCCAAGCCAAGGCTACATTCGCTGGCTGTTCTCAAAAAGGAACTAACCCGTCATACGGATGCCATCTGCAAGGCTGCGCTCAACAAAGAATACCAAAGCATGTGCCGGATGATGGTGAAGGGATTCTGCATCGAGGAGTCGCCCGGTCGCAAAGGGGACATCAAAACCTGGGCTGCTGCCGTGGTGGGGGCAGTGGGGTATGTCAATGCACTGTTCAAGAAAGGCAGCGAACCGCATCTGACCAAAGCTCAGGTTGCCAAGAAGGCAGGGGTTCCGCTGGCGGAGTTCAACAAGCATCTCAAGATCATGATTAACGGATTTGACCTGATCGAGTACGATCCCGATTTCACGCTGCCCAGCATGATCCCGATGAACCCGTTGATTGCAATGGCGACATCACCCACGCTGCTGAGCGAAGACGAGAACCAGATCACGATCTGCGATGCACAAGTCTGCTGCGGTGGAGAAAGCTGCTCCATGGAAGAATGCGCCGAAGGCGAGTGTTCCATGGAAGGATGCGAACGGGAGGACTGCTGTCAGAATCAGGCTGTGCCAACAGGCCGGGAGCAGGAACAACCAGCGGTGATGCCGGCGTAAACGATGTAGACAAGCAATAAGCCCTCGGAATTCCGAGGGCTTATTGCTTGCTGTAACACTTGTGAAGTCTAGTTACTTCTTATCAGCCTGGTTGATGACGAGCACCTTGATAGCGGTGTCGATTTCGGGGGCAAGACTGAGCTTCACTTCGTAGAGGCCCAGTTCCTTGATCACGCCTTCGAGCTTGACAGCTTCGACATCGACGACGAGGTTCTGCTGCTTGAGAGCGGCGACGATCTCAGCGGCGCTGACGGAGCCATAGAGATGGCCTTCTTCGTTGGCGTTCGACTGGATGGTGACGCTGACGCGCTGGAGCTGCTCAGCCATGGCACGAAGATCAGCCAGCTTGGCTTCGCGAATCTTCTGCACCTTGATCTTGTGCAGTTCGAGGAGCTTAGTGTTGTGCGAGGTGACATAGGTTGCCAGGCCGCGGGGCATCAGGTAGTTGCGGCCATAGCCCATCTTGACCTCGACGACATCGCCGGCTTTGCCGACATGGGTGACGTCTTCGATCAGCATGATCTGCATGCCGCCATGCTTGCCGCGGGGCACGTGATGATGCTTGACCTTCTTTTGAGGCAGTTTCTTCTTAGGCTCAGCCGCCTTAGCGGAGGCCTTGGACTTCTTTTCGGTCTTGGGTGCGGTTGCTGTTTTTGCCATGGCTCTTATCGGGGTTCAGTGTTTATGTTTCGGGGTTGTGTTTCAGTTAGAAAGGAATCTCGTCCTTGCCGCCCACGCTCTCATCGGGAGCAAAGTTCGGCGTGGAATCGGAACCTTCATCGGGATTCGGAGCATCGTAATGGTTGGAAGCAGGGGCCGAGCGGGCTCCGCCACCTGAACCACCTTCGCGGCTGTCGAGGAACTGCATGTATTCCCCCACCACCACGATCTTGCTTTTCTTCTGGCCATCCTGGCTGGTCCAGCTTTGCAGGGTCAGCT
This sequence comes from Gemmatales bacterium, assembly GCA_035430005.1. GTDB lineage: Bacteria > Planctomycetota > Planctomycetia > Gemmatales > HRBIN36 > JAEUIE01. The sequence goes on from DAOMFV010000012.1 coordinate 64,078, forward strand.
TGCCTTCGAGGAAGATCTGCTTGCCCTTGGCGAGGTACTGCTCAGCGGTGTCGGCCAGCTTGCCGAACTCGCCGCGGTTGAACAGTTCCACATCGAGGAAGCAGGGTTCATCTTCCCACTTGCCTGTCTGGGCGTTCTTCTTGCGGCTGCCGGTGACGGCAAAGCCAAACTTGGCCACTTTGCCGCCGTTGGAGAACGTGCGCATTTCGACATCACGGGTCAAGCGACCGATCAACATCACCTTGTTCAAATTAGCCATCTTCGTACTCCGACAATGACCGTGGGACTCTGAACTTAGCCTAAAGGGGATGTTGATAGTTCGCAAGCTGTACAGGCCGCGATTTTGTCAAACTCGCCGGGAAGAAAGCTCGGCCGGAACCTCGCCCTCCCAACCCGATCCTCGCCTTCACTAGCGTCCGCCACCCATGGCCATGCCCATGATGTCTTCTTCAGCCAAACCCGGAGCATGCAGTGCCACGGCGGCATGTTCATCCTTGGCGATCGTGATCATCTGTTCGTGCAGCTTCGGATGAATGTTGACGATCATGTAGCGCAGGATGGTTTCGCTTAATCGAAGATCAGCTTCGATAGCGGGAGCCACGGGGCCTGGGCCACGGAAGTAGAGCAGATAGTACATGCCCTTCTTCTGGTTCTTGATCGGGTAGGTGAAGCGGCGTTCATCCCAGGG
>DAOMFV010000013.1:0-63820 GCA_035430005.1 Gemmatales bacterium
ACCCCGCCTTCCGCCCGATCGATGTGAAGATGGGCCCCGACGGCGCGATCTACATTGCCGACTGGTACAACCCGATCATCCAGCATGGCGAGGTCGACTTCCGTGACCCACGAAGAGATGTCACCCACGGCCGCATCTGGCGCGTGACCGCCAAAGGCAGGCCGCTGGTGAAGAAGCCGAAGATTGAGGGGGCGACGACGGCGGAACTATTGGAAGCTCTGAAGCAACCGGAGCAGTGGACGCGGGACATGGCGAGGGTGGCTATTCTCAAACAAGGCAACGAGGGCGTAAGCAAGATACTTTTAGAATACAGTGAACAGGAGTCAGCATCAGAGAAGAGAAGGGGAGATGCCCAGTGGGATTATACAATCGAAGCCGTTGCTGAACGGAACCGATTGAGCTATGAACTAGGTATTATCGCCCTCCTAACAACAAATAATCAAAGTGACCCAAACATCAAGCACTACGCAAAGTGGGTGCCCTCTCCAAAGCTAGATCGAAGAAACAAGAGCAGTACTGAATCCTATTTCCGCCTGTTATCCATTGCTGATCAAATGGATTGGATTGTTGGATCAAAGAGTAACGACCTATCAGACATTAAGCAATGGACTAAGAGCTTTGCGAATTACGTTGAACATGATTCGCCTCGGGTTCGATTGGAGATTCTTCGATTGTTGGCCAAACAGAACGATCCCAACGCTCTCCCCATAGCGATGAATGTCCTCAACAAACCCATGGATCGCTTCCTCGACTACGCCCTTTGGCTCACGGTGCGGGAACTGGAACCAAAGTGGCTACCGGCATTTCGGGAGGGGAAGCTGAAGTTTGATGATCCGAAGCATCTTCTCTTTGCGGTGCAGGCCAGCGGTTCGCCGGAGCTGGTGGAGCCGTTGCTTAAATATCTGCAACAGAACGATCTCAAGGGCGAGACCGCCGATGCCCTCTGGAATCAAGTCGCCCAACTCGGCGGGCCGAAGGAGTTGCAGATTCTGTGGGAGCAGTGTCTGGATAGCAATCTGAGCGACGACCAGCGGTTGAAACGCCTGCAGGCGCTGGAGGTGGCGGCGAGTCAAAGGAAGGTTCGACCCCATGGTGATGTTGTTTCCGTAAAGGAGTTGATCTCTTCGAACAAAGTCCAATTTGTTCATTCCGCAATCCGCTTATGTGGTTTATGGGATGTCGAGTCACTTAGGGGATCAATTAACGAACTAGCAACGAAGGAGAATACTTCTATTGATTTACGAACCGCAGCGTTCGATGCATTGACAGAATTCATCCTTACAGACAAATCGAAAAATCGCAGAAAGCTGGAGATGGCTGAATCGAGTGAGAGTAAGACGAAGCTTAAGGAAATATTTGAGAGTGAAAAAGTAATCCGAGGAGCATCACTGAATAACAAACAAAAAGCAATTCAAATCGAAGCTCTGCAGCGTGTAGTCAGATTTGATCCCTATGGAGGAGCCTTGGGTATTGTCATTCTAATGAATGAGGCCAAGGAGGGAGATTTGTCACGCGTTTTGCCACCACTTCTTCAAACAAAGAATGGAGCACCATTACTCGTTCAGGCTCTCGAAGCCAGCCATGCAAACATTCCCCCCGACGTCGCCAAAACTGCCATCCGCATCGCTCGCTCCACCGGCCAGGTGCATCAACCCCTCATTGATGCTCTCGCCAAGGCGGGGAAGCTCAACACCGCCAAGTGGGAAGCGACCCCCGTCGTGATGAAAGACCTGCTCGAAGGGGTGGCTAAAGATGGCAATGCTGCCCGTGGTGAACTCATCTACCGCCGTAAGGAACTCAACTGCCTGAAGTGTCATGGCATCGGCGGCTCCGGCGGGCAGATCGGGCCTGATATGACCAGCATCGGGGCGAGCGCTCAGCCTGATTACTTAATCGAATCGCTGCTGCTGCCGAGCAAAGCTATCAAAGAGAACTTCAATACCACCGTTATCTCCACAGTCGATGGCAAAGTCCTCACCGGCATCAAGCAGCGGGAGAACAAGGATGAACTGATCCTGCGCGATGCGGAGGGGGCCGATGTCAAGATTCCGATCAAGGACATCGAAGGCCGGGCTGATGGCAAGTCGCTCATGCCCGAAGGACTGGTTGATGGCCTGACTCGTGGGGAACTGGTCGATCTCGTTCGCTTCCTCACCGAACTGGGGAAGGTCGGCAATTATTCTGTGGGCACGACGAGAGTCGCCAGAACCTGGGAAACGCTTGTCCCCAATGCCGCTGCCAACGAAGCGATCATGCGGAATCGCCTGGCCGGGGCGGTGATGATGCCTAAGGGATTGATCTGGTCGTCCGAGTATGCAACCGTGGGCGGCCTGCTTCCGCTCGATACTATCCTCGATGTCTACGTCCGCAAGAAAGGCGAATGGTCCGGCATCGACACCCAAATCGGCTTCGCCAGAACGAAGCTGGAAGTCGGCACAGCCGGCGAAGTGCAGCTTTCTTTGAACGATGCCAAAGGCATGCAGATGTGGCTGGATCAGCAACCGCTTGAGCCGGCGAAGGAGATGACGATGAAGTTATCGCCTGGCACCCATGTGTTGACGCTGGCAGTGAATAAGAAGGAGCGTACAGAGGGAGTGCGAGTCGAGTTGAAGGATGTTGCAGGTTCAGCGGCACAGGGGCGATGGGTGTTGGGGCGGTAGACTTCGATTGAGGATGATAACCTTCTCCCCTCTCCCCACCGGGAAGAAGGGGGGAGGGTGTGGGCACGTCATATGAAACTCAGGCCTTCGCTTAATCTATTCCTGGGTACATTTTTCGGATTTGGCCTCGGATTTTTTCTTGGCCTGTGGATTGGCTATGGTGCAATGCAAGAACAGATTGACGCTATCCGCGCCAAGAATGCTGTAGCACACATCTCTGGCTACATTATCATCGTTCCCATCGGATACAGTCTGTCTTTTGCAACAGTTGGAGGTTTGCTTGGTGCAGGAATATTGACTATTCTGAATCGAACGATGAAAGCAAGTGGGCCGACTCAGGATTGATCGAGGGGAACCGGGCCTACTTATTCGCCGCCTTCCAGAACGCTTCATCCTTGAAATACTTGAGAGCCCCGGGGAGGAGCATGGGGTTCTCGGCTTGATCCACCTTGCTGAAGTTGATGCCGTCGGTGTGCAGTGTCACCTTGGTCAACGTGTCGCCGGCAAGGATCGCGGCGATGTTGGCCCAGGGGCTGGCGTCGCCGCCGTCAATCAGCCAGACTTCCTTGACATCCTTCCGCTGCTTGAGATGGCTGATGACCGTGAGCAAATCATGGGCGCGCTGGGCGGGGATGCTGCGGTTGTAGCCGAGCCAGTAGCCCAGGAACGGCACATCCTTATGGTGCTTCTGGGGCACCATCGGAATGGCGGTCGGCTTGCCGGGCAGGTTCCACTCGCCGGTGAGGAAAACATCGACGCCCATCACAGCTGCGCCGCTATCGACCAGCTTCTGCACGGCGGGAATCAGGCTGCCATCCTCGGCGAAGAGGGCGGCTTTGCCCCGGGCATCGGCCCAAACGACAGCGACGCCGGTCTGCTTTTCTTTAGGTGGAACGATGGCGAGGATGGGCACTTCATCGTCGGTGCCTTTGCGAGTCTGGCTGCCTTTCCAGACCGAGTAGCCTTCCTTTTGATCGAAGCTGATCTGCGTCGCTTTGGTGGTGCCTGCTTCGGGCAGACTGGTGCCGCAGATGGCTTTCAGGGCCTGACGCTGTAGTGCTGCATAAGCTGTGGGATCGTTCTTCTTCATCGCCTCCAACTGAGCATCGCTGGCGGCAGTCATCGTCTCCTGCAAACGTTGGGCGGGCAGCCAGTCTTTCGGCCGGGGATGGTCCGCATCGAAGACGCTCAACTCCTTGGCTGACATTGGCGAGAAGTGCTGCTCCTTGATCGGTGAAGAATGGCCCAGCTCGAAATGCTTGTTGAACCATTCGTAGAACATCTCCCGGCAGACCTGGTTGTAGTTGTGCGGGAAAGAGAAGTGCTTGGCGTTGACCTTATCCGCTGCACGGTAGAGGCCGTAGATCTTCTTGAGTTCGGGCAGGCCACGGGTTTCGATGTCAACCGTCCAGTCGTTGGCACCGGTCATAGCCAACGGCTTGGGGGCGAAGAGGGCAGCGATTTCGACGTTGTTGGTGCCGACTCGCAAGAGTGAAGCGTTCTCGCAGATGCAGCCGCCTTGCATGTTGGCTGAGACCATGACAGCGGGGAAGGCGACGGTGGGGCGAGGATCAAGAGCACAGAGAAGGAAGGTCTGCGTGCCACCGCCACTGGCCCCGGTGACGCCGATGCGTTTGGTATCGACATCGGGGAGGTCGCACACAAAGTCGAGAGCACGGATGCTGTTCCAGGTTTGCAGGCCGAGGAAGCTCTGGAGGCGAAGCTCCGCTTCCAGGGCGTTGAAGCCAACCCGGTGGGGGATAGGCTGCGTTGTGTCGGCATAGCCTACCATGTCGTAGTGAAAGACGATGCAGCCGAGCCGAGCGAGGCCGACCGCAGCTGCTTGTAGTGGGTAGCGAGCGCCTTCTTCGAACTCTTCGCCATGGGAAGCAAGATCACGCTTCACTACATTGTCGGGTTCTTTCGTGAAGCGGCCTTCGGTGAAATGGCCATGCGGATTGAGGACGACGGGAGCTTTGCCTTTGACATTCTTAGGCCGATAGAGGTTGCCACACACATAGTGGCCGGGCATGCTGGCGAAGTAGACTTTTTCGATGGTGTAGTCGCCCTTGTCGATCTTGCCATGCACTACGGCGTTGAGCGGTGTCTTTTCGGGCAGAGGGAATAGACCCAAAGAAACCAGGAGTTGAGTCCGTAGTTGAGCCGCCCGCTTCTCCCACGCTTCTTTGGTGGCATATTCGCCAGTGAAGGGATAAGGCCGATCAAGATGATAGGGTTTCAGCCGGCCATCGTTGGGCAGGCGTGGTGGGGAGAAGACCTGCGATGGGGGATCGCCGGCATAGACGACGGTAGCGAGACAACAGACGAGCAGGAGCAGGATGGGTTTCATTAGAGTTACTTCGTTGAGGGGGAGAGGATGGAGGGCAGGACTGCAAGCGGGGTTACTGAGGTTGATTATCTCTTGACGTAGGGTTTTCTCAAGCTAATTCTTGGAACACCACACTTAAGATTCGGTGGCCGTGCCACACTTCGACGTGTACTCACGTCGAGGTGTGCATCAATCGCTTGTCGTTTCACGATGAACCAATGAGACGAGACAGGTGTCACGAAACCACACCCTGACGCGAGTACACGCCGGAGTGTGGCACAGATTGAAGGGTTATCGTCTTTCCCATCTTACTTCCGGCTACTGGTTCCTTTTTCTGCCAGCCATTTAATAGCTAGGTTGCATTCGTTTAGGAACCGTTCATGAAGCTGCCCATCTCCTGGCTCAAAGAATATGTCGATCTCACCATCTCGGTACCGGAACTGGTCGACAAGCTGACCCTGGCGGGGCTGGAAGTGATCAGCGTGAAGCTGGTCGGCGTGCCGGTGCCGGAAGGGCTGAAGTGCAAGATCGACGAGCCGGGGCCGGTGTGGGCGAAGGATAAGATCGTCACCGCCAAGGTGCTGGAAATCACCAAGGTGCCCGAGACCGATAAGCTCAAGTTCCTCAAGCTCGATCTAGGCAAGGGAGCTGAACCCAAGACGGTGATTACCGGAGCGGGGAACGTGGCTCCCGGCGAGAGTGGGCAGGTCGTCGTGCTGGCCTATGCCGGGTCGATTCTCTTCGATGGCTATTCCGAGAAGAAAGAGCTCAAGGAACTAAAGCCTAAGCCGATCCGGGGCTTCGCCAGCGATTCGATGGTCTGTTCGGTACGTGAACTGGGCATTGCGGATGATCATGAAGGCATCGTGTTGCTGCCCCCCGAAACGCCGGTCGGCTCACCGCTGGTCGATATCCTGGGTGACATCGTTCTCGAGATTGATGTGCTGCCCAATATGGCCCGGTGCCTGTCGATTGTCGGGCTGGCTCGTGAAGTCGCTGCCCTTACCGGCCAACGGCTGAAATCGCCTTCACTGGCTGTCTCTCAGACGGGCAAGAGCATCGAAGGCAGAGTGAAAGTCGAGATCGCTGATCCGAACCTCTCCCGCCGTTACACTGCCACGCTGATCGAAGGTGTGACCATCGGACCATCACCCCACTGGATACAGCGGAGGCTGTCGCTAATGGGCATGCGGCCGATCAGCAACATCGTCGACATCACCAATTACATGATGCTCAAGATGGGGCAGCCGTTGCATGCTTTCGATTTCGATAAGCTGCTGGCTCGTTCCAAGGGAGCGGCTCCCGTCATCACGGTACGAAACGCCAAGCCGGGCGAGAAGCTCACAACACTGGATAATGTGGAACGCAAGCTGGAGCCGCATCACCTGGTGATTGCTGATGCTGCCGGGCCGGTTGCCCTCGCCGGTGTGATGGGTGGGCTGGAGACCGAAGTTACCGATGTCACGAAGAACGTGCTGCTCGAATCGGCTCACTTCAACGCTGCTTCGATCCGTAAGACGGCACGGGAACTCAACCTCTTCAGTGAAGCGAGCATGCGTTTCAGCAAGGGACTGCATCCCGAACTGGCCCTCATCACCGGGGAACGAACTGCTGAGATGTTGCGACAATTGGCCGGCGGGACCGTGTGCCAAGGTGTCATCGACTGCTACCCAGCCCCGCTGGCTGCGACGCCGATCAAACTGGAACTGGCCTATGTCGAACGGCTGCTGGGGATGAGTATCCCCGATGCTGATATCGCCCGTATCCTCCGTTCTCTTGAATACCAGGTTGATGGCCCCAATGGCACGGCCAGCTTCAACGTGGTGCCACCGGTGCATCGGGTCGATATTCAAGCCGGGGCTGCTGATCTCGTGGAGGACGTCGCCCGCATCTATGGCTACGACAAGCTGCCCACCGCCATGCTGGCTGATGAGTTGCCGATCCAACGGGACAACATCGCCTTGCAGGGTGAAGAGAGGGTGCGCGACATCCTGACGAGTTTGGGATTGCAGGAGGTGATGTGCTATTCATTAACCAGCCCGGAGAAGGAATCGCCGCTCGGCATTACGGGGGCTGCGGTTGAATTGGCCAACCCCATCCACAGCGAGCGGGGTATTCTCCGCCGTAGCGTACTCGCCAGCGTGCTACAGGTGGCAGCAACCAACCTTCGACAGCGGCCTGGTGTGCGGCTGTTCGAGATCGGGCAGGTCTATCTGCCAGCAGAAGGACAGCTACTGCCCTTGGAAACCCGCCGGCTGTCGATTGTCATCACCGGGCCACGCACTACCGAACATTGGGACAGTCAGGCTGCTTCTGTATCGATGGACTTCTTTGATCTGAAGGGGATCGTCGAATCGCTGCTGGTTCGGCTCCATGTCGATGAGATTGCTTTCAGCCCGGTAACTAGTTCGGAACTGCATCCCGGTCAATCGTCTGAGGTACACTGCGACTCGATCAAGGTAGGGACCATCGGCCAACTGCATCCGACGCTGAACGCCAGCTATGAACTGGGCCGCCGCAAGGTCTTTGTCGCTGACCTGGATCTGGATGCGCTGCTGGCGGTGATACCGACGCTGCATAAGTTCAAATCGATCACCACGTTCCCACCGGTGCTGGAAGATATTGCACTGGTGGTTGATGAAGCGCTTCCCGCAGCTAAGCTGGAGGCGGAGATACGTGCCGGTGGTGGCGAGATGCTCAAGCGGGTTAAGCTGTTTGATGTCTATCGTGGGGCGAATCTGCCAGCAGGGAAGAAGAGTTTGGCCTATGCTTTGATGTACCAGGCTGACGACCGCAGCTTGACTGACAAAGAAGTCGTGAAGCTGCGTTCCAAGATCGTGGGTCGTGTAGAGAAGTTACTCGGCGTCACCCTTCGAGCATGAATAGAGTGATTGCCATTCTCCCCTCTCCCCCGGAGGGAGAGGGGCCGGGGGTGAGGGGGTGCAATCGCTAGACACCTCAAGGGTAGTTATGCCCCAAGAGCAGACACGCATTGTGATCGTCGGAGCCGGGTTTTCCGGTCTGGCGACGGCGTATGAACTGCAATCGAGATTGCCCGAGGCGGAGATCACCCTGCTCGAAATGCAGCAGCGTGCCGGGGGCATGCTCTGGTCGGAACGTGTCGATGATTATCTCGCCGAAGTAGGGCCTGTGTCGTTCCCGGGCAATCGGTTGGGAGTGATGAAGCTCTGTCATCGGTTGAAGCTGACAAACCAGCTCATCGCCCCAGGCCCGGCGTTTCGCAAGCGGCTCATCCTCCATCATGATGGCGTCATCAAGCTGATTCCCACCACGCTGGGCAAAGCGATGACCTCGCCGCTCTTCGGCATGGGCAGTGCCTTCCGACTCCTCACCGAACGGTTGCGATTCTCCGGGGCTAAGAAGAACAAGCACAATGAGAGCATCTATCAGTTCATCGAACGGCGAGTCGGCACCGAACTGGCGGTGTTGCTCGCTGATGCACTGGGCACAGATCAGTTTGCCGGCGATGGCCGAGCGATCAGTGTGTGTACTGGCTTCCCGCAACTGGCTCGTGCAGAACAACAGTTCGGCAACGTGCTGGGTGGCTACCCACGCCTGGTGCAGGCTGAGCGGGAAGCAGCAGCCAAGGCGAGTATTGAATTGACGGACGACTGGATGGGGCACTTTACCTTCAAGAATGGGATGCGAACGTTGATCGACACGTTGCGGGCGCAGTTGAAGCAGTCACCGCGTTTGGGAGTGGGAGTGCAATCGATCGTGCAGGCGGCTGACGGGCTGCCCCATCGCTGGCTGGTGCGCTGTAGTGATGGCGAGACTCGCCCTGCGGATGTCGTGTTGCTGGCGTGTCCCGCTCCGAAGCAGGCGGCGATCCTGGCTGATATGGATGCTGACCTGGCTGATACCATCATGAGCATCCCTCATGCTGATGTCATTTCGCTGGCCATGGGGTATCGCAGCGATCAGGTTCCGGGGTATGTCGATTCCCACAGTGTTCTGGTGCCACAACGGTTTAAGCGTGATGTCATGAAGGTGGTGTTTCCATCGTCGTATTTCCCCGGTCGAGCCGGTGAGGGTGATGTGCTGCTGCAGCTAACGATGGGGGGCTGGCAGCGGAAGGAGATGCTTTCCTGGGAAGATGATGCACTGATCATTGCGGCTCGGAGGGAACTGCGAAATCTACTCAAGATCGTTCGGCCACCGCAGTACGTGCATCTGACCCGGTGGCCCAAGGCAATACCCCAGTACACGCTGGGGCATGGGCTACGAGTCAGCAAGATCGAAGAGCAATGCAAGAAACATCGCGGCCTCTACCTGGGAGGCAATGCTTATCACGGCATCACGATTGTGCCATGCAGGCGGAGCGACTGGCAAGACTGGTGCGGGATGATGTGAAAGCGCCGATATGAAAGCCTTCTACTGTGATCACTTTGTGTTACCTCTGCCCGAAGGCCATCGCTTCCCGATGGAGAAGTATCGGCTGCTGCGGGAACGGTTGCTGACCGGGAAGATCATTGCTCCGGACGATCTGATAGAACCGCAGGCTGTTACTGAAGATGATCTTCGGCGTGCTCATGATCCACGGTATGTGCAGCGAGTATTGTTGGGGCAATTGACTGACGATGAGATTTGTCGGCTGGGGTTTCCTTGGTCCTCGGCACTTGTCGAACGAAGCAAACGATCCTCAGGTGGCACTCTGGCAGCCTGCCGGGCGGCGCTCAACGATGGCTTCGCCGCCAACCTCGCCGGCGGCACCCATCATGCCGGGTATAACTTTGCAGAAGGCTTCTGCATCTTCAACGATTCAGCTGTCGCCATCAGAGCGTTACAAGCCGAGGGGCTGGTTCGCCGAGCGCTGATTGTCGATTGCGATGTGCATCAGGGTAACGGTACTGCTGACATCTTTCGAGATGACGAAAGTGTCTACACGTTCTCAATTCATGGCGAGAAGAACTTTCCCCTCAGGAAGGTGCCCAGCCGATTGGATATTGGCCTGGGAGATGGCACCGGTGATGAGGAGTATCTCGCTGCTCTAGAACGGGGCCTCGAGCAGGCAATCAATGAAGCAACAACGGAGTTGGTGATCTATCTGGCTGGTGCCGATCCGTACGAGGGTGACCGTCTGGGTCGGTTGAAGGTGACGAAGGCGGGGCTAGTTGCACGTGACAGAATGGTCTTGGACAAGTGCCAAGCTAACCTGTTGCCGGTTGCTATCACAATGGCTGGCGGGTATGCCCCGATCATCGAAGATATTGTTGAGATACAGAGCAATACGATTCGAGAAGCGGCGGGCCGACAGGCTGCTTTGAATAGTCGCTGATAAGGGTAATTGGTTTCTATCGCCAGCATTTCGTGGTATTCTGTCAATGAGAAAGTGGAGAGTGTCGTAATGAAACTAAGTTCAATGAACAACCTTCCTCGCCGTGCCTTCCTCCAGCACTCCGCTTATGGCCTCGGTGCTATCGCCCTGGGTGAACTGCTCGGATGGTCGAAAGCTGTAGCCAACGATGACAAACCCCGCGGGGTGCTGACCAAGCTCCACTTCCCGGCCAAGGCCAAGCGGGTGATTCACCTGTGCATGGCGGGTGGAGCGTCGCAGCATGAATCGTTTGACTGGAAGCCCAAGCTCACGGAACTGAACGGCAAGCCCTTCCCTGAATCGTTCACCAAGGGCCAGCAGTTAGCTCAGCTTCAGAACACCAAGCTCATCGCTCGGGGCTCGTTCGCCAAGTTCGCCAAGCATGGCCAATCGGGGCAGGAGATCTCGGAGCTCTTCCCTCACATCGCCAAACATGCCGACGAGATAGCTATCATCCGCTCAATGCAGACGGAGCAGATCAATCACGACCCGGCACACGCCTTCATGAACTCCGGCTCGATCATCAAGGGCCGGCCCAGCATGGGGAGTTGGCTGCTCTATGGTCTGGGTGCGGAGACGGCGAATCTGCCGGGGTTCATCGTGCTGACTTCGACGAGCAAAGCCAGCGGTGCGCAGCCGGTCTCAGCACGGCAATGGTCATCGGGGTTCCTGCCCAGCAAGTACCAGGGCATCCTGTTCCAGTCGAAGGGCGAAGCGGTTCACTACGTCGGCAACCCTCCGGGCGTCTGCCAGAGTACGCAAAGGCAGATCGTTGATGAGATTCAGCGCATGAACGGGATACTCGCTGAGGAGAAGCACGATCCGGAGATTGCTACCCGCATCGCTCAGTACGAACTGGCCTTTCGCATGCAGACCTCGGTGCCCGACCTGACCGACTTCAGCAAGGAACCCAAACCCGTACTCGAACAGTATGGCATCAAGGAACCGGGCGATGGCAGCTTTGCTTCCAACTGCCTGATGGCCCGCCGACTGGCGGAACGAGGAGTGCGTTTCATTCAGCTCTATCATCGGGCCTGGGATCACCATGGCGACATTGAACCGAACATGAAGATTGCTGCTAAGGATGTGGATCAGGCCAGTGCAGCGTTACTCACTGATCTGAAACAGCGGGGGATGTTGGAAGATACTCTGGTCATCTGGGGGGGCGAGTTTGGTCGCACGCCGATGGGGCAGGGGAGCGGCAGGGATCACCACATTCTGTCGTTCTCGCTCTGGATGGCTGGCGGCGGTATCAAGGGCGGTATCACCTACGGCAACACCGATGAACTGGGGTATCGTTCGGTCGAGAATGTCGTCAGCGTTCACGATCTGCATGCGACGCTGCTTTATCTATGTGGTATCGATTACCAGCGGTTCAACTTCAAGTATCAGGGTCTCGACATGCGGCTGACGGGGGTGGAACCTTGCCGGGTGGTGAAGGATGTGGTGGCGTAGTTTTTCCTTGATCTGTGTAATGATTTTGAGAAACTGTTGTAAATAGATGGACTTCAAAAGCATGCAAAATGACCAAACGGAAAAAATGACGAAGAAAGAACAAGCAACAGAGAATACAGTCAGCTTTCAAACCACTTCGATGGTGACCCACTATCCAGACTCCAAGAGCATTGATTCGAATAGCACCTTTCCACAAATTGCTGGCCTAACCATCCTGGAGAAACTCGGTGAAGGGGGAATGGGCGTTGTTTATCGTGCCCAGCAGGAACGACTTCAACGAGTAGTTGCGGTGAAGTTCATCAAGGCAGGTAATTTCCATGTCGAGGCTCGGGAACGGTTTAAGCAGGAAACAGAAGCCATTGCCAGGATCAAGCATCCGGGCATTGTTCAAGTCTTTGACGTCGGGGACTATCAGGGTGAGCCCTATTCCATTTTGGAATATGTAGCGGGCGGAGGGCTGGACCAGCGAATTCGCGAAGAACTTCCCGACCCACGGGTGACAGCTCGATTAGTCGAGCAGTTGGCGAATGCTTTGAGCGAAGTGCATCGCATGCAAATCGTGCATCGCGATCTAAAACCTGCCAATATTCTTGTTCAAGGCGAACGGAATCAGTCTCTCGAAAGTTGCCAACTCAAGATCAGTGACTTCGGATTAGCGAAGTTCCTCGGAGAGAGTGATTCGGAATTAACAAAGACAGGTTATGCACTGGGCACACCTAACTACATGGCACCGGAACAGGCATCTGGTCAGGCAAAATACGTCACAGAAACGGCTGATATTTACTCGTTGGGCGCAATCCTTTACTACTTGTTGACAGGGCGGGCTCCTTTCCGTGGAGCGTCGATACCAGAAACACTGAAGCAGGTGCTTGAGCGCGAACCCACTCTGCCTTCCCGCCTGAAGCCTCAAGTTCCACGCGATCTGGAGGCTATCTGTTTGCGATGCCTCGAAAAGAAGTCTACGAATCGATACCAGTCTTCCGGTGAATTAGCTGCAGATCTACGACGTTTCCAGGCAGGTGAACCGACGTTGGCTCGACCATTGAGCGGCAGTGAACGCGCCTGGCGATGGATTGTTCGTCATCCGCTGCAATCTGCACTGGCAGCGGCAGCATTCTTAGTGATTATTCTCGCTGTTACCGGGGCAAGTATTGCCAAATTATGGGTGGAGGCTGACACTGCTCGTGGTCATGCGGTGACTGCACAAAAGCTGGAAGTAGAAGCAAAGAACAACCTCGCGCAAATCACCTATTTCCGTCAAGTCGATCTTGCCCTTCGAGATTGGCAAGAAGGCAATGTATCTCGAGCAAGGAAGCTTCTGTCGGATTGTGAGCCAAAATATCGCCAATGGGAATGGTGGCATGCCGCCAATTTGTGCCACCGCGAAGAAGTTTCATTCAAGGAACACTCCACCTATGTGACGGGTTTGGCGCTCAGTGCCGATGGCAGAAAAATGCTGACGTCGGACGAGAGTGGGTGTGTCAGATACTGGGACTGCACTACGGGCACTGAACTGTACCAATGGAGCAATCTTGGAGGACAACTTCAAGGCATTGTTTTTTTGCCGGATGAAAAGCGATTTGCTGTGAATAGCACCCTGGGCAAGATGCTTATCTTTGATCTATCTTCCAAGAAATGCGTTCAAGAGGTTCAAGAACCAGGCATTGGCCAACTCTATTCCATTGCACTCAACAAGCAAGGCAACAAGATCGCAGCCGGAAACACTATTGGACAGGTTTTCATATGGTCTTTAGACCAAAAGGAAAAACCAGTAGGCAAGATGATCTTTCAATACAACATGCCCTTCAATATGGCAGTGCATGGCTTAGCCTTTCATCCGGATAATGAGAGATTGGTGGTCGCTGACAAAAACGTGATAAGAACATTTCACATTAATTCTCAAAAAGAGATAACCTCACCGCTCCTCCAATCGCAAAGTGAAATTTGGAGAATTAACTTTGACCCTACTGGCAAGTACCTGGCCTTCGGCAATGAAACCGGCCAGCTTGAAGTGATTGAGTTTGAAACTAGGCAACGTGTTATTCGAACGGGCGGTCACACTTCTCGTATTTGGGATGCCGTGTTTCATCCAACCTTGCCATTGATAGCGACTGGGAGCATGGATCAGCGAATTAAACTCTGGGATTTGAACAATGCACGTGAAATTGGTGTGCTTCGAGGACATGTTGATGATGTGATAAAACTATTCTTTGATACTCAGGGAGATCGTCTTTACTCCATTGGTGGGAGAGAAGTGCGAGCTTGGAACTGGCGAGAATCCTTCTCATACCGAATCATGGCGGAGAATGCCAGGACCAACCAACTGATGCCGCTGGCATCGGCAGCCTCTTCCTGTATGGCGCTGGTTCGCTCTCGGTTCGCAAAAGTTGATGGCCCTGCAAACAAAATGGTGATGCTTGGCCCCATGCAGCCATACACCTGCTTCAGCGCTACGGACAACCCTGAAGAAATAGTTGTTGCTAGAGACGATGGGAGTATCGAAATGATCTCTGCTCAAGACGGTAAATCCTTGAGGTCCTGGAGAGTGTCAAATCAGGGAATAAGCAATGTTACCTTCGTGGCGCCACGAAAATGGGTAGTAACCCTTGATTTCGCGCAAGTACTGCAGGCCTTTGATTTGATTAAAAACCAGGTCGTCTGGAAGACGACTTTAAGCAGAGAGAACCAGTTCTTATTTTGTTGCAGTTCGGCGGGGAACTGGGTTGCAACCCAGGAACCCGACTTTCAAATAGGTATCAGGAACCTGGAAACTGGTCAAATCATGAGGCACTTAAAGGGGCATGCGAATAAGATCATGAGCCTTTCGATCAGTCCTGATGAGAAGTCGATACTGAGCACCAGCGCCGATATCAGCACTCGGCAATGGGATGTTGAAAGCGGTACTAATACAAGGACTTTTATCTCTCAACCCAATTGGATACTTTGTGCAGCGTATGCACCAGATGGCCAGCGCATAGCCACAGCGTATGGTGACTTTACGATCAAAATATGGGACACGGTCAGCGGCGGTGAAGTGATGACCTTAAAAGGACATACCGACACAGTCACTGTTCTGACATTCTCGAAGGATGGTGAAGGACTGTACAGTTCCGGATTCGATGGCACTATCCGGTACTGGCCAGCTTCACATAACATCAAGCTGCCTGAAACTGTAAAATATGATCTGAATTCTCCCAAAGATTAAATCGCCTGTGATGAAGAAAAGCTGTTCAGAAATGGAACACGCCGTCCGTCAGATAGGATATTATCAAGGCTGTATGTATGATTAGTCATCGACTTACCGAGCTTGTCAAAGACTGAGACCATGAAATACCCAGCTTCATTCATTCTTTTGTTTCTGGCAGTCTGCCGCCTTCACGCCCAGTCCCCCGACTTCGGTCGAGATATCCTCACCATCCTTTCCGACAAGTGCTTCCACTGCCACGGCCCCGATGCCGGCGCTCGCAAGGCGGGGTTGCGGTTTGATACGAAAGAAGGGGCGTTCCGGGTCAAGAAGGGGAAGGCGGTCATCATTCCGGGCAAGAGTGCTGAGAGTGAACTGATCCATCGTATCCTTTCGAAGGATGAGACGGAAGTGATGCCGCCGCCGCAAGCGAAGCGGACGCTGAGTGACAAGCAGAAGGAGTTGCTCAAAGCATGGATCGATAGCGGTGCGAAGTGGGATCAGCATTGGGCGTTCATGGCGCCAACGAAGACAGCGATTCCTGCAGTAAAGAACGAATCGTGGGTGAAGCAGCCGATGGATCGGTTCATCCTTGCCAAGCTCGATGTAACAGGATTGAAGCCTCAGAGCGATGCCAGTAAAGAAACCTGGCTGCGGCGAGTGTCGCTCGATCTGACGGGGCTGCCGCCAACGCTGGCTGAACTCGATGCTTTTCTTGCTGATCAGTCGCCTGCCGCATTTGAGAAACAGGTCGATCGGCTGCTAGCCTCCCCCCGCTATGGCGAACGGATGGCGACTGATTGGCTCGATCTTGCCCGCTATGCTGATACGCATGGCTACCAGATGGATCGTTATCGCCCCATGTGGCCCTATCGAGACTGGGTAGTGAAGGCGTTCAACCAGAACCTGACCTATGATCAGTTCGTCACCTGGCAACTTGCAGGCGATCTGCTGCCTAATCCCACCAAAGACCAACGGCTGGCCACCGCCTTCAACCGCCTGCACATGCAGAATGAAGAGGGGGGTGTGATCGAGGAAGAGTATCGGGTCTCCTACGTCGTGGATCGGGTGAACACCTTTGGTACCGCCTTCCTGGGGCTGACCTTCGATTGCACCCGCTGCCATGACCACAAGTACGATCCGTTTACGCAGAAGGATTACTACTCGCTGTTCAGCCTGTTTCAGAACATCGATGAATCGGGGCAGACGAGTTACTTTACGGGATCGATGCCGGTGCCGACGTTGTTGTTGTCGGATGAGGCGACGGAGAAGAAGATTGCTGAAGTACAACACCGAATTCAGGAGGCCACTGCTTCTGAGCTTGGGTCGAGAAGAGCGCTCAACACCAAGGACTATCTGGCGTGGCGGAACACACACCCGAACCTGTTTGCCCACAATCTACAGGCTGCATTCCCGTTCGATGAATTGGAAAGGAACCAGACGCCCAACCAACTCAACGCCAAGCTCTCAGGAAATGGCCATGAACAGCCAAAACTCGTTCCCGGTCGTTCAGGTCAGGCGGTGCTGCTGGATGGCGAGAACGGGTTTGAGTTTCCCGGCGTAGGGCACTTCAGTCGAGTCGATCCGTTTTCTATCAGCTTGTGGATCAAGCCACCCGCACCCATGCCACGGGCTGTGGTGCTGCACCATAGCAAAGCGCCCATTGATGCCGGCAGTCGAGGATATGAACTGCTGCTGGAACAGAACTGCGTGGCCTTTGGCCTGCACCACATGTGGCCGGGAAACTCGCTGAAAGTCGCGGGCAAGAATGCTCTGGAAGTTGGACAATGGTCACATATCACGGTGACATACGATGGTTCCAGTATGGCGTCGGGCCTGCATTTGTACCTTAACGGTCAGCCGATGGAGATGAAGGTGATTCGTGATGGCCTGTACAAGGATATCACCTATGGAGGCGGCGAACCGAATCTGGCGCTGGGCTATCGCTTCAGGGACAATGGCTTCAAAGGGGGTGCGGTTGATGAACTCCGGATATATGGAAGAGAGTTAACATCGCTGGAAGCCTTGCTTGGGTATTCTCCTGTAGCAGCGAAAGCTATCTGGGAAAAGCCTTTCGAGCAATGCTCGCCAACTGAACAGGCCATGCTAATGGACTACTTTGCTGAAACTGGTTCCATGGTACAGTCGGCGTACCGAGGACAATTGCAGGGAATGCGTAAGCAGTTGAACGATCTCGTAACCGCTCTACCCGAAGCGATGGTGATGAAGGAACTGCCCACGCCCAAGCCGGCGTTCATCCTGAAACGAGGTGCCTACGATGCCCATGGCGAGCCGGTCACGGGCAACACGCCGGCGATCTTTTCTCCAATGAAGGCTGATCAGCCACGCAATCGGCTGGGACTGGCCAAGTGGTTGCTTGAACCGGGTAACCCGCTGACGGCCCGTGTTGTCGTCAATCGACTCTGGCAACAGATGTTCGGCACTGGTCTGGTGGAGACGAGCGATAACTTTGGGACTCAGGGTGCAAGACCTACTCATCCCGAGCTGCTCGATTGGTTGGCTCAGGAGTTTGCTCAGCCAGGCGATCCGCGGGCGAAGCCGTGGGATATCAAACGGCTGTTGAAGATGATGGCTCTCTCAGCCACCTATCGACAGAGTAGTCAGGCGACGCCGGAACAGTTGGCCAAAGATATCGATAATAAGTTGCTTAGCCATTACCCGGTGCGACGGCTGTCAGCGGAGATGATGCGAGACCAGGCGCTGGCTGATAGCGGCCTCCTCGTCGAGAAGCTTGGTGGCCCCGGCGTGAAGCCCTATCAGCCACAAGGGCTGTGGGAAGTAGCGATGGGGAACCCGAAGTACGATCAGAGCCACGGGGCTGATCTGTATCGCCGCAGCCTTTACACCTTTTGGAAGAGGACGGTGCCTCACCCAGCTATGATCACGTTCGATGCTGCGGAGCGCAATGTGTGCATCGTTCGCAGGCAAGCGACCAGCACGCCTCTTCAGGCCCTGGCACTGCTCAACGATATACAACTCGTCGAAGCGGCCAAGATATTAGGGCAGAAGATGATGCAACAGCCGGGGACGCTGGAGCAGCGGATAGCGTGGATGTTCCGAACAGTTACAGGGCGAGCGATTCTGCCAAAAGAGTCAGAAGTGTTGGTGAGGCTTTGGAACGCTCAGAAGGCGATGTATGCCAAAGACCTGGAAGCAGTGAAGAAACTGCTGGCAATCGGTGAAACGAAGGTAGACCCCAAGTTGGCTATCGAAGATCTGGCAGCAAGTGCCATTGTGGCCCAGGCGATGCTGAATCATGACGAGGTGGTACAGCGACGTTAGGCACCAGCCGATTTGGGCTTCGTCGGCACCGCTGCCTGCTTCGTTCTCAGTGCATATTCGTTTGCCAAATCCATCGTCACCAGTTCCAGCGGCAACTTCACTCGGCCCGTCTGGACCGCTTCCACACTCTGATCCGGTTTATCCTTTGTGAAGCTGTGCATGGCTTCGATCTTATCCTGAACGCGCATCAGGCCTTCGAGCAGGGCTTCCGGTCGGGGTGGGCAGCCGGGAACGTAGACATCAACAGGAACAACGAGATCGACGCCTTTCACGACGTTGTAAGCATATTTGTAGTACGGCCCGCCCGAGCAGGTGCAGGCTCCCATGGCGATGACGAACTTCGGTTCAGGCATCTGCTGATAGAGCCTTCTTACTCGACTGGCCATCTTGAGATTGACGGTGCCTGCCACGATCATCAGATCAGCCTGGCGGGGAGTGGCCCGAAAGGCTCCCGCTCCGAAGCGGTCGATATCATACTTCGATGCACCGGTAGCCATCATCTCGATCGCACAGCAAGCCAAGCCGAAGGTCATGGGCCAGAGGCTGTTCTTCCGCGCCCAGTTGACGGCGTGTTCGAGGGTCGTGGTGACGACGCCTTCAGCGAGTGCGTTTTCGAAGAGTCCCATAATGCAGCTTTCAGCTATCAGCGTTCAGTCGAGCTGACAACTCTTGATATTTATAGTCCCAACACATCTGACATCGAATACCACCCCGGGCCTTTGCTGACGAGGAAGGCTGCTGCTTCGAGAGCGCCCTTGGCGAAGGCGTCTCTGCTGCTGGCTTTGTGCTGAAGTTCCAGTGTTTCGCCAAGTGTGCTGAAGAGGACGATGTGATCGCCGACGTGATCGCCAGCCCGTACAGCATGAATGCCAATTTCCTGCTTGGAGCGTTCTCCGACAATGCCTTCCCGGCCATGGCGAACAGGTACATTGCCTACTTGCTCCTGAATTACCTGGGACAGTCGCAGGGCAGTACCGCTTGGTGAGTCCTTCTTGAAGCGGTGATGCCGTTCGATGATCTCGATATCAAAGTCCTGCGTTCTCAGGGACAATGCAGCCTGCCCCACCAACTTCATCATCAGGTTCATACCCAGGCTCAGGTTGGCAGCCACGAGCAGCGGCATGTCGTGGGCGGCTTCCCTGAGGTTGGCCATCTGGGCGACGCTGTGTCCTGTGGTGGCGACGATCATGGGGATCTTGTCTGCTCTGCACTTCGTTAGCAGCAACGCTGTGCCCTCAGGTGAAGAGACATCAATCACCACGTCAATGCGGCGATCCGTTGGCCATTTATCAGTAATGGAAATGCCTTCGAGATTAGGCAATCCCATCACATGCCCCAAATCAAGGCCATGCTTGGGATGCCCGGCATATTCCAGCCCCGCTGCCACCTGAAACCGAGGGTCATCAGCAGCCAGGTGAACGACACGGAAGCCCATTCGGCCACACACGCCATTGACCAGCAGAGAAAGAGGGGTGGGCATAGTAGATAACTCCGACACGATGCTGTGTATGGAGTTGTTGTAGTAATCGTGACAGGAACGTCTCAAGCGCCCCACGAGGCGCGGACTTCAGGCAGGGGATACTCCGTAACCGGTACTCCCAGCTTCGGCAACTGCTGTAACCGTTGCCAACCCCGGGTGATACGAGCTTCTTCAGCACGAACAAACTCGCTGTCCATCTCCAACTTGCTGTACGGCCCATCACAGATAACATGATCAAAGGCCGGATCGACAATGAACTGAGCCATCGCCGGGTTACAGCGCAGATGCCTTTCCTTCGATTGTATCAACGCTTCAGGCGGAACTTCACCGAGAATGTAGCGCAGATAAAGATCGGAGTCGATGAGGTTCTCGACTTCCTCACCGCAGACGTCGCAGAGGTATCCTTGATCACAGCGAGCCATGGAGATAGTCCTGAGTGCTGAGTGCTGAGTCCTGAGTTCCAAACATTCTCAAGACTCAGCACTCAGGACTTCTATTCGACCGTCACACTCTTCGCCAGGTTCCGGGGCTTATCAACATCGCAGCCTCGGAGAAGGGCGATCTCGTAGGCCAATAGTTGCAGCGGGATAGCAACCACGATGGGTTGCAGATATTCGGGCACATCGGGGACGTAGATCACATCATCGGCCCGGTGGGCGACGTCATCATCATTCTCGCTGGCGATGGCGATGATCGGGCCGCCACGAGCTTTGATCTCTTCGAGATTACTCATGACCTTATCGAAGACGCTGCCTCGGGGCATCAGGAACACGGAGGGGGTATCCGCATCGACCAGCGCAATGGGTCCATGCTTCATCTCAGCAGCGGGGTAACCCTCGGCATGGATGTAGCTGATTTCCTTGAGCTTGAGGGCGCCTTCCAGAGCCACGGGGTAGAGATACTGCCGACCGAGGTAGAGCACATTGCGGACATGAGCATACTTGGCTGCCACCTCTTTGACACGCTGATGGCACTGCATGGCTCGTCGTACCTGATCGGGTAGTTGCTTCAACTCATTGACGATGCGTTCGCCCTGGGTATAGGACAAGTGCCTCATGCGGCCAAAGAGCAGCCCCAGCATGGTGAGGACAGCCACTTGCGATGTGAAGGCCTTGGTGCTGGCGACGCCGATTTCGGGGCCGGCGTGGAGATAGACGCCGCCATCCGCTTCACGAGCGATGGTGCTGCCGACGACATTGCAGATCGAGAGCGTCGGGTGGCCCATGCGTTTGCTTTCTCGCATGGCGGCCAGGGTGTCTGCGGTCTCCCCAGATTGAGTGATCGAAAACATGATCGTATTACGATCAATGGGCGGGTTACGATAGCGGAACTCGCTGGCATATTCGACTTCGACCGGCAGACGGGCGAACTCTTCGAAGAGATACTCAGCCACGAGCCCTGAGTGGTAGCTGGTGCCACAGGCAGTGAGGATCACTCGTTCGATCTGGCGAAGCTTCTGTGGATCGAGATTCAAGCCGCCGAAGTGGGCGGTCATCGCATCAGAATCGAGTCGGCCCCGCATCGCCGCCTGTAGTGATTCGGGCTGCTCGTAGATTTCCTTCAGCATGTAATGGGGGAACGAACCCTTTTCTGCATCTTCGGGCTTCCAGTCGATCTCTTCGATGTTGATTTCAGCAGGGAGTTCATCACGATCAAAGATACGATAGTTCTCGGGGGTCAGAGCGCAGAGTTGGCCATCTGTCAGGTAGACGACGCGCTTGGTGTAGCCGAGCAAGGCGCTGGGATCGGAAGCCAGGAATGCTTCCCCTTCGCCGACACCAAGCACCAGCGGGCTACCGAGGCGTGCGCCGACGATCAGCCCAGGATCACGCTTGCTGACTACAGCCAGGCCATACGTACCCTTGAGTAACGGTATCACTTTGCGGATAGCCGCGACCAGATCGCCTTCGTAGTGATGTGCAATGAGATGGGCGACCACTTCGGTATCAGTGTCACTTTTGAAGGTATAGCCCAGTTCTTTGAGCTGCGCTTTCAGTGCCATGTAGTTGTCAATGACGCCATTGTGGACAACGGCGAGCATACCATCGTGTCCGCCCAGGTGAGGGTGGGCGTTGGTATCGTTCACGCCGCCATGCGTGGCCCAGCGTGTATGGCTGAGGCCGGTGGTGCCCGGGGAAGGCTGATCAACAAGATGGGAAGCCAGGTTGGCAATACGGCCCGCTTTCTTGCGAAGGTGCAGAGTCGGTCCAGTCTGTGTCACCACGCCGGCTGAATCGTAGCCACGATACTCGAGACGACGCAGTCCTTCGACGAGAATGTTCTCTGCTTCACGAAATCCGGTGTATCCTACAATGCCGCACATCACGTCCTCGATTCTAGCGCTCATCCGGAGCGCAGTTATGTTGTCTTGTTCAGCGCCTCTGCCGTCGTGGTTCGTTTGGCATCATGGCGACCGACGACGGTGAAGCCACACTCGCCTTCGTAGAGCGGCCTCAGGCTTTCTTTGCTAGTCAGCATCACGTAGGGTACGCCCCGCCTCCAGGCTTCGTTGAGCGTTTGCTTGACCAATGCCGCGGCTATACCCTGCCGACGGGCATCGGGGTGTACTACGACATAATCAATCTGCCAGTTGACAGGAGCGGTGACCATGAGCATCCCCTTAATCAGGGCAGTATGTGGATCTTGAATCATGGCCACGTGCCGTACCGATTGCCAGATCGTCAGGAACTTGTGTCGAGTACGGAACTGACTGGCAATGAAGTCCCACAGGGCTCGGCATGCGGTTTCATCAGTCAGGAATGCCTGCACACTGAGGAACGTCACTGGATGAGCGACGGGTCGCTCTCCAGTAGGCTGGCAGATGTAATACAACTCCGCTTCGGCAGACATGGCGAGCAACCCTCGGTCTGATCCTTACCTTCAGAAAGGTAGCAGAACCATAACTTAATGATAGGGGGTACGTCAACGGAGGTAACGGGGGCGGCGGGTTCATGGTGTTGACAATTCTAGACAGATTTCCCTTCACTCGGTGTCTTTACTCTAGCAGTACTTGATCAACACAGCGGAACCAGCATGGCACAAGAGCATGACGACTGGGCCTCCTGGATGGAACAGCATGGTTCCTCGCTCGTGCTTCTTGCGCAACAATACGTGGGCTGCCGGTCTGATGCTGAGGATGTCGTGCATGAGGCGTTTGTCTCATTCTGGCGGTCTCGGCATCAGGCTCAGGATTGGACAGCTTATCTGTTCAGCTGCGTCAAGCATGCAGCAAGCAATTGGATGAGATCGAAGAAACGTCGAAGCAAGCGGGAAGAAGCCAGCGCTCGGCCTGAAGTCGAAACCTGGTTTGCCGGCAATATCGAGAAGGACGAATGGCAAAAGGAACTGCTGCAAGTCATCGCTGCATTGCCCACTGATCAGCGTGAGGTGCTTGTCATGAAGATCTGGGGAGGACTGAGCTTTCCACAGATCGCCCAGGCTCTTGAAGTATCCGCCAATACTGCTGCCAGCCGGTACCCGCTATGCCCTTGAGAAGTTACGCGGCCAACTGGCGATGGAGACCACCCCATGAACGAACATGAAGATTCACTCGAAGCGGAGTTGGCTTCCTGGAAGCCTGTCCCGGTTTCGGAAAGATTGAAACAGCGGATTGGTCAAGACATCGATCAAAGTGGTCCTTTTCGCAGACGAGTTTGGCTCTTAGCCGGTACATTGGCAGCGGCATGCCTCCTGGTGATGTTGCTGCTGCGAACGAAACAGGATGATAATCCTCGGCGTCTTCTCACTGCTTCGAGCATTCCCGAACAAGCCATGGAATTCTCGGATCAACTACCCTCACTGAGGGTGTATACCCGTGCTTTGAATCAATCAACAGAAGCTCTGGATGTTCTGCTCGATCGTCATGGAGCCATGGGCAGCCGCGGCATGTTGCCAAAAGCTGTCCAGCAAGCCTTTCCTTCTTCCCCGTCCCCTTTCATGAACTGAACAGGAAACCAGCCATGAAACAATTGTTATGCGCGGCAGTGTTGTCGCTGCTGGTGCCGGTTTACGCCCTGGCACAGCCCCAGTCGGGTAACCCAATGCAGTCGGGTAATGCCGCCATGAAATACTGGCAGGCGATTGCCCTGCTTCCCCACTTCGACGAGAAGCAGGAGAAACTGCTGGAGAATTGGAATACCATTCCTCTCAATGCGGAGGCAAAGCAACTTCTGCAAACATCGCAGGCCATCATGAAGTATCTGGGCCGGGCCGCGACATGCAGCCACTGCTACTGGGACCTCGACTACCAGGAAGGTCCCGGACTGTTGCTGCCACACCTGGCCAAGTGTAGAACGCTGGGGCGATTGGCGGCGCTACAGATTCGTTATGAATTCGATAATGGTAATGTCTCGGCAGGTGTCGATTCCTTCCTGAACCTTATGTCGCTGGCACGGAATGCCGGCTCCGACCCGATTCTTATCTCCATCCTGGTGGGGTATGCCATTGAGTCTTTTGCCCTGGAAGCGATTGCTCCCTATCTTCCCGGATTGGACAAGGAACTCCTCAGCAAGCTTGCTGCCGGCACAGCCAAGCTACCCAAGATTGCACTTGTGCAACAAGCTATTGGCACTGAAAAGACTTACATGAACGGCTGGCTGCTCAAGCAGATGGAAGCTGCTGAGATGCAGAAGCCAGGTGAATGGCGAACCATCTTACAAAGTCTGTTTTCGCCTGACGCCAGGGAGAAGGAAGGCAATCAAAAGGTGCTGGACAGCATTGATACCTTTGCGAAGGCCAAACAGTATTCAAACGATCTGATGGCCGTCTATGATGAGCTTTTCAAGGCTTTCAACCTGCCCTACGCCGAACAAGCTGATCGATTGTGGGAATTGACTCAGCAGGCCCGTAAGAATAACCCGCTGGCTGTTCTACTGTTGCCCGCTTTGAATAAGACACACGCTGCTCAAAATCGGTACCAGGCCAAACTGGCTCTCTTCTTGGCTGCCCTGGCCGTAGCTGAAAAGGGGCCTGATGAACTAAAGGCCATCACAGACCCTTTCGGCAATGGCCCGTTTGAGTACAAGCAGTTGCCACAGGGGTTTGAACTGACCTCGAAGTTAAAATCGACAGATGGCAAACAGGTCAGTTACAGCGTGGGAAAGTAGCCAAATCGTCTCCCCTCTCCCCCGGAGGAAGAGGGGTTGGGTGAGGGTGAGTATGATGCCGGCTCCGGTTACTTCTTCCCGGTGTTGTCGCGCAGGAACTTCAGGAACTCGTCCTTGTCTCGAATCAAGCCGACCGAATAGCGGGCAATGGTCTTGAAGTCCATTCCATCCGGCTCAATGATCACGTAGAAAGGGAGTTCCGTGGTATTAAAGCGGTTCTTTTCAAAGAGCCGATGAGCTTCACCATCGTTTTCCTGTTCGACAGGTGTGGTTGCATCCAGCTTGTCTGTCGGGTAATACTCCAGTGGTACCGTATCTGTGTAGAGCTTGAGCAGGGTATAATTCTCGAACGCAGCTTTGACATCGGCCTGGCTGAAGATGGCTCGTTCGTTCTTTGTACAGTTCTGACAGTTAATACCTGTGAAGTCGATAAAGATTCGTCTTTTCCTGGCTTTGGCATCCGCGATGGCCTCATTGAGAAAGCCAATCCATTTCTGCTCTTGTGCAACTGAACCATTTGATCCATGCTTGCCTGACATCGGTAATGGTTTGGTATCGTCGCCTTGAAGCAGGAATGAATCGACCCAGGCAAAGATCTCGCCGGAAGGTCGTTGTTTTTGGCCATTGGGAGCCCAAAACATTCCAGGGAACAAGTAGATGCCAAGGCTGATGAAGATACTGGCCCACAGAAAGCGGCCTACGCCTACAGACTTCTGGTTATAATCCTCGTCATCGTGAGGAAGCCGGAAAACCCGCAGCAGGTAAAACCCGGCAACGAAGGCTAAACCTATGTAACATGCAAGGACTACATCATAGGTCATGTAGTCAATCCGATTGGCTTTGAAGTTCAGTTCCGACTGTCTAAGAAACTTGAGGGCAGCAGCTAGCTCAAGGATCCCCAGGATCACCTTCAAACTGTTGAGCCAACCGCCACTCTTCGGCAACTTCTTGAGCATGGTGGGAAACAGGGATAACAGAAAGAATGGCAGCGCAAAGCAGGTGGCGAAGACAAGCGCAGTCAGCACATTCCAGTGGACAGGTCGTTTCTCCGCACTGAGTCCACCCAGCACACCGACGATAGGGGATACGCAGGAGAAGCTGATGATCATAAAGGTGAGTGCCATGAAGATGGTACCCAGGTAACCGCCTCGATCCTGGCCCTTGGACGTCCAGTTCGAAAGAAACGTAGGCAGTCTGATCTCGAACATACCAAACAGGCTGAGTGCAAAGACCATAAGCAGCAATCCCAGGAAGAGATTTGTGGCCCAGTGGTAGTTCAACTTCTGGGCGAGTTCGACGAATGCATAAATAAAGATCGCCAGAGAAACAATGATGGTGCCGGTGTAGAGAAGGGAGTGGGTCAGTGCGTTGTTACCTTCTTTTTGCTTAAGAAAGTAACTGACCGTGATTGGGATCATCGGAAAGACGCAAGGGGTCAACAATGCGACGAAACCCAGTCCCGCAGCTTCGACTAGAATGCTCCAGAGGGTGCGATCGGTAGCAGGTGGCTGGTCAGCAGCCTTGATCTTATCGGGGTTCTGAACAACATTGGGTTTTTCTTTATCAGGTGCTGTCTGCTTGGCAGGTGTAGTCTCCTTCACAGGCACCACCGGGGCAGTAGTGCCGCCAGCCTTGACAGTGAGATCGAAATCATACTTTTCATCAAACGGCAGGCACGAAGTATCACAGACCTGT
This sequence comes from Gemmatales bacterium, assembly GCA_035430005.1. Classification (GTDB taxonomy): domain Bacteria; phylum Planctomycetota; class Planctomycetia; order Gemmatales; family HRBIN36; genus JAEUIE01. The sequence goes on from DAOMFV010000013.1 coordinate 26,550, forward strand.
GTCTGCAAACGAATATTCACTTTGACTGGCCCAGGCGACGTGCCGGCCTTTACCTTGAAGGGCACTTCGATATCGAATGAGCCTTCCAAGGTGCCTACGGTCGCCTTGAGATCAGGATCAAATTTTTCCATCGCCTTCGGCTCTATGGCCGATCCGGCAGGCTCGATTGGTCCAGCCTTCACTCGAAAGACTGTCGTGAAGTCCTTGGCGTTAGGGTCGGTTTGAACCGTCGGGTAGGTATGGAAGCCCGGTTCAACGTCGAAATGAACCTTGAGCGTAACGATTTCGCCCGGCGCTGCCGTCTTCGGTTCCAGGGTGGCTGTCACCTTCATCCGGTCACTGGGCTGAGCAAACACCAAAGAAGGGATCAGGAATAGCAGCAAAGACACAGAGCGAATCATTGGAGAACCTGTGTGGAGAAGCATCTACTGGTATCGTCACTATAGGGTTTAATGCTGAGAAAACGGGGAGTATTCGGGGAGATGGGGAAGCGTCGACTTCGATGCTCCCCCTCACCCCCAACCCCTCTTCCTCCAGGGGAGAGGGGAGAAAAAGGCCCAACTCCCGAGAACGGGAGAGGGGAGAAATGCTACTGTCCCCGTGTTTCCAGCTTCAAGTTCGATGAGCCCTGAGCGGTAAAGGTCACCGGGATCTCCCACGATTGGCTCTTCACCTGGCACAAACCCTGCCCCTCGGTGCAGGGGTAGTACTCGATGCTGACTTTCAGCTTCCTGGCATTGGTCAGCTTCTGCACCGGCACCTTTAATTTCTTTGATCCGAAGAGTTCACCAAAGGTCTCATGAACCGCCTTCTTCTGATCATCAAGACCTTCCACCAGATAACTGATGGGTGAACTGGCATCGATCTTCAGCCCGGCGGGAAGAACGATCTTGAACTCAAGCTCCACATCACCTGTGACAGGTAACACTTTCGGTTCGAGGGCGACGTTGATCACATTCCGGAAGCTGGGCTTGGGTGTCGCCGGGGCAGGGGGCGTCAGTCCGGAGATCTTGAGCGTCTGCACGCTTCGCTTCTTAAGATCGATGACCCGAACGAGATGGTTATTGGTATCGGCGACGTAGGCTTTATCACCCACGACATGAATACCCGCGGGTTCGTTGAAGCGGGCAGGTTGGTCGCTATTGCCAGGGGTGCCATCGCCGGCATAGGTCAGCACCTGCCGGGTCTTGGGTTCGAGCAGCTTGATCTTGTTGTTGTAAGTATCCGCAATCATCACGTTGCCCTGCCACATGGCTACGCCGAGGCAGTGCTGGAGCAGAACATTGGCAGCGGTGCCGTCTTTATCACCGAAGTTGAACAAGCCGGAACCGACGAGGCTCTTGACCTCCTCGGTGTTGCCCAACGATACCGCCCGTACCGCACTTACTTCGGAATCAGCGACGTAGAGTGTGGAGCCATCGCTGGCTAATCCACTGGGCTGAGCGAAAGAGCTTTGCGCCAGGCTGCCATCGATGATGTCCTCCCGACCATTGCCGGCAAAGGGTGACAATTGATTGCGATCCAGATCAAGTTGCCAGATTTGATGATGCCCAGCCATGGCGATGTAGAGCTTCTCTTTGAGCAGCAGAATATCCCATGGGCTGTTCAAGCCGGTCTGCAGCGCCGGCCCGCCACGTCGATCGTGAGTCTGCATACCAGTGCCGGCGACGGCGCGCAGTTGCCGTTGTTTGAGATCGAGCGCCTTGATTTGGTGATTCTTTCGATCAGCGACAAAAAGGGTATCGCCCAGAAGCGCCATGCCCTGTGGGTCGTTGAACTGGGCCTGATCGAAACTGCCCACGGTGTTGCCGCTGGTGCCTTTGCCAGCCACGTCGAGCTTCTTGCCATCGAGATCGGTGATGACGATGCGGTGGTTGGAGCTATCAGCGATGAAGAGCCGGTTGTGGGTCGGATCAGCGTGAACCTTGCCGGGGTAAAGCAGAGGCGACATATTGCCCTGCGTCATGATCTTGTCCCGTTCCAGGCTGACGCGGATGGGCTTGGTGTTGAGCGTCTTCTTCTGACGATGGCTTTCGATGAGCTTGCCGATGACCTTATCGAGCAGATCGTACTGGCCTTCACTGGAAGTCTGGCCGACGACGTTGCCTTCGGGATCGATCAGCCAGAACGTCGGCCAGGAGTTGACGCCATAGGCATTCCAGATCTTATGTTCGGCGTCATTGACGACAGGATGCTCGATGTGGTAACGCAGCACCGCTTCACGAATGTTGCCGGTGTCTTTTTCAGCATTGAACTTGGCTGAGTGAACGCCGATGACGACGAGTTCGTTGGGGTACTTCTTTTCGAGCCGTTCGAGATCGGGCAGGATGTGGATGCAGTTGATGCAGCAGAAGGTCCAGAAGTCGAGGAGGACGACTTTGCCGCGCATGTCCGCCATTTTGAGAGGGCCGGAGGTGTTGAGCCAGGCGATGCCGCCTTCGAGTTCGGGGGCTTTCTGGACGGCGCGATCCTGGGGCGCGGCAGCTTCGACAGAGAGCGTTCCGAGGATGACTGCCAGCCCCGCAAGAATCAGGATGCCAGGCAGCCACCAGCGATGAGGTGAGGAAGCAGAAACGACCATCCGTTGGGACATAGCAGGCATCTCCATGAATCGCACCCTGAGAGAGAGGGCTTTAGAGATTCTATGGCAGGAGATGGGTACAAGGGAAGGTGAACTACTTCACAGATGAATGAGGTTTCCCATCAGCATTGTTTTCGCCGCCAGTAGATGCATCACACCCCAGGGTGAAACCGAGAGCGGCGAAGAGACGGAATTGGCCACGATTGTAGTCGGAGAGGAGGGCCAGTTCGTCGGAGCGAGCACGGGCGAGAGCCTGGAGGGCTTGCAGCAGTTCAATCGGCCTGCCCTGCTCGGGGGCGCGGCGGATACGCTCTTCATTCAGATGATACGATTCGATGGCGTTCGTCACTGCTTCCCGTGCCGGCTTGAACTCACGGGAACGGTTGGCTATTTGCTGATAGGCGGCGACCACCTGTTCGGCAATCCGCGCTTCCAGACCATCTCGCTGGAATACAGCCTGAGCGTACTGTGAATGTCGCTCGGCGATGGTAGCCTGGTTGCCGAAGCCCAGGCCATAAAGTTGCCAGCCGAGCGTCGCGGAAAGATCATATCGGGTGCCAAAGTTGCCGACGAAATCATTTGGCCCACCGCCGAACGTGCCGACGGCGTAACCCAAACGGAGCGTCGGCAGCAAGGGCTGCACCTTAGCAGCACGCCAGCGTTCCAGCGAAGCGGCAATCCAGGCACGGTTCTCTTCCAACTCAGGCCGCTGCATCAAGGCGGTGGCGATGAGCCCCTGTACGGGTTGATTGACGGTTACCAGTTCCCACCTCTGAATGTTCTTCTCGGCAGGCTTGAGTGAAACCTCCGGGCTGAGTCGCAGCAGTTGAGCCAGCCGGGCCTGTGACGCGGCTATTCGTGCCATCAATTCAAAGCGTTCCCGTTCCCTGGTGCTGGCTTCGACTCGGGCACGAGCCGTATCAGCAGCGACACCTTTGCCGCTGCGCTCGAAACTGGAGGTAAGATCGACCAGCAGTTTGGCATTTGCCAGCGTCTGGGTGTTGATTTCCAGTTCGCCCAGGGCCTGCATCACATCGACATAGGCGAGGGCCACCTGGAGCAGCGTTTCGTTGGTTACGCCTTGGGCATTGGCCTGATAGGCGCTGGTGACCTGCCGGGCTGAAAGATTGGCGTAGTAGGCTTCGCCAGGATTCAGAACCAGGCTGGGGCCGACTCCGGCGGCGAGCGCGCTGCGATGGGCAGTGATCACATCGCCCGCGGACTGTTGAATCGGCCCGTCGTGAAGCGTGTACGTTGGGCCTGTCTCAAGATCAGGAAACCATTTGCTTTCGGCAACCTGCTGCCGGGCGAAGGCTTCTTGAATGCGTTCCCGAACCAAGGCCAGGGACGGGTTGTTCTGATCGGCCAGTCGAAGGGCAGTGTTGAAATCGATGGGCATGTCTACCGGAGTGGCCGGCGATTCAGCGGAGGCAGAGACGACGTTTGCTGAAAAAGGCCCATCAGGACACGGTGCGCAGTTAGTAGTGTGAATCGGATAGGCTACCTCAGGGCCGGCATGGTGCAGACAACCTGTGGCGATGCACACGAGGCTAAGCAGAACAGAACATCGAAGCCAACCCTCACGCATCCGAGCATCCCCAGGTATTCAGGGTCAGCTTCGGCTGGCGAAGCTACCGTCCGTTTTTTCCCAGCGGTATCGCCTTGATCCGCTGGCCATCGCCGATCTCTCCCTTGTTGCTGACGATCAGCTCTTCCTTCCCCGTGAGCGGCACTTCCTTTTGATCGAGAATCGTCACCACTTCGAGTTCTTCACCATTGTCGAACCGAATGTGAACCGGCACCCGTCGAGCCACCCCTTTGTCCGCCAGAACGATGTAGTTCTCCCCTCGTCTGCTGAAGACCGCCGTCGCCGGGATGGCCATGGCGTTCTCGTGCCGCTGGAGAATCAGGGTCACGTGGCCATACATGCCGGGCATCAGCTTGTGGTCGGCGTTGTCGAGGTCGACCTCGATTCGCATGGTGCGGGCCTGGGTATCGAGAGATCGAGCCGTTCGAGAAACTTTGCCGGTGATGGGCTGTTGCTCGTGAGCATCGAACCGAATGACCGCTTCCGTGCCGACCCGGGTGAGAGCCGCCTCCTTCTCGGGCACCTGGAGTGAAACCCGCACTTGATCGAGAGCGGTCACCGTCATCAGCAACATCGATTGGCCGCTGCTGGCGTTCTGAATGAAATCGCCTTCATCGACGTTGCGAGCGGTGATCACTCCATCGAACGGAGCGCGGATGACGCCATACTGAGCCAGTGCCCTAGCTCGTTCAAGGTCTTCGCGCGCGACGGCAACGAGCGCCTGCTTAACTAAGAGATCGGCTCGCGCAGCAATCAACTTTGACGATGCTACCGAATATTCCGCCTTTTCCGCGTCTATCTTAGCTTGCGCAGCTTCACATGCTGCCTTGGCGGCGTTGGTTTGGTTCCGTTTCTCGGCTACTAACTCCTCGGTGACCGTACGCTCTTTTACCAGCGACTGCATGCGTTCCAACTCTCCCTGACGAAAGTCGCATTCCGCCTGCGCCCGATGCAGTTCAGCCACCGCTGATTTTTGCTTCGAGACAGCAGCCTCGAGGCCTGCTTCGTAGGTGAGCAGCATTGCCTTGTTTTGCATCAACTCCGCTTCCCGCTGCTGGAGCACTGCCATCTTCTGGGCGATGTCACTTTTCAGTTCGGGAACATCAAGCATCATGATGACTTCACCTTCACGGACAACAGAACCAAGGTTCTTCAAAGGCGCTTTCATCCAGGAATGTTGCATGCAACCCAACCCCTGCACACTGAATTGGACAGGGGAGCCGAGGGGGGCAAATATCGCATTATTCAGTTGGTTCGACACTAACTGGGCGACGCAAAGCGGGGTCAATTCACGCTGAATCAGCTTGAGATAGCCTGGCACCTTGGCGAAGAGTTCCGCCTGGGCTTCGGGCATGATCGAACCGGCCTGTTCCAACTGACGGATCAAGGTCTTGCGAACGGGGTGGACCGTATTCACCGAAATGATGCCCGCCGTCTTGATGCCGGCACCAGCTACGGAGGTTGTCACTGGCTGTGCTTTCCATCGTGCTTGGATCGCTTCACCCCAGAAGTACCAGACCGCCCCGCCTGCACCGGCCAGGACGATGAGCGTCAGAAACGTCCATAAGCCACGTTTGCCTGGCTTCCGCTGTATGGGCGTCTTAGCAACGCTTGCGGGCTCCTGAGGACTCATCGACGAAACGGTCATGAAGGAACCTCCGACGAAACGACAGCCGGCTTGGCATCACGATTCAGCAGGGTGTAAAGAATCGGCACCACAAAGAGGGTGAGGAAGGTAGAACTGAGCAGCCCGCCGACGACAGCACGAGCCAGTGGAGCGTTGGCTTCGCTGCCTCGGCCACCCAGGGCCATCGGCAATAGCCCAAGAAAAGTCGCCAGGAAGGTCATCAGGATCGGTCGCAAACGAACCTTGGCAGCCTGGGCGATGGCCTCTCGCACCGTGGCTCCATTCTCTCGCATTCGATTGGCGAAATCAACCAGCAGCGTGCCGTTTGCCACCACAATGCCCACCATGAAGATCACTCCCATGAGAGATTGTACATTGATAGTGGTGTGCGTCAGGTAGAGAGTCAGCACGACGCCGATCAATCCCAGTGGTACGGTAAACATGATGACAAATGGGCTGAGGAACGATTTGAACTGAGCCACCATGATGAGGTAGACCAGCACCGCCGCCAGAACCAGTCCGATTCCAAGATTGCCAAACGCTTCATTCATTCGCTGGTATTCGCCACTCATGCGGATGGTCATGCCGCGAGGCAACTCCGGTTCGATCTGCTTGACCAATTGTTCAACATCGTGGGCCACGCCGCCCAGATCACGGCCCTGCACGTTAACCATCACACTGATAACACTGGCCAGATTATCGTGAGTAATCTCAGCGGGGCTGGATTCCACGCGTCTGAAATGGACGAGGGTACCCAGTTTGACAAGATCACCACCATGCTTGCTCTTCAAAGAGATGTTCTTGACGGTCTCCAGATCGTTGGCCGACTCTTCGGGATACTGGACACCGACCCAGTACTGGTTGCCGCTCTTGGGATCGATCCAGAAGTTCTTGTTGACGGTAACGCTGGAATTGAGGGCGGTGGTGACGTTGTTGATGATTTCAAAGACATCAAGCCCCATCAAGCTGGCCTTCTGGCGATCGACTTCGATGATGAGTTGGGGATAATCGAACCGCTGCATGACCCGCACATCAGCGGTGCCGGGGATACCGGTAGCCTTGTCACGAAGGTCTCGAGCTATGCGCAGGGCATTCTGTTGACTGCCTCCAACGATCTGAACTTCCAGCGGCGAGGTGGCGCCATAGTTGAGAGCCGCGGCAATCATTCCGCCGGTATCGAAGCTGATGCGCAGGTCGGCAAAGGCGGGGTTCTGCTGCTGACGGAGTTGAAACTCTTCACGAATGAGGGCAGCATATTCCTGTACGGAGTGAGTGCGTTCATCGGTCAGCTGAATCTTGACGACCGAATCCTGCGGACCGGAGTTGGCGGTATAAGCTGCTGACCAGTTCGGCGTCACGCCCAGTTCCGAGACGATCATTCTGATCTCCTGCGGAGGGATCATCTCGCGCACAAAAGTCTCGAAGGCATCCAGCCGTTCATTGGTCCGTTCGATACGTAAGCCCGTGGGGCAGCGTACATAGATGGTCAACTGCCCCGTATCGGACTGGGGGAAGAACTCCCGGCCAATGTGCGGGATCAAGGTCATGGTGGCGGCAAAGAGGCTTGCCACCAGCGTCAAGGTGATCAGCCTCGCCTTCAAGGCAACGGCTAACAGCCCGGAATAGGCTTTGGTCAGTTGTGTCAGTAACAGATCGATCAGGTGGAAAAAGCCGCGTGACGAATGGGTAGCATGGGGACGCAGCCAGGCGGCACAGCGGGTGGGCACGAAGGTGAGTGCCAGGAACAGCGAAATGATCATGGCGAAGGTGACCGACAGGGCCAGAGGACGGAACAGGAACTTCCCCATGCCTGGCATAAAGGCCAGCGGTACGAGAACGATAATCGTGGAGAGGGTCGCTACCATGGCGGGCTGAGCGACTTCGCTTGCCCCTTCCTCAGCGGCCTGTGCTGGGAGCTTGCCCATACCCAGATGGCGGTGAGTATTCTCCAAAACGACGATGGCGTTATCGACCAGCGGACCGATAGCCAGTGCCAGTCCGCCCAGCGTCATAGCATTGATGGTATTGCCCGAACCAAGCATCGCGGCCAGAGCCCCCATCACCGCCAAAGGTATCGACAAGACCGCAATGAAGGTGAGCCGAAAGTTACCCAGGAACAAGACGATCATGACTGCTGCCAGCCCTGCGCCCATCAAACCTTCATGGAAAAGGCTTTCAATGGAACTCCTCACATAGACCGACTGATCCATCACGACATCGAGATTCACGCCATCGGGGGAAAGTTTCGTCAGTGCCGGTACACTTTCTTTCACCTGATTGACAACCGCCAGGCTGCTGGCTCCCTGTTGCCTGAAGATGGGGACATAGACCTGAGGCTTACCATTGATGCGAACGAGGGCAGTCTGAATACGGTTGCCATCCTCAGCTTTACCGATGTCACGCAGGTAGACCTGCTGATCATCTTTGCTGTGAACGGGGATGTCGTCGAGTTCGTGAACTTGGTTGACAAGGGCATTGGTATCGAGCTGCACTTCCTCATCACCGAACTTGGCAGTGCCGGCGGAGATCATGGCGTTGTAATCACGGATGGAACGGACCACATCAAGCGGCGACATCTTGCGGGCTTCCATGTCGTTGGGGCGGACATAGACCATGACTGCCCGCTCCTTGCCGCCAAACGCTGTCGGGGCAATGACACCCGCCAGCCCGCCGAGATAGTTGCGAATCTCGACACGGGCCAGATCGGAGAGGGCTGTTTCGCCCAACTGGCCATCGGGGGAACTTACGCTGAGCAGACACAGGGGCAGCGTCGCTGTCGGATCGAAAGGACGAATCACCGGTGGCAGCGTGCCGGGAGGCAGATACTGCATGGCGCTCATCGAAAGTGAATTAACCTCGGTGAGCGCGGAGCCAGGTTCCACATCGTCTCGGAAGTAGATGCGAACGATGCTGACGCCCACCATCGACTTGGATTCCACCTTGGTGACGCCTGTCGCCTGGCTACACCACCGTTCCATGCGGCTGGTAATCGTCTTATCGATAGCCCCGGCAGGCATGCCGGAGTAGAAGGTGAGAACCATGACGCCGGGACTGCGGAAGACGGGCAGAATGTCAATCGGGATCATCGCCAGGGCCACGGTGCCCAGCACCAGCAGGAGCAGAGCGAACACGCTCACAGCGTAGGGATTTTTGAGCGAACCACGAACTAGCCACATGGCAACGACTCACGGGAAAGAGCTTGCATACCGACTGAGATAGTCGCAGGCAGGAATCGATTCACAAACTATGATGTCTCAGATAGATTCTACTCAAACAGATGCCAGGTAGATACAGTCAAGCACTACTTCTGAGGCACATCTCGGTAATGTGCATGGCATTTTGTGCAGGAGGATTGCGAAGTTTTGAAAGCTTGATCAGCTTCTTTTACACGGGTATTGCTCGTATTTGTCCGCAATATGCTCTCCAACTGCTTCGCTGTAGTCTCAGCATCGCTAATCAAGTCGCGGAACCCCTGTGGCTTTTTCTGAATCAAAGACAACCTGGCCAGTTCTACATAGTGTTCCCGGAGAAGAAGGGCCTCGTGGGCTGGATCCAAATCGGGATGGTTCCTGGGCGCCGTCCAACCCGCAGCCTGGATGAGCTTCAAATGATCCCAGCGTTCATCGATTTCGACCATCGGTTGAACCAGCCCGCCGGTGGGGGTTACCTCAGGGAAGTCAGAACTGACTTTGTCCAAGTCGGTTGAGGAGGGGCGACGCAGTTCCCGGGGCGAGGCGTACAAGCCGATGTACTTGGAATCGGTGCCTGCCTGCTTCATCAACTCCAGGGCGGTGGCGACAGTACACTTTTCATCGAGGCAGAGCTTGACTACCACCGCTGCGGCGGGGCTGCGATGTTTGCCATGATGGCAATGCATGTAGATAAGCCCTGGCAGGTCTCGCACAGCCTTGGCCAATCGCAGGCCCTGATCGACGGGCACGCCATCGTAACCAATGGGCAGATGAACGTAGCGCATGCCGAACTTCTTCGCCCGTTCGACTTCGGGCTTGGCCCCATCAACGGTGACGATCGTCTTTACGCCCAGCTTTTGCAGCGTCTGGAATCCGGTGTCGCCTTCGGGCACACTGCCGGAGAGGAGCTTTTCGGTGATGCGGAAAACATTGTGAAGGCCTGGGGTATTGGGGAGGCTGTTGCCAGCTGGATCATCAAAGGGGAAGAGTACAGTCGAGCCTGGAATCGACCAGGTCATGAAGAGAACCATCACTTTGGAGAAAGGTATCATCCCACCATCATAGTCGCTGCTGCCAGGTGATGCCTATCATGATTACAGATTTTACTTGACAGGTAAGAATTTGCTTACCTATACTGGTCGTATGGTAGCAGCACTCAAACGTGGTTCTGATGTTTTCACGGCGATCAGCCATCCTGCCCGGCGGCATATGCTCGATCTGCTGGCGGTGGAAGATCGTTCGGTGAACACGATTGCGGGGCACTTCCAGATGAGCCGCCCGGCGGTTTCGCAGCATCTGCGTGTCTTGCTCAATTCGGGTCTGGTGACTGAACAGAGGCATGGCCGCGAACGTCGCTACCACTTTATCCCCGAACGACTGAGTACGGTGCGGGAATGGATCGCCCAGTACGAGCGGTTCTGGGACGACCGCCTGGGGCGTCTTCAAAAGCTGCTCTCCAAAAGGGGCAAGGCATGAGCAAAACAATTCAACGAGAGATGGTCTTTGCCCAACCACGGGAACAAGTCTGGCAGGCGATCACTGACAGTACCACTCTGGCCGAGTGGATGTTCCCCAACGACTTCGAGCCACGTGTGGGCCATCACTTCATGTTCCAGGTGCCTGCGAATCCCAAGGTGAATTTCGACGGGTTGACTGTGAACTGTGAGGTGCTGGAGTGTGAAGCGCCCAGTAGGCTGGTATTCTCATGGTCAGCCGGTGCGCTCGACAATACGAAGGTGAGCTTCCGGCTCGAACCGGATGGCAACGGCACTCGCCTACTTTTCGAGCACGCCGGCTTCGATCTCTCCCAGGACTTCGGTGAACAGGCGTTCAAGGGAGCGGAGTATGGTTGGGCGAAGATGCTCAAGCAGCTTGGGGTGGTGGTGGCGAGGTTGGCTATTAACATTAATTAGGGAGTAACTCATGACCTCTACTGCCAAACGCTCCATCCTTCGCGGAATCCACATGGTCTTGGCCATCCCACTCGCCGGCTATGTTTATAGTCCCTTCGAGAACATTCCCGACTATGCCGGGCCGACTCGGTTTGTCTTTTTTCCACTGCTGGTAATATCGGGATTGTGGATGTGGAAAGGGCATGCCATCAAGCGACTGTTTTCGAAAGGATCGGCCTAACTTAGAAATGTGCTGAACGTGCAACAACTCAGCAATTTCGCAGGGTCATGCATGAGTGCATAACCCTACGACAACACTTAAGAAAAAGGGATCAAAGATGACCAAGAGCAAAGCAAAACCGAAGACCAAGATTACATCTCGTGCAAGCAAGTCGGCTACCAAGTCAAAGTTCTCTCCGAAGGTCAAGCCTACTGTCAAACGGAAGGGTGCCTCCTTCGCCGCCTCTCATATCATCGAAGAGAAGATTCGCTCTCTCGGTGATTGGCGCGGTGAAACCCTGGCTGAACTTCGCCGCGCGATCCATCAGGCGTGCCCGGACATTGTGGAGGAGTGCAAATGGGTCAAGGCCTCGAACCCCTGGGGAGTGCCTGTTTGGTCGCACGCCGGGATCATCTGCACCGGTGAGACCTACAAGGAAGTAGTCAAGCTGACATTCGTCAAAGGGGCTTCCCTGGACGATCCTCACGGGCTCTTCAACTCCAGCCTCGAAGGGAATACCCGCCGAGCCATCGATATCCGGGAGGGAGATGCTCTTGATGCGGAAGCGTTCAAGGCCTTGATCCAAACAGCAGTGAAGGAGAATCTCCGATCGAGCGCACCGAAAATCAAAGCCAAGCCGAGCAAGATGCAGAAGAACGAACAGGGCGTTGTCCTACTCTCAGGCGGCAACCCACAAATTGCCAAAGCCTATGGTGATGCTCCGGTGCAGGCCTACATCGCTGCCATGCCCGGCTGGAAAGGTGACGTTGGACGAAGACTCGATGCAATCATCGAACGCACCGTCCCCCACGTGTACAAAGCCGTGAAGTGGAACACCCCTTTCTATGGCATCGAAGGCCAGGGCTGGTTTCTTGGTTTCCATTGCTTTGCGAAGTATGTGAAGGTGTCCTTTTTCCGTGGCACCTCACTGCGACCCATCCCGCCCGGTGAGTCGAAACAGAAGGAAGTACGCTACCTCGACATCTACGAGGATGAGAAGTTTGACGAGGCCCAATTCGCCGATTGGGTGAAGCAAGCGAGCAAGTTGCCGGGGGAGAAAATGTGAATGGCCAGCAAGCTGATCAGTTCGCACGCAAACGAAACGAGAAATTGAAAAGAAAAAATCCTGCCAACAGAGGCTGCTACAGCAGTTGGCGGGATTTGGCGATAGTTAGAGTCGGGGTGACAGGATTCGAACCTGCGACGTCCTGGTCCCAAACCAGGTGCTCTAGCCAGGCTGAGCTACACCCCGTCAAGATTTCCATTCTACAGAACCACAGTGGAACACCAAGGTTCACGCAGCATGTCGTTGCGATTCTCCGCGCAGGGCTGTCAGAATGCGCTCAAAATCGTCGTTGTTCTCAAAACCGATGACGATCTGCCCTTTATCATGCGACTTCAGGCGAATCGCTACCTTGGTGGTCAGCCGTTGCTTCAGTTCATCTTCAATTTGTTGAACGTGAGACGTTTTTACAGGTGCTGTACTAGTAGGCTTCGAAGTCGTGGTTGAGCTGGGCTCTTCCACCTTGATCAATGCTTCCACCTGTCGCACGGAGAGGCCTTTGGCGATGATCTCCTGCATCAGTGTCACCTGGCGTGCAGGTTCTTCCACTGGCAGCAGTGCCCTGGCATGCCCGGCGCTGATTTGGCCATGACGGACCGCATCTTGTACAGAAGGCGCTAACTCGAGCAGGCGGATCAGGTTAGCGACTGTGGAACGATCCAGCCCCACCACTTTGGCCAGTTCATCCTGGGTGACCTGGTATCGCTGCAAATAGTCCTGGAAGCCTAGCGCCTTTTCGATGGGGTTCAAATCGGTCCGCTGCAGGTTTTCGATAAGGGCTGCTTCAAAGACCTTTTGATCGTTGAAATCGACCACATGGACGGGAATCTCGGCCCAGCCTGCATCTTTGGCAGCCCGAAAACGGCGTTCCCCGGCGATGATTTCGTAGCCATCTTCCTTCGGTCGAACCAGAATCGGTTGAAGGAGACCGTGAGTACGCAGACTTTCCTTGAGAGACGTCAGATCGTCTTCGTCGAAGTCTTTACGGGGCTGATTTGGATTGACGTGGATGCGATCCAGCGGCAGCGCCTGAGTGCCTGTTGGCTCGGCCACCGCTGTCGAAGTGGGCTCAGCCATGCCGCCCAAGAGTGCATCCAGGCCGCGACCTAAGCGGCGTTTATCAGTCATGGGATTCGCCTCCTTGCTATCCCCACCAAGTGTCGGCGGAAGCATAGCATGGATGCGAAAATCTCACAACATGGGTTGGCCGGGCTTTATGCTGTGGGCTTGACAGGAGGTTCAGATGATAAGGGGGCGGTAGCCGGCTGATCGAGATAGCTCTTGGACATTCCCAGCCACCTTCGCAGGCGAGAACCTGCGCCATCGAGCAGTGAGTAGGCGACGGGAGTGACAAGCAGCGCCAGCAGCAGGCTAAAAAGCTGACCGCCAATAATGACTTTGGCCATGCTGGCACGCGCCCCGGAACCGGGCCCTTCACCAAGAGCGATGGGCACCATGGCGGCGATTAACATGAGTGTGGTCATTAGAATGGGACGCAGTCGAATGTGGTTGGCTTCCAGGATGGCCGGCTCGCGTGGCGTACCGTGCAGGCGGAGGTCGTTGGCCTTATCAATTTGCAAGATGCCGTTTTTCTTGACGATGCCGATCAGCATGAACAGGCCGAACATGGCGTACAAGTCCAAGGGCTGACTGAACATCCAAAGAGACAAGAGACCAAAGGGGACAGTGACAGGCAGGGCGGCGAGAATGCTCACCGGTTGTATCCAGCTTTCAAACTGCGCAGCCAGGATGAGGTACATGAAAACGAGGCTGAGCACCAGGGCAACCATGAAGTAGTAAGCTGTTTCGCCGAGCATTTTGGCCTGTCCGCCGAAGGTGATCTGGTATTCCGGCGGCAGGTTCATTGCTTGAATCATGCCGGCGGCCCTGGCTACCGCGTCTTGCAGCGAAACTTCATCAGGGTTGCCCAGCAGCGTGACGACGCGCTGACGGTTGAATCGATCAATCTGACTGGGGCCGCGTGCTTCAATAATATTGGCCAGACTGGAAAGTTGCACCAGACCCGCGGTCGGCGAGGGGATGGAGAGGGATTCCAGCGAATGGGGCGCTGCCCGGAACGGCTTGGCAGCTCGCAGCCAGACATCGTAGTGCTCCGCGCCTTCTTTATATTTGGAGACGATCTGTCCGCCGACCAGCACGTTCAGCGTGTTAGCAATGGTTTGCACGGGGATGCTCAAGTCACTGGCGCGTTCACGATCAATAGCAACTTGCAACTCGGGTTTACGAAGTGACATGGTGGTGTCAATATCAATCAGGCCCTTGATGCCGCGCAGCTTGCCCGCCAGTTCATCGGAGTAGCCGGCAAGCTTTTCAATGTTTGGCCCCTGGATGCTGATCTGGAAAGTGCGGCTGTCCTGTCCGGAACCACCGATGGCGGAAACATCGGAGACGGCGGTGCGAATGTCCGGATAGTCCAGCAGGATGGCTCTGGCCCGCTTCATCAGATCAAATTGAGAATATTGCCGCTGATCAATCGGCTTCATGCGAAGGTAAATCGAGCCGCGCGTTACGTCGCCTGCGCCTTTGCCGGTGTTCTGCCCAATGACGGTGTAGTAGTGCAGGATGCCGGGGAGTTTGGCCATGCGCAGTTCGATTTCAGTAACTACTTCATTCGTCCGTTCGAGTGTGTAGCCTTCGGGAGTGATGAAGGTAACCTGGAATTCGCTTTGATCATCTCGTGGAATGAAGTTAACACCGACCTTCATAAAGATGGGGCCGGTAGCAAAGATGACAGCGATCGAGAGCAGGACAATCAGCCAGCGGAATCGCATGCCGAAGCGAAGGGCTTTCCCAAAGATGCCATCAATGGTTCGCCACACAATGCCCGATTTAGAGCCTCCGTGCGTTGAATCGGCAGCTTCCAGTTTCAGGAACCGTGAGCAGAGCATCGGCGTCAGTGTGAAGGAAACAAACAAGCTCATCAAGATGGCGAAGGCGACGGTCAGCCCGAAACTGCTGAAGAATCGCCCCACAATGCCGCCCATGAAGCCGACGGGAAGAAAGATGACGACAAGCGAGAGACTGGTTGCCAGCACCGCCAGGGCAATTTCCCTGGTGCCATCCCGAGCAGCCTGCATGGCGTCTTTCCCGTACTCTTCCATGTGGCGAAAAATGTTTTCATGCACAACCACCGCGTCATCGATCACAATGCCGATCGCGAGAATGAGGCCGAGCATCGTGATGTTATTCAGCGTAAAGCCCATGTAGTGCATGAACAGGAATGTGGGCACAATTGAGGTGGGAATAGCCAGGGTGGCAATGAGAGTGGTGCGCCAGTCGCGAATGAACAGTAGAATCACACTGGAAACGAGCACGACGGCGAGCAACAGGTGAAATTTCACCTCTTCCATGGAGTTGCGGATGAATCGTGCCTGATCGTTGATGATTTCGATCTTGATATCAGAAGGAAGCGCCTTGGAGATTTGTGCCAGCCTCGCTTGAACAGCGTCGGAAATCTTTACCGTGTTCGTGCCTGACTGCTTTTGAACAAAGAGGCTGACAGCGTTTTGACCATCGAGCCGGGAAAGTCCGCGCGGTTCTTCGATAGAATCCTCGGCATGGCCGACGTCTTTGATTCGGATCGGGTAGCCTTGGCGCGTGGCGATGATGATCTCGTTGAATTCTTTTGCCGAGGCGACCCGCCCCAGAGTTCGCAAGACGAATTCTCGCTCATTTTGCTGCACCAGGCCGCCGGGCACTTCGGTGTTTTGCGTGGCAAGCGCCTGGCGAACGTCTTCGATGGAAAGCTTATACGCTGAAAGCTGTTTGGGATCGACAATGACATTGATGGCACGGGTTTGTCCTCCCGAGAGGAACACTGCCCCGACACCGTTGACAGTCTGCAACAGTTCCTGGATTTGATGTTTGGCGATTTCGGTGACTTCACGAACGTCGCGCCGACCAGAAATGCCGATCGTCATGATCGGGGCGGCATCGATATCAAACTTATTGACTACCGGGGAGTCCATGCCTTGCGGCAAAACTCGAATAATAGAGGAAACCTTGTCTCGTACTTCCTGCGCGCCCACATCGCCATTTTTTTCCAGCACGAACTGTATGGTAACAGTCGTAGAGCCTTCTTTCGTATTGGAACGAAGTTCATCGACTCCGGAAATCGAATTGACGGCTTCCTCAATAAGCTTGGTGACGTTCGATTCCATCTCTTCAGCGCTGGCGCCCGGTAGTTGGGCTGTGACGGCCACCACAGGAAAATCGACTTTCGGGAATAGATCGACACCGATCTCAAAGTAGGATACCAGCCCCAGCACGACGGGGATGGACATGAGTACCCAGGTGAAGACTGGCCGACGGATGCAGATTTCTGAAAGATTCATGCGTGTGATGGTAGAAGTTGAATGAACTGTCCAGTGTTTGTTTCCGGAGAGGGCTTTGGGGCCGGCTCTGCCTGGTAATCGGGAAGTTTCATTGCGTGACCGCCGCTGAACGAGGTCATCATCATGTCTTTTCACGAATGGAGATGGGAGAACCGTCCGCCAGGGCCGACTGGCCGCTGGTGATCACCTGAGCGTTCTTCGGTAAAGGCGGCGTGAGAATCTCCACCCAGTCGGAAGTTTGTACTCCGAGGTTGACAGTGATGGCTTTTGCTTTGCCGTTGTCGACGACATAGATCTTGGTGATGCCCGCGAAGGAGACGAGCGCGGAGATAGGCACTACCTGGGCGCTGGCATCTTTGTGGGTTTCAATGTATGCCTTGGCGAATCCGCCCGGGCGCAGCTTACCCTGTGGATTGGGCACCTGCACTTCGACTTCAAACGTTCTTGTCGCCGTCTCGATGGCTGGGTTGATGCGAGTTACCTTGCCTTCAAAAGGCTGTGAGTACGAGGCGGCGTACAGCATGGTCCGTTGCCCCAGTTTCACTTCACTGCCGTAACGCTCCGGGACGAGTAGACGAAGCTTGAGCGTTTGATCGATGGCCAATTTGCACAATTCCGTGCCGACACGCACAAACGTTCCCTCGGCAACCGGGCGGTGGGTAACTACATAGGAAATGGAGTTGCTGACAAGCGGGATCGATGATATCGGCGTCGCCGCGAAAATCTGCGTGTCCTTGAGTTGCTGCCGGGACATGGCCAGCGCCTCTTTTTTCATGAGCACCGTAGCCCATATCGCTTTCATTTGGAGTATCTGATTCTGATATTCTGCTTCAGTGATTCGCACCTCGGCTTGCCTGTCCATGAGGTCTTCTTTGGTGACAGCCGGGCCGGCTGCCTGGGCTCGTTCCAATCGAGCTTTGGCATTATCCATCTTGATGGAGGCCTGTCTGACTGCGGGCAACTGTGTAACATCCACGCCGGCAGGCGGCGGTTCCAGCACTCCCATTTTAGCGGCTTCCACTTGAAGCGACTTTTCGGATTGGTTGACTGAGAGTTCGTAGTCGGTGGGGTCGATCTCTATCAGCAGTTCCCCTGGCTTCACTCGGTCAGAGACATCGTGATGTAATTTTCTTACACGGCCTTCGACTTTGGCAGAGATAGTGACCTCATCAAACCCATAGAAGGTTCCGACAGCTTCGATGGTGCGCTGGACTTCCCTGGTTTTCAAAGGAAAAGTAGTGACGGTAATGATACTAGTGTCACGTTTGGCTGCAGTCGATGTGGGCAGAGTTTCCCTGGCGGCATGAGCGGCGCGGTTGCGCGACCACCAGAAATACCCGCCACCACACGCGACGAGCAGTATCAGCGCCCAAAGAATGCGTTGACGTGTCCGACTTGGCTTCATGAGTTCTTCTTCCTGCGCTGTTCTGCAGCGTTCACAGTCTGTGGTTGATTAACATTATTCGCTCTACTACGCTCGGCATCGGTGACTATGCCGTGAAAAACAATGTCGATAATTCGTTTTGCCTGCTGACGAGCGGAGCCGCGCCGGCCAAGAGCGTGGTTGGCAATGATCGTGCCAAAAAGCAGATCGTTGACGACATCGTGCTCAGGATGGTCGAGTTGCGAGCGCACACGACCTTGAGCAATCATCTGGCGATAAAGTTCGCGCCATGGTCCGATATGCATGTCGTGATGGGCAAAATAGGCCGGTTTGTTTCCTTTCTTAAAACAGGCCAGCTCCTGGACAAACAACTCGGCCAATTGCGGATGATTTTCAAAATGGAGCAGGAAGGAAGAAATCGCCTGTTGAATACGCTCCAGTGGATCGATCACCGGGGAAACGTCAGATTCCACACGTTGTCGAAGTTGTTCCATCCCACGGTTCACGATGGCATGAAAGAGCCTGGCCTTGCTTGGATAGTAACGATAGATAGTGCCTTTCCCGACACGGAGGGCATCGGCGAGCATTTGCGTGTCAGTCTCAGCGTAACCGTGGCGGGCGAAAAGCTTTTCAGCCACATCGAGAATTTCTTCCCGACGTTGATCACGGTGTTCCAAATTGACAGGCCGGCCTCGTTTGCGGGCCATAGTTCTGATCATTGCATATATAAATGACTGACTGGTCAGTCATTTATATACAGCTTGAAAACTGACTGTCAAGGCACCTTAAGCTGTAAACGATTACCGCTGCTTCATCAGTTTCTTCGCCTTCTCCCAAGGCCTGGTGTTGATGACATCCTCCTTCGTCAGCCAGCCACGGCGGGCGACATCGATGCCGTACTTGAGCAGGGCGATGTCTTCCGTTGAATGGGCATCGGGATTGATGGCGAACTTCACGCCCATCGCTTTCGCCTGCTTGACGTGGAGCCAATCGAGATCGAGCCGAACGGGGTGGGCATTGATTTCGATGATCGTGCCAGTCTCTGCGGCTACTTTCAGAATCGCGTCGAGGTCGAGAGCATAGCCATCCCGTTTGAGCAGCAGCCTTCCTGTGGCATGACCCAGGATGCTGACCGAGGGATGGCGAAGAGCCTTGATGATTCGTTCGGTCATCTGTTCCCGTGTTTGAGTGAAATGAGTATGAACGCTGGCTACCACATAGTCGAACTGGGCAAGCAGCTTGTCATCGAAATCCATGCTGCCATCAACGAGGATATCGCATTCAGTGCCTTTGATCAGTTGGATGCCTTTGAGTTTCTCGTTGAGTGCATCGATTTCCTTCCATTGCTGTTTCACTCGTTCTGGCGTCAGGCCGCGTGCCACGCCCAGGGATTGCGAATGATCGCCGATGCCGAGGTATTTGAGGCCCAGCTTCTTGGCTGCCAGGGCCATCTCTTCGAGGGTGTTGACGCCATCGCTGTAGGTGGAATGGCAATGGAGAGTGCCGACGAGATCATCAAGGTTGATCAAGTTCGGTAAGGTTCTCTTCTCAGCGGCAGCGATCTCGCCGGTGTTTTCCCGAAGTTCAGGTGGAATGTACTCGAGTCCCAGGAGCTTGAAGAGATCAGCCTCCGTCTTAGCAGCCAGCTTCTTCTTGGGCCCCTCCAGGGCATACTCGTTCAGTCGCAGCCCCTGATCGATAGCCCGTTGCCTCATAGCGATGTTGTGATCCTTGCTGCCGGTGAAGTAGTGCGAAGCAAAGGCGAAGGAGTCGTCTTCCACGACACGAATATCAGCCTGGATGCCAATATTGAGCAGCACGCTTGATTTTGTGGGACCACGCCCAAGTATCTGCTGCACTTCCGGGGCCTTCGTAAAGGCATCCATCACCTTTTCCGGATGCTTGGCGCTGACGAGCACATCCAGATCAGCGACGGTTTCCCGGCGGCGACGGAAACTGCCACACAGTTCCGAACGCTGAACACCGGGCACGGATCGGACGAGTTCCAACAACTTGAGGCCAATCGCTTCAGCGTCGGGGAGGAGAAAGCGATTTCCGACTTTGTCCATAAAGGCGATGCCTTCGAGAATCTTGGCCTGCGTCTTGGCGCCGAAGCCTTTCATGCCGGCGATCTCATCACGTTCGCAGGCTGCCTTCAGTTCAGCTACCGTGTTAATCTTTTTGGTCTCGTGCAGAAGGGCGATCTTCTTGGGCCCCAGACCGTTGATGCGGAGCATCTCCACGAGGCCGGAAGGGATCTCTGCCTGAAGTTTCTCGTGAAACGCCAGTTTGCCGGTGCTGACCATCTCTTTGATCTTGGCGGTCAGCGTATCGCCAATGCCGGGGATGTGCCCCAGTTCATCACGCTTGACTGCCCCGATAAAGTCACCTTCATACTGCTCGATTGCCCGCGCAGCATTGTGATAGGCCCGGCAACGAAAGTCGTTCTCACCTTTGAGAGCCAGTAGCGTGCCGCAATCATCCAGTATCTTGGCAATCTGAGCTTTATCCAACATGACGAGCCACCAAGAAATGAAAAGGAGCCAGTAGAGGTATTCTACTGGCTCCTGGGTTCTTGTTCCTGGCTTCTCTTTATGCCGCTTCGCGCAAATCGATCTGGCGGGAAGGATGCAGCATGATTTCCAGCGCGGTCACCAGGCGATCTGGACCACGACCATCAATCAGTGCTCGACCGGCTCTTGCCATCAGACGTCTATCACTGGGATCTTTCATGATGTTCTCAGCAGCCATGCGAATGGTATTTTCCTTGAGAGCATCGTGCCAGCCCAGGAGATTGGCCGCCCCTTCCTCTTCAAGTCGCTGTGCAGTGGGCCAATAAACTTCATTCTGCACCATCAGCAGCATGGGCACACCCACGCAGGCCAGTTCGAGCGAGCCGGTATCTGCTTCAGCCACCGCAAAGTGACAGCGTGAGATACGGCGGGACTGATCCTGCGTCTCGGTCGCCACGGTAACTCGTCCTTTGTGCTCTTCAGCCAGGTCTTCCCATTGCTTGAGCTTGGGATGCCCCATGCGTGCCAGTACATCGATTCGGGTCAGGTTCTTGAGTGGCAGCAACGCCTTGATCACCCTGCTTGTCCAATTATTAGGATCATCGCCGAGAGAAACGACGCAACGCAGGGGTTCGGGCGGCTCCTGCCCACGAATCTGGCGAATGCGACGGATGCCGGGGCGAACGATGGTATAGCGAGGGCCAGCCAATATCTGAGAACCAGGGCAGACATCGTAGTCTGAAGAGGCCTTGTTCAGCAGAGGATGCACGACCAACTGACTGGCGAAACGATAGTTGGCTTCATTATCGATGCAAAAGACCATTGGCCCCAAAGCGATAATTTCAGCCAGGTACTCTGGACTACAGTTGGGATCATCGATCACCACCGCGGCAGGGCGAAGTCGTCGAATTTCCCTTGTGATCTCTTCCATATCATCGGGTGTGCCGACCGGGGCCTCGGCGCTGAGCCACTGATTCTCGCCTCGCTTGACCATAGATCCAAGCATAGCAGGTTCAAGTCTGCTGAGAAAATGGGCCGAGCGCCGGCGGCGCTGGAGCGCCTGGGCAAAAGTCATGCAGCGGTTGAAGGCTTCCCAGCCTTGTTCACGCGTTCCATCGACACGAAAAAGCACAGAATTACGAATCATGCCGCCAACTCCCTTCGGGGGCAGGGATTACTCATACACAGGCCAAACAACCGGTTGAGTCTGGCGGCTGATCAAGTGAATAAGCAGCCGGCCAGGACCACCTGTCGCCGAAGAACATCCATGTTCAACATTGACATGTATATGTCACTTCATAGTTCCGTGAGTCACGGCCGTTGAAGCGGGGCGAATCCTACTCGAAGAATCTTGAATGAAAAAGGCCAATATCGAAGATTATTTCTGTTGTTCTTTTGTACAGTTAAGACTGGGAAGGGAGCGTTGTTTACGCGCGGATCGCATGCTGGCGAGGTGAGCGTAGCTGGCTGAACGCCAATGACGATTGGCCATCACTTCTGGTAAGGCATGCGCGGTGACTGTCCTTTGCTGCATGTGTTTGTAATGCTAAAGAGAAGTCAAAGGAGTGTAACGCAACGGATACAGGAGCTTCGTCGCTGTTAACACGATTGGAGCGGAACAGAATCGCGAGCTTTGCATCAGTCTGTGACCAAGGTACAACAGCAGAGTACTTGGACGCGGTTCTCTGGCGATGGCGCAAGAGACGTGAGCTATCGACTCCGCTTCCCGTGAAGATCGACATCAAAAAGAAAAGATCGTAACACATGGAATCAACACGCGATTCGAATCGAACCTGTTGCGATGCGCACAATGACCTTGGATGGGCATCAGTACACAAAAAGGTTACCGAAGTGATTCATCGTGATTTTGGAGTATCTACTTATTTGTACAGATGCCGCTAGTGGATTACCTTGTCAGGCACGGCTGACCTTGCTCTGACTTTTGATTGCAGCCAACGTCACCGATCAAAGTCTTCGAACATCGGTTCGTCCGGCTGCATCATGGTCGGCACTGGTTTGACTCCGACCGAGAGTTGCTCATGAACCGATTGCTGATCGATCTTAGAAGGCTTAACCCCCGGCTGCTCCGTTTCTTTCCGAGTTGTCTTCGGTGAAGGAGGAATAGCTGGCAACGTATCGGGATTGAGATATTCCTTGATGCGGTTCGATTTGGGACCAGTGCCGCGGCTCTTGAGTGCCGCAACGATGGAGCCAGCTACCGCACCCAGGCCCATAACCAGTGCTCCTATCATGCTGCCTGTCTGAATCAACATCATGCCAAATGGGTTCGCCGCCAGGTTATTTCCGTCATTCATGATGTAAGCAATACCCGGCACAGATCCGATGAGAGCACCCACTACGGACCGAAACAGGACAATCCGGTAACTTTTCGAATCAAACTCACTCTTCAGAGCCACAATGGTGTTCCGAGCTGAGGGTGATGATCAGGGCATGGAGAGGATTCACGAGGCCAGTACGTTTCCCGTGAAACACTTTTTTTATAGGTGCGACAGCCGTTAACTCAATAACCGGCCAGAAAATGAGGGATTAGCACGCAGCCACCGTAGATTGCCCCGATGCCTCCAATGATGCAGCCGATGAGCCAAAACCCGGACTTTCGAGTTAATACTGCCAACGTAGTGACGACGATAGCCAACTCCAAAAGCAGGGTGGCTCGACCAGTCCGGCTAGCAACCTTGTGTTGTTCTTCGCTCCTGGCATGAAGGATTTCGGATTGCTTTTCTCGCTTCACAGCCTCTTCCATGTTGTCTTTCAGTTCAATATTGTACTTCTCTCTTTGTTTCCTCCATCGCTCAGTGGCCTTTTCACGGGCAGTTGCATCCTGGGCCGGAACGATGCTGGAAAGTTCTTCCATCGATTCGTACATGTTGTCACGGATGTTCTTGGCCTGATAATATGACCAGGCGTTGGCGGCATTCGTCTGCACTTTGCTCGCCTCAATCTCATTCTTCAGCGATTCAGCCTGTGCCTCAGTCTCGAACGAATGCATAGTTGTCACCAAAGCAGCGATGATCGCAATGGTCATAGCCACTCGTCTGTCGAACCGAGAGTTGGCATGAGTACTGTACTCTGCATGCTTGAGAGCTTCGGTTGGGTTGGGC
Source organism: Gemmatales bacterium (assembly GCA_035430005.1). Classification (GTDB taxonomy): domain Bacteria; phylum Planctomycetota; class Planctomycetia; order Gemmatales; family HRBIN36; genus JAEUIE01. The sequence continues at coordinate 50,086 of DAOMFV010000013.1, forward strand.
ATCGTTGCATCCTCAGATGGCCGGTTCGTTACAAAGATCGTGCCATCTCTACTGCATTGATTCGATGGCAGATCTCCGCCATGGCGGGGTAGAGACTGCGATAGAGATCGTAGTAGCCATCATATTTCCTGGCTGTGGCTTGTGCAGGTTGACGCTCTTCAGTAACCCGTATGGTTGCTTCGCAGGCTTCTGGAACCGTTCGATAGGCACCTGTGCCCACCATGGCCAGAAGGGCGACACCGAAGGCAGGCCCCTCATGGGCGTTGATCTGAGCAACCGTCTGGCCGTAGATATCAGCCTGCATCTGCCGCCAGATAGGGGATCGTGCCCCGCCGCCAGAAAGCCTGATCTGCTGAGATTTCACTCCCAGGTCTCGCATCACCTCCAGGCAGTCTCGCATAGCAAAGGTGATTCCTTCCACTACAGCCCGGGCCAGGTGCTCGCGCTGATGCCTGACGGTCAGGCCCACCCACCCGCCGCGGATCTGAGGATCGCTCCATGGGTGTCGTTCGCCGGTGAGATAGGGAGCAAAGTAGAGTCCTTCCGAGCCGGCTGGCGCCTTCTCGATCGCCTGCATGATGAGTTCATACGGGTCGTACTGGAGTTGACTGGCCTGCTGAACGAGGTCTTGGCAGAGTTGATTCCGGAACCACTGGAGCGAGCCGCCGGCGGAGAGGACGACCCCCATTTGATGCCAGGCTCCTCTGACGGCATGGCACATGGTGTGGACTTTCCCCTCCGGATGCGTCTCCGGTTTCTCGGCATGGGCGAAGACAACGCCACTGGTGCCGATGGTGGCACTGATGATTCCTGGCTTGACGATGCCATTCCCCAGAGCACTGGCAGATTGATCACCTGCTCCGCCTATCACAGGCACTCCTTGTTGGACCCCCAACTCATTCGCCGCCTCGGCTGTCAGCATGCCGGTGATCTCATCCGATTCAACGCACCGAGGCAGAAAAGAAGGATCGATCTGGAGCTTGCTCAACAGGTCCGTGTGCCAGCGGCGTTCGACTACGTTTAGGAGCAGGGTGCCCGAGGCGTCGCTGACTTCGGTCGCCAACTCCCCGGTCAGCTTCAGACGCAGGTAGTCTTTGGGGAGGAGGATATGCCGGATGCGGGCATAGATGGCTGGTTCATTCTTTCGAACCCACAGGATCTTGGGGGCTGTGAACCCGGTGAAGGCTGGGTTGCTCACCATCTGGATCAGCGCCTTTCGACCCCCCGCTGCCTTCTCAATGTCCCGGCATTCCTCTTCGGTGCGCTGATCGTTCCAGAGCAAAGCCGGACGCAGTACTTCCTTATTGTCGTCCAGGAAGACTGAACCATGCATCTGCCCGCTGAGGCCGATACCCTTGAGTTCGCCTGGTTTGATACGACTTTCGGCGATAGCCTGCCGGGCGCTCTTAAGTGTACTCGTCCACCAGTCGGCGGGGTTCTGCTCCGACCAGCCTGGGTGCGGATGGGAGATAGGATGCTCGGCCGTGGCGGTGGCCAGGATGGTGCCATCGGCCCGGCAGACGAGTGACTTGGTTCCGCTGGTGCCCAGATCGATACCCAGATAGGCGCTCATGAGATGCTTCCGCATTTAGATGATGGGGTCATCATAGGATATACCAGCCCGACGCGCAAGCGAGGGTGAGCCGGGCGATTGCACCCACTCCCTCGCTAGCGCGTCGGGCTGATATCAGTCTCCGTCACTTCTTAGGGCGCAGTGAGAGCAGATAGCTCATCACATCAGCAAGCTCCTGGGGCGAGAGCTGCTCTTCGAGATTCTCCGGCATTAGCGACTTGCCTGTTCCTTGCATCTCGTCGATATCGGTTCTCAATACAGTCTCTTCGATCCCTTCAGCTCGTTTGAAGGTGATGCTGCTGGACGATTCGCTGCTGATGATCCCCGTCAGCGTGCGGCCGGTCTTAGTGACTACGACGTAGTTGACATACCGGGGATCGACCTCTCGATTGGGATCGAGGATATCGACAAAGATGGCCTGGGTCGTCTTGTTACCGAGGGCTCCGAGGAGATCAGGCCCGACGATGTGACCCTGCCCCTGGAGCTGGTGACAACTGGCACAGGTCTTGGTGAAGAGAGACTTGCCACGTTCGGCATTTCCATCGAGCTTGAGCGCTGGTTCGTACTTGCTCAATACTTGCGATCTGTTCGATACGCCAAGCCTGGCTTGGAGGGCTGTGGCTCTTGCTTTGAAGTCAGCATGCCTGGATCGCATCAGCAGTTCACGTCGGGCAAGATCGATCTGCTGCCAGGCGAAGGTGCCAGCTTCGACGTGTTCGAGAAGCCGGTTGATGAACGCTGCTCGGCTCAGCAGAATCTCTTGTGCTTCTCTTCGCAGGTTGGGGCTCCATCCCTTCCAGAGAGACAAGAGTAAGTTCGCCACTTCCGGATCGGAGTAAGCCTTCATCGCCAGCAACGCCTGCTGCTGGACGATCAGAGGCGACTGCAGACTGAGCAGCTCACGAAATGTAGCTTCGGTCTCTTTCCAGGGCGAGAAGCTGAGTACGCTGATTGCCAACTCTTTACACTCAGGGTTTACATCTGCCTGATGAATCATGGCGATGAGCGAAGCAGTCAGGTTGGGAAACGTCCTGGCATACTCTGGTCCCAGGCCACGAAGCATCGAAAGAGTGTGTTCGTTCAATTTCTTGTCGATCTGGGCATGAAGAACTTTATCTTGCGTAAGTTGCTCAAGCCCCGTATTCTTCCGCGTCAGTTGAGCCAGTCGTTCGAGGGCGTTATTTTTTTTTGTGATCTTCAGTGTCGATGTTTTCAACAAATCCAGTTCCAGACCTCGAATAGAAGAGAGGATTGCTGTTTCCATCCACGTGTCTAAATCAGGCCGTTCGAGCAATGAACCGGCGATGAAGAGCTTCTCTTCTGTTGATAGTGCTAGTGATCCCAAGCTCAGGGCCAATTGAAATTGCACGTGGGGATGATCATCGAAGATCAGCCGTTCGATTGCTTTCCTGGTGTTTCTCGACAGGCTGGGAGCTTTTTCCAGAAGCTGTAACGAAGTTATTCGAACTGGAACGCCTTCCTGGTCATTAGCTTTCAGCCCCCCGCTCAAGTCATCCTCCTTCAGTTTCTGCCATTGATGAAGCAGGCTCATAGCAGCTAACGATGCAAAAGCAGGCTTCCTATACAAGAAACCCCTCAAACTGGCGATGACTTCTAGTTCCATTGGCCGTCGCTCGGCTAACAGCCGCAACGCCGTCTCTCGCCGCCAGCCAATGGGCGAACCCAGTTCAGCCACCTGTTCAGAAGAAGAACAGTCGCTCAACTTCTTGGATTTCTTCAAGCTGAACTCGGGCTTCTTCGGCTTGATGCGCCAGATGCGGCCTCGTTCTCTACTGTTGAGATTCCATTTCGCCTTGATGTCGTCAGGCAGTGAAAGTGGCGTTTCGATGATCTCCCGATAGAAGTCGGCGACGTACATGCTGCCATCAGGGCCGTTAGCGAGGAAAACGGGGCGGAACCAGGTATCGGTGGAAGCAAGGAACTCGCAATCCTTGTCATGCCGTTCGGCACGGTAGGTCGAACCTGAAGGAACCAGCACGTCTCGATGCACCAGGTTATTGGCAGGGTCGCAGACAAAGACATTGTTGTGGTAGCGGTTTGGGTATGTGCCCCCATTGTAGAGAGCGAGGCCACTGGCTGAAGTGATGTAGCCGCCGGGCACCAATTCGGTGCTGGGGAAGCGATTGGCCTCTTCGCTGCCGGCCCGCCTAGTGGTACGTTCTACTCTCCAGGCTTCAAACGGGCTAATCCGATAGACCCGTGCAGCCGCGCCGTGGTCAGGAATATCAAGAGTCACCGCAGGCACGGCCAGTGATGGGTTTCGCTTTAAGTAGTGATTGGGTAATACGATGTGCCTGAGATGCTGACTGTTGGTACAGGTCAGCCATTGACCGCATTCAGTAACGGCCAGGCCATATTGCCCACCGCCCGAAGTGGGTTCAATGCTGCCGGGCACATCGGGCTTAATGCGGAAGTGCATACCGCGCAGTTGGACGATGGGGCTATCAGGCTTTTCCACAGAACGCACCGGGCTATCGTTGCCGCCGTTGCAGCCATAAATCCAGCCGTCGTGGTGATACTGCAGGGCATTGATCATCTGCTGGATGTTACTGTTGCCGAAGCCGGTATAGAGTACCTGCCTGACATCGGCCTTGCCTTGGCCGGAACGATCGGCGACGAAGAGCAGATCGGGTGCATCGCCAATGAGGAACCCGTCCCGCCAGGGGGTGATGCCACACGGGAAGCGAAGTTGATCGACGAAGATCGTTGACGTCTCGTAGTAGCCGTCGCCATCGAGATCCTGCAGTTTTCGCACGCGCCCAGCAAGGTTAGGCTTGCCTTCGCCCTTGCCGCCATTGGGATAGCCGCGCATTTCAACGACGTAGAGATCGCCCCTGGCATCGAAGCAAAAACAGACGGGATCGACGATGTCAGGTTCAGCCGCCGCCAGTTCGATGGTGAAGTTAGGATCGAGTTGGAAGGTGCCTTGTTCATCACGCGCACTAAGCTGTTGTCTCTGGTCAGCTTTTGGCTTGGCGGTGACGGGTGGATCGTCGGCGTAGCTACAAACGATCAAGATAAGAAGAATCAACAGGCTGGTGACACGCATGATGATGAGCCAAGATGAGGTTAAGGCAGGTGCTGCCAGCATAACAAAAAACCGCCAGGAAATCCCTGACGGTCTTATCGTTTCATCGAAATTGGTTCGCCCTTATGCAGGCAACAGATCTTTCACCGCTTCGAATTCTTCCTTCAGTTCCTTGTGGGTGAGATCGAACTTGGCTTTGCCGAAGGCATCGAGTTGCAGACCATTGACAGCACGATACTGCCCCTGTTCGTTGCGGCAGGGATAGCCGAATACCAAGCCGTGCTGCACGCCATACTCGCCATTGGAAACGATGGCAGCGCTGGTCCAATCACCGGCCGGGGTCGGTGAGAGCAGGCTCTTCACATGATCCAGCGTTGCGTTGGCGGCGGACATGGCCGAACTAACGCCACGGGCCTTGATGATTGCAGCGCCTCGGTTCTGTACCTGGGGGATAAAGGTATTTTCCAGCCAGGTGCGATCGGTGATGACTTCGGGTACTGCCTTGCCTTTTATCTTGGCATGCTGGAAATCGGGGTATTGAGTATTAGAGTGATTACCCCAGATCGTGAGGTTGGTGACATCGCTGTTGCCGACGCCCGCCTTCTTGGCCAGTGCTGCCACGCCACGGTTATGATCGAGCCGAGTCAGAGCCGTCCAGCGCTCGGCTGGTACTTCTTTCCCATTGCGTGAAGCCACCAGGCAATTGGTGTTGCAGGGATTGCCTACCACGACGACGCGAACATCTTTGGCAGCGTTCTTGGCAATCGCCTGGCCCTGGCTGACGAAGATCTTGCCGTTCATCGACAGCAGGTCTTTCCGTTCCATGCCTTGCTTGCGGGGAAAGGCTCCTACGAGGAGAGCCCAATTGGCGCCGGCAAACGCCTTGTTGGCGTCATCAGTGAAGACTATTCCTTCCAGGTTGGGCGAGCCAAGATCCTCCAGTTCCATGACCACGCCTTCAAGCGCCTGCATGGTTTGGGGAATCTCAAGAAGTTGAAGAACAACTTTCTTGTCCTTGCCGAAGACCTCGCCGGCTGCGATGCGTGCCAGCATCGCATACGCCACTTGCCCTGCCGCGCCGGTCACCGCTACTCGAACCACTTGACTCATGGGAGGAAACCTCAATTAGGTGTTGATCACCCATTACCTTATGGAGCCGGGTAGGGTACGGGAAGTTAGACGTACCAAAGCAAGCAGCCCCTGATGAACATCAGGGGCTGCGAGTTGATTCAAAGCTTCTCACCCTATTTGAAACGGGATAAGAGACTCAGGGCCAGATTCTTTACAGGAGTCGCCGGTTGGCGCTTGGCTACGGTAAAGAATTGATCAGCCTGGTTGGAAACTGTCTTGGTGCTGCTGCTGCCAGTGGTTAATGCCTGGACTACTTTCGCGCTGTTGGCAGTGGAGCTACCGATAGCTGAGAAGCCAGCCGCGCTAGGTTGAGCAGACAGCAACTGGGCGAATGACGGTGCCGAAGAGGAGCCAGAGTTACCAAACGGGTCGGGGTCAGTCGCCACGCCACCCATATAGAAGCCGGTGACATTGGTGGCACCATGTCCAAAGCTATTGCTTGGCAACGCGATGGAAGTAAAGCTGCCAAGCACTGTTGTACCACTGGCTCCGGTGACATCATATCGAAGGATGTCGGCTTTGTTGCCTGTCAAACTTGGCACATTGAAGCTGCCGGCTGTTGACATGAACAAGCTGGGTTTGGTCGAATCGCTCGGATTAGGCAGGAAGAAAAGTGCATCGACGTTTTCGTTGATGTTGTCATTCAACCCGTTCGCCGCCGTGGTACCGATAAAGTACTTCTTAAAGGTACCCGAAGTCGTTGCTCCAAGGCTGGTAGGCGTAAAGCTCATGACGTCTTGCGGATTCGCAACGATGCCCGGAACAGATGCCTGACCAGTGGTAGAGATGAGAACCTTCGAGATCGTATTGCCAGAGTAGACCAGCGATACGGCGTCGACATTCTCGGAGGAGCCAGAGAGCTGGACATCACTACCATCGAAGAACATGGACCAGACGCCGCCCTGAATGCCACTGCCGGTGTTCGGGCCGCTTGGCGTGAACTTGATCAGATCTTCGCCCAGCCCGGTAATGGCGGGGCCACTGATATTTCCATTGGAGGCGTAAGTCGTGCTGACGCTGAAAGTATTCTTGGTGGAGATGATGATGTCACCAGCCTTGGTAAAGGTGAAGGCATCAATCGACTCATTTCCACTGGTCAGGCCGAAATTGGATCCTTGGAAGAACACATCATAGCGCCACTGACCAGCGGCTGGTGATGTCAGTCGGACGATGTCGGTATCTTTCACCACAGTGGTCGACCCGTCGCTATTGGTCAGAGTGGTGTTTGCACCGGCAAAGGTCATGTACCAGACACCAGCCGTTTGCGAACCGGGGAACTGGATGGGGAACAGATTGGAACTGCTCGCCCCGGCGCTCAAGTTGATGGCTTGAGGATTATTTGGGGGATTGGGGATCGTTCCGCCGGTTGGCAGATCGGTCTCAACCGTGTACGTTCCTGCCGGTAGGCCCGTGAAGGAGAACGTGCCGTCGGAGAGTGACGTAAAGGTCTGGGTGGTCGCGAAGTTGGCAGGTATCGTGCTGCCAGTGAACTTGAGCGTTATGGTTCGATTGGGAGAGCCCACTTCGCCGCCGTCAAAGAGTCCGTTGCTATTGGTATCGAGGAACGCCCGGCCGATGACTTGACCGTTGCGCTGCTGCAAGCCCAAGTTCTGACCCGAAACATTAGAGCTGGCTGCCAGCGGAACGGTAATCGTGCCGGTGGAAGCTACGAACCCGGCAGGGACGGAAGGTGGCAGCGTGGCAGTGTCGATCTTGAGTTGATAGGTGCCAGCAGGCAGGTTGGAGATCGTGAAGGCACCGGTGTTTGCCGCACTGAAGGCATTCGGTTCACTAGGATCAAATGAACCGTTGCTATTCAGATCCAGGTAGACCCGAACGCCGGAGAAGCGACCCGTTTCGCCGCCCTGCACCGTGCCGTTGCCGTCCAGATCATTGAACACAAATCCACTGATCGAAGAGTTGGCGGCCTGGTAGCCGAAGAAGCCGCTGGTGTTGACGCCTGCGAATCCCAGGGTGATCTTGAGAGGCAGAGATGCGGGTGTGGTGAGACCAAACCCGGCGGGAACGCCCGAAGTGGGCTGGATGTAATAGTCGCCTACTGGTAGCCCGGTCTTGGTCCAGGAGCCATCGGCAATCGTGGTGGCATTGAACACCTGATCATCAGAATTGTTCAAAATGCCGTCGCGCCCTGCCCAACGCAGTTGCACGTTAACGTTATTGAAGCCTGGTTCACCGCCATCGTATTGACCATTGGCATTGAGATCGTTAAAGACCCGACCAAGAATCTGGCCTGTCATGGGATCAAGGCGATACCCGACATTGGCCGCTGTCTGAATCGCGCTGCCATTGGCCAAAGTAATGGTCTGCGTCGTATTCCCGGTGGTGAGGTAGTAATTGGCGAGGACAACAGAAGAACTATCCACAACCACCTGGTATTTGCCGGCGGTCAGCGGATTAAAGCTGTAATTTCCGTTTCCTGAGGTCGTGGTCGTAAGGGTCGGGAGATCGTCAGGAGTGTTGAATACTCCATCAAGGCCGGCTCCCAGTAGACGAACCGTCACGCCGTTTATTCCGCCTTCAACTCCATTCAGGGTACCACTGCCATCATCATCGCTGAACACCAGCCCATTGATGGTGGCCTGCTTGAGTTGGTAGCCGTAGTTCTGAGAGCGGGTTCCGCCAGGGGTGATGGAGAATGAGACGGGAATGACCAGTGGCGAGGTTCGCAGGTAACCGGCAGGCAACACCGATTCATCAACATCGATGCGATAGTTGTTGCCGTATATCGGATCAGCAACCGTGCCCTGGAAAGTGTAGTTGCCATTGTCATCAGAAGTGGTGGTGTAGGTAATATTGTCAGCTGTTGTAGACAAGTCAAAGTCAGCACCGCCACTAGTCAAGGTCACCAGGAAATGAACGGGTGTTACGCCATTCTTCACAGCGCCTTCGCCTGCATCAACTGATCCGTTCCCATTGACATCGTCGAAGAGCTTGCCTGAAACCACACCATTACCGGTGTCGATCCAGAAGCCAAAGTTCAAGTTGGAACGAATTCCACCTATTGGAAGGTTGACTACCTTTTGTGCGGGTGGCGTATTGAGTATGTAGCTACTGTTGGGCAGCGTCGCATTGTTAACAGTTACGTAGTAACTGCCGCTGGCAAGGTTCAGGAAGCTATAGGCCCCTGTGGCACTTGAGGTGGTGTTAGCCACAATCGTATCATCAGCGGTAAACAGCAATCCATCAGGGCCGGTTCCATGTAGAACCAGGCCTACACTGCCGATGCCAGGTTCACCTGCATCAATACTTCCGTTGCCGTTGTCATTTCTCCAGACATTGCCGGAAATAGAGGCAGTCCGAATGGAGAATGGGTAGATGAAATCGCCACCCGAGGCACCATCACCGGAAGGCAGATTGTAGGGAGCAGGGAACTCGCCATCGAGCAATTGCCCCGCTACATCCAGCACGGCGTTGGCAACACTCGTCCCACCGATCACCAGGTAATAGGTGCCGTCGCTCAATAAGCCATTTGTCAAGGGAATCGAGAACGAATGCGTATCGGAGAACTTGTCGTACGAAGCAGTCATCAGGTTGAAATTGAGCGGGATAACAGTTCCACTCGTGGAACCAATATGGAGTGACACCGATGTCGCTTTGAAGGTTGAAATGTCAACCCGACCCGCGAATACAACCGAGATGCTGGTGATGGGCGATCCAAGGATGTTGTTGTCGCTCAGCACCGACAAACCAATCACTCGCAGAGACTGCTCGTTAGCTTCGAGGGCGCCACGATCATAGAACGGGAAGGCACCAGAGCCGACATTAGGCCGTGAGGGATTATCCACCCGGCTTCGACCGCGGAGATCGATGTTGGGTGCGCGAGTAGGAACCTGCGGCACTCGCATGGATCGGAGACGGTCCTGGAGATCGCTGATGGCGGAATCAATAGCCGGTGAAGCTAACCTGACTCGGTAATCCAGGCCCAGTGGATCAACATAAAGTGGATCATTGGTCGTGCCGCTGCCAATGAGATTTTGAGAGCCAGTGAACGTCCCGCTGTTGGCGTTGTTGTAGAAGATGTTGTAAGAGACCGAGGGCACCACTGCCGGCGTCAGACTGCTGATGTCATATCCATCAGTAATCGTGATACCGCTACCGTTATTGGACACGATATTGTTCTGAACCGACGGGCCGCCGCGGGTAATGAGATTAATGCCCGAGCCGCCGTTGCGATCAATGGTGTTATTGGAGATGACCGAAAATGCCGTTGGGGTCAGGGCATTGCCTGGTGAAATGGCATTCGTATTTCGGTCTTCACGAAGTGAAATGCCATCGCCACCGTTCTTGACGATCAGGTTATTCTGGACATCAATGCCTGGAACAAAGTTAGCCGGTGCGCTGAACGCCGGGTTCACGTTGTTGATGTCTTCATTTCGCAGAGGATTCCCGCTGCTGTTAACGGCCAGGTTGGTTGCGGAAGAATTTCCTTGAGTCGTTGGCTGCGACGCGGGGTAGCGTGCCGCCTGCAAGGGCATGGTTAAGCCCATGCTGGTATTGGTAGCTATCATGCGCAGATCGCGTAACGAGATGCCATCACCAGCGGCGTTCTGAACGGTGTTGCTACGGATGAGAATCTGACCTTCAGCCGGCTTGGTCGGATTGTCCTGACGCTCAAATCCGTCAAAACGCAGCTGCATTTCGTATCCACCAACACTGGTTCCGTCAAGTGCTCCTGTGTCGTAAATTGAATCGTTGGTGACGGTTTGGATCGCTCCATTCTGATCGACCAAAAATAGCGCCCCACCGTCTGCACTGGAACCTGGTGTGGGGAAAGGGGGCCGGGGGGGGGGTGGGAAAGTAGGAGGGCTTACCTTATCAGCCTGGAATGGGCTAAAGATATAGGTGGTATTGGCTGGCTGTAAACCGGGCGGCGAAGCAGCAGCAGGAACAAAGGAACGTGGAATGCGATCAAACGGCATCACCGCGATGAACGTAGCATCCTGGGCAAATCCGGTTGCAGGGATATACGGGATATCTCCGTTTAACAGAGTGATGGGGCCAAGAGTGTTGCCGGAGATACGCGTATTGTCGAAATAGCCGCCACCAGCCTGGCCACTCCACCAGAGCAACTGCATGTCGTTATTGAAGACAGCAATACTGATCTTGCGGTTAATTGGTTGATCATTCCCCGCAGTATTTCGGCCTCGTTCAATGTCTATGTACATTTGAACGGGATCGCCGAACGGTGTAGTATGCGGCAATTCATACCAATCTACATCGTCGGTAAATATGCCATCGCCAGTGCCGCCGAGCCGGCCGGCAACGGTATAAGTGCCATCCGTGGTGGCGAAGACTTCCTGATTGAATTGATTAACTCGCAGTTGGGGAGTCGGGTTGGTGAGTTCACTGGTTCTCAGCGAGCCATTGGGGGTCGCCGATTGTTCGAATTCATTGCCATCAATCGTCAACTTGGTCTTGGGATAGCCGCGAACGTCAATACCGATGGTGGCAAAACGAATATCGGCGAACTCGACAAGAGTTCCATCCTGTAGATTCGCAGCCCCTACCGAATCAAAGGATGCTCGTGTGGTCACTGTGGTACCGCCACTGGTACCGGCCAGCGAGTTGTAAAGGGCATCTTGGGTCGAGAGCAACAGTCCGTTAGGATTATTGAGACCCGGATACGTCAAACCTTCATCGCCTCGAGTATATGGATTAAGATCAGCGTACCGGCGATTGAGTGTACCGTTGGGGTTTTGAGTAACGACGTCACTGATAGAAGAGTTAATTCCTGCCAGAAGCTGAACGCCTTGCCATTGTCCTGCTGACGAAACGCTTGGCCCGTCGTTATTCGTATCAGGTTGCTTATTACCTATTGGGCCGGCCCCCACAGAATCGTCTTTGACACCGGTCAGAACGACCGGGTAACTACCCTGGCCCATGATACGGAGAGTGCTGCCCCATCCCGAAACAGGAGCTCGGAATCTCAACGTGAAACTGTTAAGCGTCGCAGACGTAATATCAGACTTGTTCACCACAATGGCCCAAGTGCCCTTAATGTCCTTGCCACGATAAAAGCCAAGACCGAATGGCGTGTTGGTGGTTGGTGCGGTATTTTCTGTATTTGTGAAACTCCAGGATTGGAAAGTTCCATCCACCGTGGAATCATAGGGGGCCGTGAACTGCGCGAACGTGTTGACATTAATGGAGGTCAGCCCTTGTTCGGCCTTATCATCAAAAGTGGTTCTCAAGAAACCACCTTTTCCCATGGTTTGACCGGCACCCACCAGTTCGATTTCTGAGCCGTCTGGAGCCCGCAAGCGCACTCGAAGGTTACTGGCATCCTCAGAATAAGCGAGGTTCAGGGTTACTGTCAGATCACTTGCGACAAAATCACTGTTGATCTGCAAGGGCACAATATTGTCGCCACCTGTAGTAAGCAGTGGGGTAGGCGTATTCATCGTGAACGACGTATTGGTGCTCTGGCCAAACGTGAACTGCCCTGTGGCACCAGTACCGTTTTCCAGAGTCATCATTTGAGGCAGGAAACCATTGGTGATGACCCCGGCGGCGTTTTGTGTCACGCCATTGAAACCACTGGCAATAGAACCTGCTGTGATGACCGTATCCACACTGTTTGCTTTGACAGTCAGACTGGCTCCAGCACTAACCCAAGTCAGTCCGGTGATGCCGGGATTATTCAGGGTAAGCCCGGGTGCCTTGAAAGTCAGCGTGACGTTATTTATTCCACCTACCACACCATCGGCAGCTGCGTTTCGAACACGCAGCTTCCAGTTGCCCTGGGCCAGCTTGCCATTCAAGGTGGCCAGACCCGTGGCGCCTACTGCGAATGGATCAAAGGAGACGGGATAGAAGTTGCCGCTGAACGGAGCAAGCCCTGCGGTGATGGGAGTGGTGAAACTATTGCTGAAATTGGTGTTGGTATAGTTAGCCCCGGCTACTGTGCCACCGGTGCGATTGGCCAACTGAACCACGGTGCCATCTGGTGCAACCAGTTCCAAGATCAAGTCGCTGGCTTTCGCGTGAGTGATGCTTAAGTTGACTCGCACATCACTGAGATTGAACGCTGTGGGAACATTGATGGTGGCCTCAGCGTTGGTGCCGTTCCCTGGGATGCTGACGTTAATACTTCCCGTGGTGAAGCTGGACTGTGGTGCGACAGCGTCCCCGGCATCATCGATGATGCGAACTTTGTAGATAGGAGTCTTGCTGACTCGTCCAAAGAACGAGCGGCCGTTGGCGGTGGTAGTCGGCATAGGCGCCGATTCGATGATCTGCCCATTGACGCCAAGGAGTTGAATACGTTGCGTCGGGCTGGTGCTCTGGTTGTTGACAATCCAGAAGCCTACCGCCGAGACGGCGTCGGGGAAAACCATATCATACGAGCCATTCCCGTCCAGGGTATCGGTCTTCAGCATGAAGCCGCCCGGATTGCTCGGATCAGCAACAGTGGCAAAGGGACGCAACGGATCGTTAATGTTACTCGTAGATCCCGCGTAAGCAAAATTGACGCCCCAGTCGCGCCATTCTTCACCGCGCTGCAAAGTGCCGTCGCTGTTGACGGCATTGCGGGCAGTGGTATCGAAGTTGGTCTGGTAATAGAACAGGCCGCTATCGACCAATCCGGGATTCACCGCCTGAGGGCCTCGTTGCAGAGGCAGATTCATTGGCAGTGTTGTGTTGGTGGGAAGATTGCCGGGCAGCCGTAATACCAGGCTGCTGAGGAAGGTATTGGCATTATTGAATTTCTGCAGGTAGCCGCCACTGGTCGGGTCGGGTGTAACGGTGCGCTGGCTCATCATCGCGAAGTATTGATCAGGGCGGACAATCAGCGCCTGACCATCAATCACTGTGACAATATCGGTATCATCCATCACTCCGCCAACGCTCGGCAGGTTCTGATCAATACCGCGTGCCAGATCAAGACTAAACTGTACGAACAGGCCATTAACGGAATTCTTATTCAGAACGTTGAGCGCGACATACAATCCATAAACGCC
>DAOMFV010000014.1:0-62530 GCA_035430005.1 Gemmatales bacterium
ACCAGATATTGCCTAACATCGAAAATGACAATCTGTGGAAATCGACTGACCCGATCGAGGTTCGCGGCGCGACTATCACTACTCATTTTTGTCCGAGTCGCAGATCACCGCAAACGTTAGATGCGGGCGGAGGCCTTCGATATGGAGCGAACGACTATGCCGTGAATCTAGGGCCTGATGTCGGTAATATCAACACTTTTAACGTGGTCACTCTGTCAACAAACCCAGGGCTCTGGGCTGCTTCCAACCAAGTGCTGGATTACTATGGCGCAGTGAACCCATCACAATTCTACACTGGCAATGCTGGAACACCGTACTTACCAGGATATGCAGTGAAGATGACTGACATTGCTGACGGTGTTGCTTACACGATTCTTGTTTCTGAAAAAGCCATCGATTCCGATCTGATGACCAACAAGCCGGATGGTGCTGCTCAACAAGATGGTGATCGATGGGGTTTCGTAGCAGGGTTTGACAAGTTTGATACCACCCGGCATGGCGCTCGGCCTCCAGTTCGAGACAAGCCTGGTAACTCGGTCAATTCAGATATCTTCGGCTCAGCACACCTTTCAGCAGTCAATGCGCTGTTTTTTGATGGCTCGGTCAGGCAGGTGAGCTTCAATGTTGGAGCTGGAGTTCCTTCAACAGTGGTTAGCCTTAAGAGGCCGGATGGCACACCTGACTCACTTTCAGCGGCTGCAAAGACATTTGACATATTCAAGAAGCTATGCTGCCGCAGCGATGCAAGCACCATCAAATCCACCGATCTCGATCAATAACAAACGCTAATTCCTCCCAAAGCCTGTGGCCCACGCCACAGGCTTTTTTGTTGCCAATGCTCGAATCCATAGTTGCCAACTTTCAGAAAATATTGAAAATAGACCATGGCCATGACAGCCCGACGCGCAAGCGAGGGGCCGCGTGCAATACCTAATAGGCTATCCCATGACCGACCCCAATCTGAAACCCATCCGTGAAAAAGTCCTGGCTGGCGAACGCCTTTCCTTCGACGATGGCCTCGTCATGGAAGCCTCCGCTGACCTGATGACCCTCGGCGAACTCGCCAACCTCGTCAAGCAACGCAAGCACGGCAAGAACGCCTACTACAACGTCAACGTTCACCTGAACCCCACCAACGTTTGCGTCTACCGCTGCGTCTTCTGTGCCTTCCGGTCTGATCTCAAAGACCCCCGTGGCTACCTCATGACCGATGAGGAAATCCTGCACCGTGCCGCCGAGGCTGATGCCCGGGGAGCCACCGAGATGCACATCGTCGGCGGCCTGCATCACAAGATGCCCTACGAGTGGTACCTCAATGTCGTCCGCATCATTCACAAGGCCTACCCCCGGCTGCACCTGAAAGCCTACACCGCTGTCGAATGGGACTGGTTCGTCCGCATGACAAAGCGGCCGATGGCTGACATCCTTGCTGAGTTCAAGGCCAATGGTCTCGGTTCACTGCCCGGCGGCGGCGCTGAGATCTTCCACCCTGAGATTCGCAACCAGATCTGCGAACACAAGGCTGACGCTGAAGAATGGATCAACCTCCATCGCCTGGCTCATCAAATGGGGCTGCGTTCCAATGCCACCATGCTCTATGGTCACATCGAGAAGGCTGAGCACCGCATCGATCACCTCACCAAGCTCCGCTCACTTCAAGACGAGACCGGCGGCTTTCAGACCTTCATCCCGCTCGCCTTCCATCCCGATAACACCAAGCTTGCAGCCCTGAGAAACTTGACCAAGCCCAGTGTGCTGATGGACCTCAAGACCATGGCTATCAGCAGGCTCATGCTCGATAACTTCAGCCATATCAAGGCTTACTGGGTAATGCTCAGCATTAAGACTGCCCAGATGGCGCTGACCTATGGAGCAGACGACATCGATGGCACCGTCGTTCACGAGAAGATCTACCACGATGCAGGTTCCACGATGCCCCAAGAAATGACAGTCGCCGAACTGCGAGCCCTCATCGAAGAGACCGGCTCCATCCCCATCGAACGGGATACGCTCTACCGTGAGGTGCGAAGAGAGCAGGGCAGTTGGAAGATCGGCGAAGTGTTACAGCCGACGTTGATGGTGAAGATATAAGTATTTCTCCCCTCTCCCTCCCGGGGAGAGGGGTCGGGGGTGAGGGGTTCGTAGATCGACCTTCCGGTTGGAATGGTTGTTGAGAGCAAGTTCTCTCCGGGCCCTGACGGGGCCCGGCTCTTCAAATCACACCTTCAAGCCTACTGCCCGCATCAACGCCAGGGCATTGCCATGGCTGACGACGCCGGGTTGTAGTTGATAGTCAAAACTGATCTGCTCATCCTTCCACGTATCGGCGAAGTGCATGTTGCGGGCACGGGGTGACCAACCGGCGGCGATCTCGGTGAGGGCGAGGTCATGGGTGGTAGCCAGGCCGATGGCTCCACGGTCGAGCAGGGCTTGCAGGATACCTGCCGCCCCCTGACGGCGTTCCGCCGAGTTGGTGCCGGCCAGGATTTCATCGACGAGGAAGAGTAGAGGCTTCTCCTGAGCCAGATCGAGCAGTTGCCGCAGACGCAGAATCTCCGCATAGAACCGGCTGATGCCCGATTGCAACGAATCTTGCACTCGCAGTGTTGCTCCGGGATAGAGAACCGAGAGCCGCAGTGATTTCGCCTTCACTGGCCCGCCCGCCAGAGCGATTACAACGCTGATGCCGACCGTTCGCAACAGCGTGCTCTTGCCCGACATGTTCGAGCCACTGATCAGAAGCATCTGCGGATCGGTGCCGAACGAAACATCGTTGCAACGGCACTTGTCTGAGGGGATAAGCGGGTGGCCCAGTTGCACCGCTTCAAACGAACGGCCCGATTCGATAATCTCTGGGAAAGTGTAGTCGGGATGTTCAAAAGATAGAGCAGCCAAACTATGCAGCGTTTCAAGTTGCCCCAAAGCATCGAGCCAGGCATTGACATGAGCACCGGCCAGTTGCCGCCAATCAGCGACCTTGAAAGCCAATCTCGTCCACCAGAGTAAAAGTAAAGCGATCGGAATGAAGAAAGCATTGCGGGGCCATTCGAGTTTCTGGGCGAGATCAGCCAAGTCTGCGATGGCGGTCGATGCTTGCGTACCACTCTTCAGTTCAGATTGTAACTTCAAGAGTAATGGAGCCTGATACTGCTGCTGTTCAAAGTAATGTAATAGCCCTGCGAGCGTTTGCAGTCGATCAGCCTGGCGATCCAAGCCACGAAGAGTAGCAGCAGTGCGGGGCTGCAAACGGCTCGACCAGAGCATCATGATGACGACGCTGGCTAGGGCCAGATAGCCCGGAACATAGCCACCTACCCAGGCAGCCAGACACGCGGCATTGAGCACCACGATGATATCGGTGGCGATCCGTTCCCAAGGCAACCAGACGGGTGGCGGCTGATTGACCCATTCACGCAAATATTCATCCTTGAATTGTTGCAAGCCTACCGCCCGGATGGCTGCGTCTTCACGCTGCTTCGTCAGGGGGGCCAGTTCCTTGACGGCAGCTTGTCGAGCCAGGGCCGTTTCACGACCACTCGGATGGAGCAGCCACTGGGCCAGCCAATGGTTGCCCATCGGGGTAAAGCCCAGATGGAGAAGTTCAAAGAGAGAACCTTCCCCGAAGAGATCAAGATCGGCAGCGTAGGGGTGGTTACTGTCTCCCCTCTCTCCCCCGGGGAGAGGGGTTGGGGGTGAGGGGTTAATAATCGCCCACCGATCTTCAATACGAGCGATGCCACGCTGGTAGTAATGCACCAAAGCCCGATTGGTCTCAGCTTGCGAATAAGCCTGTCGGTAGCGGGAAACGAGTACGGAGAAAACAATAAGCGAGATTACTGCAACGATGACAGCGGCATACCCCGACCAGGCGGCGGCGAGCAAACTGAAGAGCAGACCGAGGCCAAAACTGATTAGCCGGGCGTTGGAAAGGGTTTGAACCCGGCGATCATGAAGTTGAAGGTTCTGCTCGGCCGCAGTGAGGTGTTGACGGTAATAATCGAGCGGCGATGAAGTCATGGAGGCTTCTGGATGGTAGTCATCACGCTCCGTGTGATGGAGCTGTGATTAAGTCGAAATAAATTGTGCTTAACACTTGCAGGGCAAACCATCACGCGGAGCGTGATGGCAACCATAAAGCGCGATGTCTAACCTGGCCCGTTGCCGATGGTCTTACTCAGCCAGGCAAAGACTTCCTTGTGCCACAGCAGCGAGTTCTGGGGTTTCAGAACCCAGTGGTTCTCATCGGGGAAGTAGAGGAACCGTGTCGGCACGCCTTTCTGCCGCAGTGTGTTGTAGTACTCAATACCCTGCGTGATGGGCACACGGAAGTCTTTCTCGCCATGCACCACCAGCGTAGGCGTCTTAAAGTTAGCGGCGAACCGCTGTGGGCTTTGTTGATCGATCTTGTTCAGATCGCCCCACGGCGGAGCGCCGAGGGAGCGTTCCCGACCACGCACCACATCGGAAGCCATCATGCTGTGCCAGTTGTAGACGCCGGCATGGCAGACCATGGTCTTGAATATATCAGTATGACCGTTCAGCCAGGCCATCATGTAGCCGCCATAGCTGGCACCCGCGGCGGCGACACGGTTCTTGTCGATCCAGGGCTTGGCACAGAGGAACTCGGTCGCCTTCATGATGTCAATCATCGGCTTGGTGCCCATGTCGCCGGTGATGCTGTCGGTGAAGTCCTGGCCAAAGCCGC
The DNA here is from genome assembly GCA_035430005.1 of Gemmatales bacterium. Taxonomy (GTDB): domain Bacteria; phylum Planctomycetota; class Planctomycetia; order Gemmatales; family HRBIN36; genus JAEUIE01. The sequence continues at coordinate 4,706 of DAOMFV010000014.1, forward strand.
TGGAGCCATGGAAGTTGACGATGGCCACAACCCAACCTTGGGCCGCCCACACTTGCGGGTTCCAGCGGTAGCTGAAGTCGTTCTGGAAAGCATTGTGCGGCCCACCATGCACCATCTGCACGAGCGGCCATTTCTTGTTCGCATCGAAGTTGGGCGGATAGATGACGAACATCTGGACGTTCTTGTCGTCAGCGCCCTTGAAGGTGAGGTTCTCGACTCTGCCGAGCTTCCACTCAGCGACGAGGGTATCGTTGAAGTGATCAAGCTTGAGGGGCTGGCTACCTGGTCGGTGAGCCATGATGGTAGTTGGTTGATCAAAGGAGGAGACTTGGTAGACGCCGACACGGCTGGTCTTGGCAAAGCTAATCGCATGCTCGCTCACCGGTTCCTTCGGTCGCATGATCTTTCCATCAACTGTCACAAAGCCGATGTTGGTAATGCCGGAATCTTCGATTTCGACAGCGATGCGTTTGTTATCAGGCAGCCAGACGGGGTTGCCACAGGAGCGATCCAGCGAGGCGGTAAGTTCCTTGTTCGTGCCGCTGGCGGTGTTGCGCAACATCAGGCGGAAGCGGTCGGCGTAGAAGAACTTCACCGTCTGCCGCAGGAAGGCCAGGTTCTTGCCATCGGGGCTGTAGACCGGGTTGGTATCGTTGGCGGCATTATCGCTGGTGATGTTCTTGGCTTCAGCTTCCTTGTTGGTGAGGTCAAGCGTGTAGATGTCGTGATTAGTATCGAGGCCAAGGACTTTGACATTTTCGGAAACGAAGGCGAGTTCCTTGCCATCGGGGGATATATCGTAATCCTTCTCGCTGGCTTCGTAGGGGGGCAAATGCTTTTTGCAGTGAGCGAGCAGGTTGCGCTGTTGACCACTAGTGACATCGACCGACCAGACAACGGGACGTTTGCCATCAGCAATCCAGCGATCCCAGTAGCGGAAGGTGCCTTCTTCGATGATGTAGGCTTGGACTTTGTTGTCCTTCAGTTCCCGACTCTTTTTCTGGTAGGCTTCGTCGGTGGGAGTCTCAAGCCAAGTCCAGGCTGTACAGTAGATGGTCTTGCTGTCCGTCCCCCATTTCAGGCCAAAGGGAGCCATAGGCATCTTGCTCACCCGCCGGGCTTCGCCACCTTCAGGGGAGATGACATAGATCTGCGTTACCTCATCGCCGGCTCGCTGGCTGAGGAAAGCGATCGATTGTCCATCAGGCGACCACTTGGGGCCGGAGTTCCTGCCCCCGCTGCGGGTGAGTTGCTTTTGCGTCTTGCCGTCGGTGCTGAGCAGCCAGAGTTCGGAGGTGGTATCGTTCTTGGCAACATCGACGGTGCCGACATCGACCACAGCCCAGGCGCCATCAGGGGAAGTTGACGGGGCGCCGATCCGTTTGACTTTCCAGAGGTCTTCCGGGGTGATGGGGCGTTTGGCTTCTTGAGTAAGTGCATCCGTTCTGGAAGTAATCAAGCAGCCAACGATGAACAATAATAACCAACGTCGCAGTAGCATGGTAACAACTCCGAAGATGAATTGCCGACAGGATCATGATAAGATGCTGACAACAGAGGAACAGCCAATGCGATCAAATCCTGTGAAACGTCTGCTCCGAGAAGGCAAACCCTCTGTCGGCACCTGGATCTCACTGGGGAACCAGCTAGCCACCCGCTATCTGGCTCGGGCGGGGTTCGATTGGCTTACAGTCGATCTCGAACACGGGGCGATGGACTGGGAACTGGCATCGAACCTGTTCGGCACCATCTCCGATGCCGGTGGGGTGCCTTTGGTGCGTGTGCCGTGTGGCAGCCATGATCATATCAAGCGTTCGCTGGATGGAGGGGCCTATGGCATCGTGGTGCCGATGATTATGTCTCGGGCGGAGGCTGAACTGGCCGTCAAGGCAGCCAAGTATCCACCGGTGGGCAACCGGAGTGTGGGCGGAGGCGCTCATGCTTTGAACTTCGCAGCCAGCGGGCAGGAATATTACGACAAAGCCAATGATGAGTTGCTCGTGATTCTACAGTGTGAACACATTGATGCAGTGGATCACTTTGAAGAGATCTTTTCAATGCCTGGCATAGATGCAGTCTTTGTTGGTCCCAACGATCTAGCTCGCAGCCAGTATTCAAAAGAGGGCAAGCCACCCTCAGCCGAGCAGCAGGAGAAAACGATCCAGCGCATCCTGCAGGCAGGCAGGAAGATCAAAGTACCGGTGGGCATTCACACCTTCACCCCCGAAGACGCCCTCAGGCGCACCAAAGAAGGCTGGCAGTTCGTGGCCATCAACAGCGAACTGAGATTTATGCTCGATGGGGCAGCGGCGGCACTGAAGCCGTTTAATGGGGAGAAGAGCGCAGGGAGAGTCTACTAAGCTGCTTACTTTTTCACTTTCACCAACCGCATACTGTCAGTCTGGAAGAGAACCTGCCCTGAAGCGGCTCGCAGTTCCGCAACCAACTCTACCTCTTGTTGTGGCTGCTCTATCGTGAACTGATAGATCAGCAGTTTCCAGTCGCTGGTGCCTTCGAGCTTGTTTGACCGTTGGCTACCTGAGATACGAATGCCCGCGCCGCTGCCCTGTTGATCTGTCTTGGCTTCGATCTTCTCCGCTTTTGCTTTCACAGCGAAGCGATAGGTGCCTGCAGGCAGAATGACCCGACTTCGCCAGGAGGCGATGCACTGCCCACTGGGGCCGGCTTTGATCGACAAGCATTTGGGCTCGTTGGGTAGCGTCACCCTCTCATGCACAGCATCGTCCGTCTCCTTGCGCTCCTCCCATGCCGTCACGACAGCGATGCCATTGGCATCAAACAAAAACGGTTTGGGATCAGGGATGGCATTCTGCGCCACCAACACCTTTTCACGGGCACTGATTCGTTCCTTGAGGTTGTTCATGTTGGCCAGGTATTCATTCTCCGTCTGCTTGTTGATGCCTGCGATGACTGGTTGTATCCGTTTGTTGATCTCGTCGATACGGGCGAAGAGTTTCGTGGTGGGCGTGAAGAATGGCATCAATTGATCCATCTTTTCCCGGTACTTCGCTCGCCAGGTCGGATTAGTCATGATTGTGCCGGCAACCAGCGCCCCTGGAACATGGAGGATCGGGTAGTTCGGGTCGCCGAACATCTGATCCATGCCATGTGGGAAGAAGTAGGCCTTCCTGCTTTTGCTATCGATGTAAACCTTGTAATTGTTCCTCTGCTGGCAGTAACCATCCCAGTGACAAGTCATGTGTTCGAGGGCCATGAAAGTAATGAAGGTGTTGATGTCGACGAGTTCCTCCACCCGCTTCCAGCGTTTCTCTGGATCAGGTTCCCGACACGCTGCCGCGATGGCTTTCAAATCACTACGATCATTGGGGCCATCGCCGGTGATGCGTTTCAGATCCCCATCGATCTCCTGCAGAAAGCCGCCATCGTAGAGGTTTCCGGAAGTAGTCTCAAAGTAGCGTCGCAGGAAGGCCTTGTTGAAACCTTCCTTGAGAACGTAGAAACCCAGGTCACGACCGTTGAGCCAGACCCTGGCATGGGTCGTTCGTGGCGTGGGCACATGATTGGCCAGGAAGAGTTCGCCGCAGAGCAGCTCGGTCATAAATGACCCGTCTTGTACCGAGTTGTTGAGGTGCAGCTTGTCCAGATCGTGGAAATGCTGGTTCTTCTTGAACTTGTCAAAGCTCAGTGTCAGGGCAGGGCGATCTTCGATGGGCCGAAAGCTGCCAGCTGCGCCTTTGAGATGAATGCCGACGTTTTCGTATCGGGTCTTCTCGTCTTCAATGATAGTGCAGCGGACATAGTCACGGTCTTTCTGTTTCAGTTTCTCCTGTTCTTCCTTGCTGATCTCGATCTTGAGCTTGGGAATCATCCCCTTCCCGAAGAACTCGTTACTGGCATCGGGCTTACTGGGCGTAGTGCGCAATTGGGCGAAACAGAGGGGCATATGCAACAACACCACCAGCAGTGTTAATCCATGTCGCATCATCAAGAGTTCCTTCCAGTTGCACTAATGTGTTAGTCTCATCAAAGGGTCACCCAAAGGCAAGCATTCTTCGCTTTCTCTTCATATTCACAAATGAGAACGGACCTATCCAGGAAGTGAGGATGGTTGCCCTTGACAGAAAAACTAATCCTGGGCATAGGCCTTACGTTGAATCGGGGGAACCGATCTTGTACCCAGGGGGGACTAGCCGAATCGCTCGGCTGGCAGGGGGAGATCATGACATTCATGCGTTGTGCCGGCGCCTTCATGGTGCTGGCTGTTAGCCTCATGGCCGTACGGGCCGATGAGCCGGATACCTACAGCAGTGTGCAGGATCTGGAAAAGGCCCGCAAAGCCAAGCAGGTGACCAGTCAGAACGTCTGGTGGGAACACTTGATTCCTGGTCGCATCGAAGAGAAACAGCGTTTGGCGGATGAAGCGAAGGCTGCGAATTCGAAAGACAAGAGCCTGAATGTCGCTAAGGACACGCCCAAATCCAAACAGGCGGAAGCCACCTCTCGGCAGGCCGAGCTGAACAAAGCTCTTCGCCGGGAAGCGGTCTGTCAGCGTCTGCGGGATATCGCTGAAGAAACCAACGATCCGGAACTGGCCAAGCAGGCGGATTTGCTCGAATCACGCGCCTGGGCTGTGTACGAACAGAAAATGTCCACTGCCAGCTTGGCTCGTTTCCAGCCAATGAACGAAAAGGATGTCGAAACCCGACTTCTGCAAAAGAAGTCGGACTCGACGAGCGAATCAGCTCAGGCTGAATCCTCGTCAGGTGTGCGCAGCATCCGTGGCGAGAAGAAGGAGTAACCCATGAAAAGAATCTCCACCTCGCTCATCACTGGTGTCCTGCTGTTAGGCGGCCTGTCCGGTTGCAAGCTGTTGCTGGAGACCGCTCCCGAAAAACAGCCCATCCAGGCACCGCCCCTGAAGATCACTCAAAAGGTGACACCGGTGCAGCCTGAGGAAATCACGCCCTCCAATGCTCGCAATAAAGCACGGCAACTCCTCGAAGAGATCGAAGCTGAAAACAAAGAGTAGCCAGCCGCTCCGTTCAACCCACGCCTTCGGTGCCTGTGCCGGCATCGGAGGCGTTTCTGTTTGAGATTAAAATGAAAACGGAGCCAGCGATGGCTCCGTTCCTGATTCTTAATACTGGTGGACGACACCTTAAAAGCTATCCTTGCCGCCCTTCTGCAAACCGGCCCGTTCAAGCAGCGGTTGACTCAGAATGTCGTCATCCATCATGTCTTCCAATCGCTTATCGGATGGCATGGTGTATTTGATGGTGAACCGCCTTTTGGCGATGCCGATCTCGTCGCCGGGGATAAGCAGCTTTCGGGTGGCAACCCGCATATTGTTGACCTTGGTGCCATTGGTACTGTTCCTGTCGCTGATGTACCAATAGCCGTCCTTGAAATTCAATTCGCAATGAATGCTGGAGATGTTGGGATAGTCGAGGTAGATATCGCAGGCCCGTCGTCTTCCCATTGAAAGCTGTGGCCGCGTGAGAGGAATCGTATCCCCGCCACCTATCGGAACCAACTCCCCATGTGGCTCCACGTTCATGAATGACCTCCGAAGCAGGAAAAAGATCGAAGCAGGAACAAGATAGATGTCTGAAGTATACCTTGCGGGAATCAAGAGTTCCATGCAGGAGTGCAAATTCTCTCCGCCCGTAATCGTAGCGAACTCATCTTCCTCAATAGCCGTCACTTCTTTACACTCCACCAAGTATGGTGGAATATCGTAATAGTCGCCATCTTCCATGCTAGAGTCCAATAAATCCTACGATCAGAACAACTTCCGGAGTTCAGGGTGTCCCAAGAAGCCAAACAATTCCTTTCTGAGCCGATCAGCCGCTACATGCGGCCGGCACCCCAGGGACTGCGGCCTGAGGCTACGGTGAACGAGGCACTGGCACAACTGCGAAAAACGCAGCCGACGGGGCGCGTGATCTACTTCTACGTGACTGATGATCGTGATCGTCTGGTGGGTGTGGTGCCCACCCGTCGTCTTCTCTTAGCTGACCCGCAAACTCGCCTGAAAGACCTGATGGTCAAGGACGTGATCAGACTGCCCGACGATACTACGGTGCTCGAAGCCTGCGAGTTCTTCGTGCTTCACCGCTTCCTGGCCTTCCCGGTGGTGAACCCGGCAGGGGAGTTTGTCGGATTGATCGACGTCGATCTCTACACCAGCGAAATGTACGATCAGGAAAAGGAACAGCATACCCACGATGTCTTCCAGATCATCGGCGTTCACCTGACCGGCGCTCAGAAGTCGCCGATGGTGGGTTTCCTCAAACGTTTCCCCTGGCTGCTGTGCAACATCGGCGGAGGCTTGCTGGCCGGGTTCCTATCCAGTTTCTTCGAGGCGGAGCTGGCCAAGCTGGTGGCCTTGGCTCTGTTCATTCCCATTGTATTGGCACTATCAGAGAGCGTGGCCATCCAGTCAGTGACACTCGCACTACAGGGCTTGCATCGCCCCAAGCTCTCCTGGCGGCGACTCTGGCAAGGTCTGCGAATCGAACTGAGCACTGGGATTCTGCTGAGTCTTGGTTGCAGCCTGGTGGTTGGTGTGATTGTGCTAGCCTGGCAACACAACTTGACACTGACGCTCATCGTCTTCGGGGGCATTCTGGGAGGCATTTCTACCTCAGTCTGCATAGGCTGGTTGATTCCAACAGCCTTACGACTGTTGAAACTCGAACCCCAGGTCGCAGCAGGGCCAATCGCCCTGGCCTGCGCCGACATGGTGACGATCATCATCTACTTCGGCATCGCCCGTTGGCTGGTGAGATAACGCTTCTTGTCCCCGGTCTTCGACCGATGACGAGTAGTGGATGACCTACTTCGCTAGTTCCACACAGATGCATTCCTTATCATTCCGCACATACATCCTCTTGTTGGCGAAGGCTGGCATGCACCAGACGACATCTCGCCCAAAGGCGGTATTGGTCATGTCGATGACTTTGGCCCGGTCGATCTCCTGGTAGCCTTCAGGCGACAGCTTGCAGATGATGAGTTCACCTAGTTCGTTGAAAATCCAATAGCGATCACCCTGTTTTACGATGAAACCGGTCTCGCTGCCCTGAGCACGATGCTTCATGACATCGGTGGTTTGCCAGAGCCGTTTCCCGCTGGCGATCTCCATGCCATAGAAGATGCCGCTTTGATCGAATCCATAGAGGGTGCCATCGTCGTTAAAGGGCTGGACATTGACTGGAGAGATGCCAAATCCTTTCTTGTCACGCCAGACTTCGGTGACGCCAGGTTTGTCGGAGTGGAGCTTGAGCAGCAGACTCTTGTTGGAATAACCTGCCACGTAGAGCAGGTCTTTCCAAACGATGGGCGCCATGATGATGGAGCCACTGGTCGCCTGATAGGGCACTGACCAGTATTCCTGCCCATTCTCCGGGTTGACCGAAGTTACTTTATCGGGGCGATAGAGGATCAGTTGCCTGACCCCGGAGGCGGTGATAATGGTCGGTGGCGAATAGCCCTGTTCAGTCGAAGTCAGTGTTTTCCAGAGTTCCTTGCCCGTATCCTTATCGAAAGCTACAACATGGCTGCCTTCGCCGCCGACGAGGGTGATGAGCTTGTTGCCATCAATCAGCGGATGGGCGGAGTAGCCCCACAGAGCAGCCTTGGTCTTGTACTCTTTCTTGAGATCATGCGACCAGATGACTGTTCCTTTGGTTGCATCGAAGCAGAAGAGGTTGCCTTCAGCGCCCAGGGTATAGACTTTGCTATCCTGCACGACTGGTGTGCAACGAGTCCCGGAGGGATAGGAGATAGTGTAAGTCACAGGGTATTCATACTTCCAGAGTTCACTGCCCGTCTCGGCATTCAGGCAGCGCACCCGCTCTTTACCCGTGAACGACTTGTCCCGCTTGAAGTTCTCGATCTTGGAGTTTTCGTCAGTGATATAGTCGGTGAGATAGAGCTTTTCCCCCACCACAGCTGGCCCGGCATAGCCACCGGCGGTGGCAGTTCGCCAGACGATCTTGGGACCGCCAGCAGGGAACTTCTCAAGCAACCCTTCTTCCCGCCAGGTGTTATCCCGCTGTGGGCCCATCCAGTGGGGCCAATCGTCGGCGTATACGAACGAAGTTGCCAGAAGGCAGAACGAAGCGGTCAGCATGAATTTCATACATGTCACCTAAGAGAAAGAAAGAGAGTTAAATCAGCCCATCCATCGGGCTCGATGCCGTCGCATACCGCTTCTTGGGCATGCGGCCCGATTGGTAAGCCAATCGCCCGGCGATGCAGGCATGCCGCATCGCCCACGCCATCTTCACCGGCTCTTTCGCATGAGCGATGGCGGAGTTGAGCAGCACCCCATCGCAACCCAACTCCATCGCAGCAGCAACATCGCTGGCGGTGCCTACCCCGGCATCAACGATCACGGGGTAGCTGGGGTCGTTATCCTTGAGATACTCAAGAAGAATGCGAATGTTGTTGGGGTTGAGCACTCCCTGGCCGCTGCCAATCGGTGAACCGGCAGGCATCACACAAGCTGCGCCTGCTTCTTTCAATCGTCGGGCGATGATCGGATCGTCGCTGGTGTAGACCATCACCTGGAATCCATCCTTGACCAGTTCGATAGTAGCTTCGAGGGTCGCAATGGGATCGGGCAGGAGAGTCTTCGTATCAGCCAGGCATTCCAGTTTCACCCAGCGAGAGCCGGGGTTGTTGTAGCCTTCGAGAATCTCGCGTCCTAGCCTGGCATGGCGTACCGCATCGGGAGCATTGAAGCAACCAGCGGTGTTGGGCAGAATCGTGTAGCGATCCATGTCGATGAAATTGAGCAGGCTGCGGCCTTCCTTATCGAACAGTCGTTCCCGGCGGACTGCGACCGTGAGGGCGTTACACCCACTCGCTTCCAGGCAATCACGCATCACATCATGGCTGCTGTACTTGCCCGAACCCGTGATCAATCTGCTGGCGAAGGTGAACCCTGCCACTTTGAGCGGCTCATCGAGTTCAGTAGTACCGCTGCCACCACCCACCAAGGTCACGATCTCCACCTGATCGCCTTCCCGAAGACTACGCTCTGCATGTTGAGTGCGTGGCACCAGGTCGTGGTTGATTTCGATGGCCAAACGTTTCGGATCATGCTTGAGAGTAACGAGCAAATCCTGCACAGTCCCTTCGGGGGCTAGGTATGGCTTTCCATTAAGAATGATGTTTGGCATGAAGTTAATCCAGCAATTGCGTAGTCTCTTCATTCTATGGTTGTACAGGCAGACGCACTATCTTCACTGCCAGCAGTTTGCCTGAGAATGCATCTTTTGAGTACGAATGCTTATCCAGACTGCGCACACTCTCCGGAATGAAGTGCTTGCCCTTGGCCAAACGGGCCAAATCGGGTATAGACGTGGCCCGCTCAACGGTGGATCACCATGGAGATTCACCGCCTCATGAGCACATTGTGTTTGTGGAGATCGGTATGAGTAGTCCGAAGGTGTGGCGTACGATGTGGGAAGCTACAGGCAAGTTGGCCGGCAAAATCGGCCTGACGATGCCGGGGGAAAGCGAGTTGACCGGTGCCGAACGGCCCGCCACCCGCTGCCCTCAATGCGAGCAGAAGTTACGCTATTCAGAATCGAAAGCGGGCAAGGAAGCCAAGTGCCCGCGCTGTTCGCACAGTTTCCTGCTGCCCACGAAAGCCCGTCCGGTCTTCCCGAAGTATACCTCTCGGGTAGGCTACAGCGTGGTTCGTGAGCGATTGTAACGTCATATCTCCTGGACGAGTACTGGCATCTACCATGATGCCATGTTCGTCAAATAGACCGGCCCCCGGATGCTTGCATCCGGGGGCTGTTTAGTTATCATTGACATTCCATCGTTGGGGCAAGTACATTGGTTGTGCGGAAGAGTAACTTACCTAAATTCCTAGCGATTAAGGCCACAAATAAGACAATGGACAATTGTGATGTCATTAACCAATGGACTAGTTCTTAATGGTTACTACTCATTGAAAGAAATTTGTGCGCCACTATCTGCCGAATGGGCTGAGTGTTTCTGTGTTGTTGATGTTCAAGGTGGACCTATCAAATCGTTATGGGTTTTCGACAGCCCTGAAAATGAGTCACTTTATGAACAACTGTATTGGGAAATACCAGCTTGTAAAAATACTTCCACTCATGGCTTTCGACCGGGTACATTTCCGAGATTAGCAGAACACTTCAATGTAGATGAATGGTCATATTATTACGCAATCCATGCTTCTGAGCACGAAGCATTGCAGCGAGCAACCGCCCTTGCACCCCATGGCGCCTTTAGTATGTCATTCTTGGAACACCTTGACGAATATGCAGATCTTTTTGTGTGTCATGGCGACGGCTGGTGGGAGTTCTATACTGGGCATGGCGATTGGTTCAAAAAGTTGAAAGCGTGGTGGCCAGATTGGCGTGAAAGACCGGTATCACAAGCGTCTAAGCCACCTTAAAAAGTGGCACTGAATGGCGTAGTGGATCAGTGCTGGACTCACAGTGATTGAATGGCTAACTGTGATCTGTGAAGTACCACAGATCACGCCACCTTCTTGCCCAACTCCAGCGTCGCTTCCACCACATCGTTATCGAGATTGATCGTCTTGCGTATCGTGTAGGGCGACTTGCCCTGGCTCTCGAAGTAGGTTCTCGACATGACCTCGCCTATCAGGCCGAGCGAGATGAACTGAACGCCGACGACGGTGAGCATGACGCTGAGTAGCAACAATGGATTGCGGTTCATACGCTCAGCCCAGGCCAATCGCTGAACGACGCAGGTCATCAGGAAAGCGAACGATAACCCGAAACAACCCAGGCCGGCGAGGCCGAAGATGTGCATGGGCCGGGAAAGGTAGCTCTGCAGGAACCGCACCGTGATGAGATCGAGAACCACCCTCACGGTACGGCTCAGGTTGTACTTGGTCACGCCGAACTGGCGGGCATGATGCTTGACCGGCATCTGGTAGATGCGCTGGCCGCTGATCTCGGCCAATACGCTCATGAAGCGGTGCATCTCACCGTAGAGGGGTAGTTCCAAGGCAGCTTCACGCCGCATCACACGCAGAGTACAACCGAGGTCACGTACCTTGGTACCGGTGACTTTGCGAATGAGAGAGTTGGCAGCCCAACTCGGAATCTTGCGGACCACGAGTTTGTCCTGACGATTGACACGCTCGCCCAAGACGACATCGTACCCTTCCTTAAGCTTGTCCAGCATCATCGGGATGTCGCTGGGATCGTTCTGCAAATCGCCATCCATCGTGATGATGATGTCACCCTGAGCCGCATCAATCCCGGCACGCAGGGCAGGGGTCTGGCCAAAGTTGCGACGCAGTTGGATCGCCTTGAAACGCGGATCCTTCGCTGCGACCTCAGCAATGACATCAAACGTGCCATCTCTGCTGCCGTCATCGACGAGGATGACTTCGTAATCGTGTTCGGTCGAGTCCAAAGCCGCGGTGATGGCCTCATGCAGCGGCTTGACGTTGTCCTTCTCGTTCATCATCGGGACGACGATTGACAGATTCATGCGAGTACTTCCCTTCCAAAGAGAGAGCAGTATCAGCCGGTGCTTCCGACCGGTCAGAGAACAAGTAAAACACGCCGCCCACCAGGCCGACACCTACGCTGAGGGCAAACCACCCCAGGCCCAAAGCCAGTGCCTGTTCCGTGGTAACACCAAAAGGAGCCAGTAGTAACACCAGACCACCCTCTCGGACGCCGATGCCATTGAGGCTGGGCAGCACCATCGTCAGCAGAGTAACCAGGGGAACGACGACGAGATACGAGTACCAGGGCACAGGCAAGCCTAAGGCGAAGCCAAGCAGAACCACTTGTAACGTAGCTAACCCCTGCACGATGAACGACAGGCCGATTGCTGCCCACCAAGTACCCCGCCGCCCTTTCGACCAGCCCAGCGCATCAACGAGGGCTTGTATCTTCTGAGAGTAACCTGTCAGCTTGGGCAATAGGGCCATCGTCAGAAACAAACAACCCAGGATGCCCCAAGGCAAAACGGGAACCCACCAGGGCGATTCGCCCATTGGGGCCAGGGTCGCCGCACAGGCCATCATCAGCATGGCTGTGACACCTGCCATTCGGTCGGCGATGACGCTGCCGAAGGCAGGCCAGCGCTGTGCTTTCGTTCGAGCCAGCATCCAGGCCCGCACCGCATCGCCACCCACGGAGGTGGGGAGAAACAAGTTGAAGAACGCGCCGATGTAATACAGGGTACGGTAGCGGGCGTAGGCCTCACGAAACCCGAGCGGATCAGCAATCGTCTTCCATCGCCAACTGCTGACCGACTGGCCCACATTGAGCAGCGCAAAGGCGATGATGCTCAGCACAACGTCCATCTGCTCGAAAACACGGCCCAGCGATGACCAGGAGATTTTGTACGCCAACACTCCGACGATCAAGGCGCTCAGCCCGGCTCGCACCACGAACTTCAGCATTTGTGACTGTTCAGAGCTAACGCTGGGCAATCGGGGCACGTTGAATCTCCACGATCTTCTTGAAGGGTTTCGACCCTACCGATTCACCGAAACTCCGCAGCCGTTCGTCCCAGATATCCAGGAACAGTTCATAACGGCCGGCCTTCTTGATGGCGGGCACGGGAACATCAATCTCGATGGTTCCTTGTGGCGGAACATCGGTATTCATCAAACCGCCAGCCAGGCGAATCCGGTTGGGCGGATCGATGTTCTGATCAGTCCAGGGTGGCGGACGATTACCCTCCGGTTCGATCCAGCCACGCACATGGATGCCGCTGAGCGACCCGCGCTGGAACTTCCAGGTCTCATGGCTGCCATTCTGCAAGCGAAGCCGAACGACCGACGGTTGGCCGGAGCTGAGTTCTTCAGGAATCGATACGTTGTCGATCTTGGCCCATAGTGGCCCTGGGCGGTATTCTTCAAAGATCCATTTCTTCAGATGAGATCGTTCATGAACGAGTTGACTGTCTGCCAGCCACTGCTTGTACATGTCCAGAACTTCACCCATGATCTCGACGCGTCCTAACCCCAGATGACCGGCACGAAGAGAGAGTTGTTGCAGGGATACGTCCAGAGGCTGTTTGTCGTCGTAATGAGCCATAGCCAGCGAACTGGCCAAGCCGGTGCGATCAGCGCCGCGCCGGCAATGGATCAAGATAGGCCGGGGAGCGCTTTCGAAAGCCTGCCAAAGCTTCTGCAATTCTTGAGGAGAAGGCGGAAGGTAGGCGGAGAAGTATAAATCGATGAGTTTCACATGACGCTGTTCTGATACACCAGCTTCGTCCCGATACCATGATTCCCAGGGGCACTTGTTGCGTAGATTGATAATCGTATTGATGCCATACCGATCGATGGCCGTTTGCAGTTCAGCTTCAGAAAGTTGAGCGGATCGGTAGAATTCCTGAGGCACGACAACATGCCAGTTCGGCCCAGTGGTAACCCGAACAATTTCCAGGATCAGGAAGTAGGCAACCAGACACAGGCCAAGCCTCGACAGGCTCACCAGCCAACTGAACCACGATTTCCTGATGACTGGGTCATTCGTTGACGTCATCGGTACAGACCATCAGAGGAATACGTGGGCGTCCCTGCCGACGTAGGTTTGAGACTATGGCAAATATGCGAGATTTCGGCTAGGGCAGTTTTGAGACGCTAAGCTACTAGCCATTCCTCACGATAAGCTGGGTTAACTAGCTTATTTGCCTCATCATTCCCCTCGAAGCGCTCAGCCTTGGGATCCCACTTAAGAGTTGTTCTGAGTTGATACCCAAGATTACCCAGATGGCAGATCGAAGCGGAACGATGCCCCACTTCAGACGGGCAAATGGTCTGCTTACGACTCCTGATGCACTCAATCCAGTTGCGGTGATGATTGGTTGAGTAGTAGACAGCCTCGCGATCGTCCTTGAGTTCGACCTTGGCCAGTTCTCTGGGGGTGACCTCGAACTTATCCCGGTCCACATAGATAGTGCCCTTGGTGCCCTCGAACGTGCAGCCACTGGGGCCGCCGTGGTACATCTGCGTGCCGTTGGCGTAGGTGTATCGCAATCCGGTCATCTCCTTGCCGGTGGGTGGTTCGATCAACACCGGGCCAGCGCCATCTGTATTGAGCGCCCATTGAGCGATGTCAAAATGATGAGCGCCCATGTCAGCCAGTCCACCGCCTGCATATTCACGATAGTTGCGCCAGAGGGGGAAGTGTTTATGCACGCCCTTGGGGCAAAGGATTTCGTTGTACTCCCGCATCGCTGCTGGCCCGACCCACATCTTCCAGTCTGTGCCGTCCGGCATCGCCTGGCCAGGCAGATCGCACGGTATCGCCGGAGCGCCGACACCGATGCGAATCGTCTTGATATCGCCGATGATGCCTTGCCGAATCATTACCACAGCCTTGCGAAAGCGATGCCCAAACTCGCTGCGCTGCTGACTGCCCGTTTGGAAGATGATCTTGGCCTTGGCGACTTCATCGACAATCCGCCGTCCTTCGCCGATGGTACGGGTCAATGGCTTCTCGCAATAGATGTCCTTGCCTGCCCGGGCGGCGAGGACGCAGGGCAGCGTATGCCAATGATCAGGCGTGGCGATGACGACGGCGTCAATGTCTTTACGTTTGAGCAGTTCACGAAAGTCGGCGTACTCAGCGCACCCCTTGTAGTTCTCCTTCTCTTTTTGCTTGGCATAACGGTTGTTCGTCATGTTCACAGCACTCGCACGGCGTTCCTTCACGACATCACAAACAGCCACGACCTGAACATCATTCTGACCCAAAAAGCCGCCGAGATGGCCACGGCCCATGATACCGACGCCGATGAAGCCTAGGTTGATACGGTCATTGGGGCCAACACTCTTCGCCTGGGTGGTCGAGAGCAGGGTGTAGCTGCCGGCGCAAGTGAAGACAGTCTTGCTGAGGAAAGCACGGCGATGAATGTGTGTCATGAGTTGATTCACTTTCGTGAGAAGAGGAACGCCAGGAGGTCACGCACTTCCTGGTCGGTGAGTTGTTTCAGCAGCCCTTCAGGCATGATCGAAGTCGGCGAGGCCTTTGTCTCCGCGATGTCATGGGTCTTGACTGTGAACGGTTTGCCCTGAGCATCGAGATAGGTGTATTCATCCAGATAAGTCCTGACGAGGATGCCATTGAGAACTCGACCATCGTGCAAGGCGAGTGTCCAGGCCTGGTAAGCTGGGGCGACGGTGGCACTCGGCTGCAACAGTGACTCAAGAATGCGCTGTGGCTCCGTCCGGCCAATAGTTGAAAGGTCAGGGCCAATCTCGCTGCCCCGGCCATCGACCTGATGGCAGCGGTAGCAGCCTACCTTTTGCGGATGGTAAAAGAGCCGTCGGCCCGCTTCGATGTTGCCGTTCGCACCGAACCGTGTCAGCCATTCTGTTCGCTGATCGACAGGTGGACGTGTCGTGGAGTCTACAGTCTCCTTCGCCGTGGCTGGCTGATCCAGTAGCCCCAACTGGGCCAAGGCTCGCAGATCTGAAGAGTTCTTCTCATCGGCTGCGATGCTCTTTAGCACTACTTTTCTTTCTGGCTGAGGATGTAGACAAAGCGTCAGTACCACAACCTGTCGCAATGGTTCGTTGCTCGATTGCAGCAACTTCTGAAGCAGCTTGATCGTGAGCTTCTTATTCGATGGAGGAACGAGACGTAGCAGTTGCAGCTTCAGGGCATCGTCCAGGCCCGCTTCGTTGAGCCTGTCTGCAAAACGATCCACCAACCCGGCATCGCTGACCGTTTCGCCATTGATACGGGCCAGGGCGGTGGCGTACGCCATCATCATCCGAACGCTGAGTTTCGGATTAGTCATGGCTGCTTCGATCTCAGGTCGAAATCGACTGAGTGCCTGATCGGCAATCCACTTGGCTGCCAGGAAACGTACCTCTTCGTCTTCATCTCTCAGATAGCTGGGTATGTATTCCTGATACAATGGATCGCCGTTGGCGATCTCAGCCAAAAGGACAGCGACTCGCTCGGCTGCGTTGATGCAACCTGGTTTGATGATGCTCATGAGCGCAGGTGATTTTGCCAACTGCATACGTGCTGCATGCTGGACAAAAGGGTCAGCATCAACCAGCAACTTCATCAGCTTGGGAAGGTCGGTGTCGTTAGTTAATGCTGAAATGGCCTTCGAACTCGCCTTCGACCAAGGCTCGTTGGCCTTTAGGTCTTTGGTCCGAAGGTTTTCAAGAGATTCCCGTTTGAACTGCAACGGCTGCTTCGGCCTGACATGCCAGATCGCTCCTTTATTATGGAGAGAATAATCGGGCAGTACCCAATCAGCCATGAATAACGAACCATCCAGGGCTACCGTCAACCCCGTCGGCCTGAAGTTCCTGCCGCCCTGAATAAGTATCTTTTGTTCTGCGGTAAACGAGGCTCCTTTCTCGTTCAGTTCATATCGTTCCAGCCGATGATCGGCCCAGGCAGTGACGAAGTATTGGCCGAAGTATTCAGCGGGCAGGCCGTTCGATTCGTAGCGAAGCACTTCACAGGGTGCTTCGCCGGTGCCCGATATCATGGGCAGCGTGCCCGGTAGTTGCCCATTCCACGCCTGAAACGGATGTCTGCCACTGCGGCCATACCGGAACTGGTATCCATAATCACCCCCCTCCACGACATGCACCATCCGGCAGGGTGGCATCGAATCAGGATCGTTATCGACGGCGATGATGCGTCCCAATGAATCAACATGAATGCCGAATGGGTTCCAGAAACCGGTCGCGTACCGGCGAAGATTTTTTCCATCCGACTTGCACCAATAGATGTTGCCCCCCTCGCCACCGCCTTTGAGAGTGGTGCCATCACTTCCGATGAGCTTGTATGTTTCCCCCAGGTTTTCCCCCAGGCCAAACATCAGGTTGCCTGCTGAGTCGAACGTCAGTCCCGAGAGGCCATTGTGGGGATAGTCGCCCTTGGTATCGAGGAAGACGATGCGTTCCTTCTGATCTGCTACTCCGGTACCCTTGGTGTCCTTAAGGCGCAGGATCTCATTGCGTGTGGCCAGGTACACAGAGCCGTCGGGATGGACAGCGATGTCCATCGTCTTGTCGGTACCTTCAAAGAAGGTGGTGATGCGGTCAGCCCGGCCATCACCATCGGTATCTTCCAGCGCCCGGATGCGATCATGGGCCGGGCCGGCGTAGTTGGCTGGACGAAAGTGGGTGTGACTTTCGACAACGAGCAGCCTGCCTCGTTTATCAAAAGCGATGGCTACGGGATGCACGATCTGAGGCTCTTTGGCGAAAAGCACGACTTCGAGCCGGGTATCAGCCGATTTCGGAGCCTCGCCATCAACGACTGGCTGCCCGGAGGACGCCATCACCAGGCAACTGCACCAGGCCACTAGGGACGAGATTAGCTTCATAAGAACGATACCTGATAGCGGGCAAAAGTAGAGATTTGCCCATTCTTGCATACAAACTCTTCAAAACCAACAATGTTCTGAGGTAACCTAAAAGAGTGCAGCACGAATTATCTTCAGAAGTAAATTTGGAAAAGAGGAAGAAGGTTGGTAGAGTCAATGAGGTTATGATTGATGAAGAGGATCCCCCAACTCTGGTTCGTGTCGAGATTCATGTCTTCCTGAGTAGGCATACCTATGTCACGTTTAGCAGCCTGTCCAAAATGTCGCAATCAGTTTTCTCTTCCAGAACTGTCTGGCCCAGCGACGATTGCTTGCCCCTTTTGCAAGGCGCTCATCACACTTTCTGTGAAACCATCGGCTGCCCCGGTAGTTATGACCGTGCCTACTGTGAAATCGGTGCCTCGTGCGGTCAGGGATGATGACGACGATGAAGATCAACCTGTTCGTTCCAAAGGCAGGAGAGCTAAACGTTCCAGGAAGAATGCCCCGGCAAGCACGGGAATGAAAATTGCCATCATAGCCGGCGTTTTATTTCTGACCACGCTTTGTATTGGAGGCGTCGTCTGGTGGGCTATGCCAGAAGAACCTAAGCCAGCCGTCATAAGGATACCACCTCTGGGGAGCCGTCAAAACCAACAGGATAATGTGGAAGACATAGAGATAGTGGAGGCGACTGGTTCCGAGAAGTTTGAGATACCGGATAAGGCTCTCATTCAGAGTGACTTGTATCAATCCTTCGTGCCTGGCAGCAATCTGCCTGGCCTGGAGAAGAACTTGATCAAAGACGGGAATGAATCTCTCACAGCCGATGTGCTAAACAGAGTGAAACAGAACACAGTCTACATCGAAACCGAACGTGATGGCGGCGGTGGATCCGGGACAGGATTCTTTGCCTTTGAAAAGAATCTCATCGTCACTAATGCCCATGTCATTGACATGATTGATGAAGCGAAGCCTAAGCCAAAGAGTGTTCGTGTTTATTTGCATCATGGAGCGAGCAACCAGAAAGACTACCGAGTGGTCGAAATTGTCAAAGTGGATCGCAAGCATGATCTGGCACTGTTGCGTATTTCGAAGGAATACAAGGACGAATATCCGGAGGGGATGCAACTGGCCTCGTCACTTACCACTCGTGAAACGCAGAAAGTCTTCTCGCTGGGATTTCCTTACGGTAACAGTGCTGGGAAGGAAGTGACGGTGTCGCCTCTTTCGGTTACGAGTCATCGCTATGAGGATGGTCGCATAAAACTGGTGCAATTTGGCGGCGCGGCACTTAATCCAGGCAACTCCGGCGGGCCGATCGTTGATGCAGGCGGGCGCGTCATTGGCGTCGCCGTCAGCATTTTCACCGGGCGAAGCGGGGATGGTCTTATCACCAACACCGGCATCTCGTTTGGCGTGCCTGCCGACGAAGCCTCGGCGCTCTACTACGGTCGCCCGGATCGACTGGAACTGTTTCCCCCGTTGCGCAAAGGCGACACGCTTCTTTTGCCGCTCGTCTTTCGCTTGTCTGAATTCAGCAGCCGAAATGCTGCGCCGAAAATGAAAGTCGTCACCGGCGATGAGAAGAAACCTCCGGAGAATCCGTCAACAGGCGAGGAGGCTCCGGAACTCAAGGCCGGCGACAGCCGACATATGTATACCGGTTCCCTGGTGTTGCCCGAATTGCAGGATGGCAAGGTCTATTGGCTGCAGCCCCGGCTGACTTTGGGCGAAAACCAGACTAGCTGGCTGGAGCCTCTCTCGTACACCCCGCGTACGATACTGGATGACAAGGAACTTCCGGCATCCGCCGCGGGAGGCGCGGCATTGGGCGAACTAAAACTCAAGCAGCGTTATCAATATGTCTTGAATCATGCCACCAAAGGATCCTATTCGCTGCGTTTGGATTACGAGGGAATGACGTCGGGCGGAACTCAGACGCTCAAGGATTTGCGTGTAGGAGGCCGCATTGATGATCGCCCCTATCCGCACAAGGTATTGCAGCGGATCTGGTCGAATCGTGTCACCGAAGAGGATGTTTCCCAATCGTCTTCCAAGTTGACTTCGCTGTTGAAGGCCAACCTGAACCACTGGCATGATCTCGCTCAACTGGATGTTCCGAAAGAGCCGATCGCGGTCGGTGCCGTCTGGAAAGTGCCACAACGTCTCGTGACGCTCGATTTTCTCTTTGGCTTCGATGCCCATCAGCAGACAAACCTCTCCTGTGAGTACCTAGGCAGTTTTCAGGAAGGGGCCCGGCTCATTGGAGTGATTCGTCTTCAAGGCACAATGGCTGATGGATCTGCGCCGAACACCAAATACGGCAAGGTTTCGGGCCTGGCGCTCATCGACGGCAACAGCAGGCAACTTCTCGATTTGATGTTGCGCGGGGATGTTCGCAAAACTACCACCGGACCAAATGTTCTGGGCGGCAGCGCCCGAGTGGATGGCGTGATGCAGTTGCGGTTGCAGCGCCCGGGTTAATAGTTGGGACTTGGGAGGCCGTGGTTCAGAACCAGCATGGGGTTCTCGACTATTCATCGAGAGCCTTCAAGTCATGGCTTTCAATTAACAAGACATCTTCTCCTGCGATTCCCTGTAGCGTCCCAATAATACTTGTCGTTGATTGCAACACCATTTCGATCTGTGCCTCTCTCTTTTTCCATTGATTCGTGATGGCTCTCTTTTCTTTGTTGAGGTTAGACTGCATGGCAATAAACGCTTTCACGATTGCCTGCATTTGGTCTCGGAAATGATTACCTGTCAAATACTGATAGACCAAACCCATTTTTGTGTGCAATCCTTCTCCAGTCTGTCGAGTCATTGCAATTTCTATCAAGGATTGACGCAATGCTATTGCAACTGGAATCATGGTACGGAGGCTGGTAACCCATACTCCTTCAATGTGATCGAACGTATCTACGTCTTTTGGTAAAGCCTGAGATACTATGATGGCAATATCTGCCTTTGCTGAACGCTGATCAGCACGCACCTTGTCGAGCCAAGCGATCTGCCAAGTCTTAGTGCGCTTGGATTCCCACAGTATCGTCCCATATTCTTTTCCCTGTGGCCCAATTATTCGATGAAGAATATCACTGCCCCGCTCTCCCTTGGCGATTGCTTCAACGACGTCTAACGGGAACTTTGTCCGCAACAACGCTTCGAGTTCAAGCTCTTGTACTTCTCCCTGTGTTTGCTGGGAGCCCTGCTCAGCTTTGCGCTTGAGATCGTCGATCTTATCCTGCATCTCTTTGATCTTCAGATCACGCTCTTTCACTTTCAGGTTGAGTTCTTCCTCGGCTTGCCGCTTGGCTTGGTCACGAATGCCTGCGGAGGATTCGGTCACCCGCTTCTCTATGGTCAGCTCCATTTCCCGCTTGGCATCGTCCAGATCCCGCTTCATCTTGACCAGTTCAGCCTGGGCTTTCTGTGCCTCAGCCAGCTTGACTTCTCGTTCATTCAAAACGTCCTGCAACTCCGTTACCTGCCGTTTCTGTTCATCCATTTCGCCCCGAAGCAGTTCTTTGGCTTTCTTTGCTTCATCCTTGATGATTGCTTCCCGTTCTTGCTTTAACAAAGTAGTGACCTGATCCTGTATGCCCTGTTCTTTGAGGGCTAATTCAGCCTGTTGGTCGTGCAGCTTCTTTTCCCGTTTGTAAACCTCGTCCTCTTTCTCGGTCAACTTCTTTTCAAACTGTTTGCGGGTCGCCTCCAAGAGTGGTGCCGCCAGTGATTCGGTGAGCTTGATATCAGTCTTGCACTGAGGACAGGTAATGATGGGGTCTGTCATGATCTGCATCCCTCAAGGTGCTGCAGCAAGATGGAGGTAACAAGTGGGTTCTACGCTAAGGCGGCAATTTCTTCAGCGCTGATTCCTTGCACCACAAGCGGTTCCAATCGTCCTCCGGTGAGCTCCTTCAATTCATGCCCGCCCTTGAGAAACTGATTGAGCCCATGCATGGTGACGCTACGAAGTGCGGTATTCTGCAGCGTACCCTGACTGCAGTACTGAGTAAACTTGGATTCCGCAGCGGCTGTGGCGAGGTTGACTGCCAGGCTGAAGTAGGGAAGAATGTTCAAGGAGAACTCGACCAGGTCTCCCTTCTCGTTCACGGCTTTGAACGTGGTGGGGAACGAGGTCATTCCGGCGTCTCGCAGGATCAGATAGGCGATGGCCTCCGGTACTAACTGGCACATCAGGTGGGCATGGAGTTGAGGCACCGGTTTGTGGACCGTCAGTCCCTCAACGATGTTGGGGTCACCAATAGCCGGGTTCTGGTTAATTAGATCAAAGAAATACAAGATATGCTGGGCTGCTTCCTGAAGCTGATCTTCAGTGTAAGTTTTTTCCGCTCCTGCCATGGCTCAGCCTCCTGTAATCATCTGTAGTTGTCTTAGATACTGTTGTTACCTGGTTTTTCAAAGTCATCCTGTTGAAGGAGCTTGGATCACATCCGGGTAGACTGGCTGGTCCCAAGTCCCGATGAAGTAGAACTCCGTTCCGATAGAGTAACTCGGTGAATCCACCCGCTGCCACAACTCGGCCGACGCATGTTCGCTACCAGGTGATGGCGTTCCTGCTGACGCTGTCGTTCCTGACCTATTTCGACCGCTTCTGTATTGTTCGAGTGCAGCAGGAAATTCAATTACAGTTGACAATCACCGATGCCCAGATGGGCTATATCCTCGGTGCATTCTGGCTGGCTTACTCCCTGTTCGAAATTCCCGGCGGCTGGCTCGGTGATCGGTTTGGCGCCAGGCTGACGCTGACCCGTGTCGTCTTCTTCTGGTCGCTCTTCACTGTCCTCACCGGCTTGGCGACGGGGTTCATCTCACTGCTGATCATTCGTTTCCTCTTTGGTGTGGGCGAAGCAGGAGCCTTTCCCAACATGGCCCGAGTGCAGGCATCCTGGCTGCCGGCTGGGGCACGAGGCCGGGCAGGCGGCATGCTTTGGCTGGCGGCACGATGGGGTGGGGCGTTCAGTCCCTTCCTGTTTGCTGCCCTGATTCGATGGCTCGATTCCGCCACCGTCCGCCCCTGGCTGACCTTCGTTCCCGGACTAGCTGGAATACCAGGCTGGCGGATCGGCTTCTGGATCGCCGGTCTCGTCGGCTTTATCTGGTGTGTTTGGTTCTACTATTGGTTCAAGGACGATCCAGCTGAGAAGACGACGGTTAACAACGCGGAGTTAGAGTTGATCCTGAAAGGGGGGGGGCCTGATCCACACGCCGGACATCGGGTTCCCTTTCGTACACTCTGGCGTGATCTCATCGCCGACCGCAGTCTTCTGGCTCTGGTAGGATTCTACTTCTTCGGCAGTTTTGGCTGGTCATTCTTCGCCAGTTGGATGCCCAAGTACCTCGATAAAGTGCATCATTTGCCATTCGATGCATCGGAAAGTGTCTGGAAGCAGCCACTGCTCTACGGAGGCATCAGTTGCCTGCTCGGCGGCGTGCTCAGCGATTGGCTCGTACGCCGCACCGGTCGCAAGTGGCTGGGACGTGCGTTATTTCCCTTTTGCGGACTGTCGATGGCGGCTATTGCAACTTTCTGTGTCCCCTATGTGCGTAGTGCTGACGAGGCGGTGATCTTGATGTGTATAGCCGGCGCTGCCTTTGACTTCGGGCAGGGAGCGACCTGGGCCAGTATTGTCGATATCGGTGGCCTTTTTGCCGGTACCGCTGCCGGCTTCATCAACATGTTTGGCAATCTGGGGAATGCCATTCAACCACGTGTGGGTGCGTGGATCTTCAATAGCTTTGGATGGGATCCCCTATTTGTTGTCTATTCTGGTGCCTTCCTAGCCTCAGCCTTGATGTGGTTCTGGATCAATCCTGCACAACCTTTTCATGCTCCCGTGAACAAGGATAACTCATGCTGATATTCGATTGGCATCTCGATCTCGCCTGGAATGCAATTGAATGGAATCGTGATCTGACGCTTCCTGTCGAAGAGATTCGCCAGCGTGAAATGGCTATCGGCTACCAGGGTCCGGGCCGGGGGTGCAATACGGTCAGTCTGCCGGCTTTGAGGCAGGGAAAGATTGCTGTCGTTTCAGCAACTCTGTTGGCCCGGCATGATAAAGATGGTGTCCAACTATCATTCATCCCCAAGTCGGGCTACGAATCCGCGGAAGCATCCTATGCCGCTGCCATGGGACAACTCGCTTACTACCGGGCACTGGAGCGCCATGGTCACATTCGCATTCTGACCGATTGGCCGAAACTGAGCGAACATGTGAAAGAATGGCAGGCGTACGAAAGCAAGAATGATCCATCAGGTGATTCTCCGCCCCTGGGCTTCATCATCAGTATGGAAGGGGCTGATCCGATTCTTTCTCCAGACGATCTCAAAACATGGTGGAACCATGGCCTGCGTATCCTGAGCCTCTCTCACTATGGCAACAGCCGATATAGCCACGGCACCGGTTCGACCGGGCCACTTAACGCACTTGGCCCAGCGATGCTGGCTGGCATGGAACGATTGGGTATGATCCTCGACGTCACGCATCTGGCTGATGAAGCGATGGATCAGGTCTTCGATCTCTTTGGCGGAAAGACACTAGCAAGTCATCACAACTGCCGGGCTCTGGTCGACCGCCAGCGGCAACTGCGGGACAGCGATATCAAGCAGATAGCGAAACGTGGTGGCGTCATTGGTATCGCTCTCGACTGCTGGATGCTCGATAAGGATTGTGGCCAGGGGCCTGGAAATGTGCGTCGGGTGGCGTCGCTGGAAGGCGTGACCAACCACATCGATCACGTCTGCCAACTCACCGGCTCGACCAAGCACTCCGCCATCGGCACCGATCTCGATGGCGGTTTCGGCACCGAGCAATCACCGGTCGATCTCGACACAATCGCAGACCTTCAGAAACTGCCCGAAATACTGTCTCGACGAGGTTATTCCGAAAAAGATGTAGAAGGAATCATGTACCGCAACTGGCTTGAGCTGATGGAGCGAGCATGGACGCCGGCTTCGCAGTGGTACGCCAACGATCAAATAAGTCGCGCATTGCCTCTATAAGATGGTGGTGTACCCGACCAAGGAATAGCTTGGAAAGCTTGAGTATGATCCAAAAAGCCAACGGCCACTATGCACCGATTAACGGCCTGCAACTCTACTATGAGGTCTACGGGCCGACGGGTGCAGGTACGCCGCTGATCCTGTTGCATGGTGGCGTTGGCTCCATTGAAATGTTCCACCCGTCACTTCCGATCCTCTCGCAGGGCCGGCAGGTGGTCGCGGTCGATCTACAGGGGCATGGCCGCACCGCTGATATTGTTCGACCCTTGCAGTACGAACTGATGGGCGATGACATTGCTGCCTTGATCAAGCACCTGAAGTTTGAACAAGCAGATATTATGGGCTATTCTCTCGGCGGTGGGGTAGGGCTGCGAACCGCTATCCAACATCCCTTGATGGTACGGAAACTGATCGTCGTCTCGGCGCCGTTCAAACGGAATGGCTGGTATCCGGAGATTCTCAAGACCTCCAGGCAAATGAAGACCGACGTTGCTGAGTCGATGAAGAAGATGCCACACTACTCGATTTACGCAAAGATCGCTCCTCGGCCTCAGGATTGGCCTATCCTTATCTCGAAGCTCGGCGAACTCATCTCGCATGATTATGATTGGTGTGTCGAAGCAGCCGCCCTGAAGCAACCAGTCATGATCGTCGTGGGCGATGCTGATGCTGTCCGAACGTCACACACCGTTGAGTGCTTTGAGTTACTTGGCGGTGGCAAACAGGATGCTGGCTGGGAAGGCCTCAAGCGGCCGATCTCGCACCTGGCCATCATGCCTGGCATCAACCATTACAACATCGTCTTTACTCCCGCTCTGGCTACGATGGTGACCCCTTTCCTTGATGCACCGATGCCCAGGAAGTAACAAGATGACCAAACCAATCAAGAAGCCAATGACCTTCGACGAATACCTCGCTTCTTTGAGCGGCAAAGAACGGGCGACACTACAGACCATACGACAGACGATTCACAAGATCGTTCCCCAGGCGGTCGAAGGCATCAGCTACGGCATGCAAGCCTTTCTGCTCGATGGCAAGCCGTTAGCCGCACTTGCAGCGAACACTCATCACTGTTCCTATTTTCCCATGAGCGGTGCTATCGTTCCTGCATTGGCTAGAGAACTGAAGAGCTACGACACCAGCAAAGGAACCGTGCGCTTCGATGCTGACAAGCCCTTGTCGACAACTTTGGTGCGAAAGCTGGTGAAGGCCAGGCTTGCAGAGATCGAAGGGCAATCATCGAGTAAAGTCGCTTCTAATAGAGCGAGCAAACAGACTGATCCCGCCGTCGTCGCCTTCCTCAAAGCACTGAAGCATCCCCTGAAGAAAGAGATCGAAGCGGTCAGAAAGATCATCCTCGGCGTAAGCGCCTCCATTCAAGAAGGCATTAAGTGGAACGTTCCGAGTTTCCGCACAACCGACTACTTCGCCACTGTTTTCCTGCGTTCCACTGAAACTGTCCAACTGATCTTCCACACTGGGGCAAAAGTCAAAGCCACCGCCACGACGGGGTTGAAGATTGACGACCCGGCGGGACTGCTCAAGTGGCTCGCTAAAGACCGCTGCATGGTAACACTGGGGAAGGGGAGGGAGATTCAAGCGAAACGAAAGGCCTTCGAAGCAATCGTCAGGCAGTGGATTGAATCACTTCAATAAATCAACCGGTCTCTATTCATGAAAAGTAACATGATCGATCAAGTCGAAACCATTCTTGATACATTGAAAAGTCTCAGCAACAGGAAAACCCGTGACGAGATGGGGTCACGCTATGGCATCCATACCGACAAAGCGTTTGGGGTACCGATGGCGAAGATGCTGAAACTTTCCAAAGAGTTGGGAAAGAACCACGACCTGGCGGAGGCGCTATGGACTACCGGGTGGTACGAAGCCCGCATGGTTGCCTGCATGGTTGATGATCCGCTCCAGGTCACACCGGCTCAGATGGATCGCTGGTGTAAAGACTTCGACAACTGGGGCATCTGCGATACGGTCTGTTTCAAACTCTTTGACCAGGTACCACACGCTTACAGCAAAGTGAAGCAATGGGCCCCGAGGAAGGATGAGTTTATTCGGCGTGGTGCCTTCGCCCTGCTGGCGTGCCTGGCCCTTCATGATAAGAAAGCCGACAACCAGGCGTTCCTGAAGTATCTACCTCTCATCGAGAAGGCAGCCGACGATGATCGGAACTTCGTTAAGAAAGGTTTGCTTTGGGCGATGCGAGGCATCGGCGGTCGCAGCCCCGAACTGAAAGCCGAAGTGCTCTCGCTGGCTCATCGATTGGCTTTCTCATCAATCACTTCAGCAATATGGTTAGGGAGGAATACGATCAGGGAACTGGCCAAATCGAAAAAGTAGCTTTATACAGTGCTAACGAAGCAGCTTTGTAGTTGCACATCGAGTCTTCCCTGGACAGAATGATCAAATAAGCCTCTTCTAAATCAGAGATAACCATGAAACTCCAACTCCTTGGCCTCATGTTGCTGGCAGCAGTAGCTACTGTCGGCAATGCCAATGTCCCTAACATGACGACCGAGAACCTGACGCTCACCTTGACACTGCGATCACGCACAGCCGCTCCTGGAATGCCGGCAGTTGCTGCGACTGAACACCTGGCGACCTGGGATTCCAGCCACACCGCCATCATTATTTGCGATATGTGGGATCATCACTGGTGCAAGTCAGCGGCTGAACGTGTCAGTGAATTAGCTGGACCGATGAATAACATGCTTAAAGCTGCTCGTGGCCGGGGCATTTTCGTAATTCACGCCCCAAGCACCTGCACCGAGTTTTATAAGAACACAGCCCAGCGTAAGAGGGCCATTGATGCTCCGTTCATCAAAACGCCAGAACCGCTGGCAACCACGGAACGCTGGGGAACCGCCTGGAACTGGCCCGACCGCAAACGAGAAGGCGTGCTGCCGATCGACGACTCCGACATGGGCTGCGATTGTAAGACGAAGTGCGAAATCCGTTCTCCCTGGACCAGGCAGATAGCCGCCATCGATATCGCCGAGCAGGATGCCATCACCGATAACGGTCAGGAAGCCTGGAACCTGCTCACCCAGCACAAGATCGACAACGTCATTCTCTGTGGCGTGCACCTGAACATGTGCGTATTGGGCAGACCCTTCGCCATACGCCAGATGGTCAAGCTCGGCAAAAACGTTGCGTTGATCCGAGACATGACCGACACCATGTACAACCCCGACAGGCCGCCGGGCGATAATCACTTCGATGGCACAGAACGAGTTGTGGAGCACATCGAACGCTACTGGTGCCCCAGTTTTCTGAGTACCGATCTGACTGGTCAACCGGCGTTTCGCTTTAAGGAGGATAAGCGAGTGCAGCAAAAGACAGGGCGATAGCCAAGGCCACCAGATCTATCGAAAAAGTCCTTTGATCTCGAGGGTCTTGGGAATCTGTAGAGCGGTGCCGATCTTCTTGTTGAGCCGCTTGATAAAGTGAGCAGCCAATGAAGGAGATTCCTTCTCCTCATTTTGATGAACGAAGAAAAAGAGCTTCTGCAAACCGGCCTTTTTCCATTTGGAGATTCGTCCGATCCATTCGTCGAGGCGCAAGCGATCTGATTCAGGCTCATTCGATCCTACCCAGCGCACGAAAGCCATTGGAGTCGTCAATCGCATGTGCATCAGGTCTCGACGACCAGCCGTATCAACAAGAACATTCGTGACGCCATATTTTTCCAGAAGTTGGTAAAGCTTGCTCGATACTTCCTTATCGTTGTACCAGTCAGTGTGACGAAACTCGATGGCCAACGGCACCTTGTGCGTCCAGGTTTCTGTAAAAGTCACGACGCGGCCGAAGTCTTTCGGCCCAAAGTTATCATGCAACTGCAAGAATGTCATACCCAGCTTCTCCCGCAAGTGCGACATGTTTGCGACGTTCTGTTCGACGATCTCCTTGACGTCCTTGAGCCGTCGAAAGTGAGAGATCGATTTTTCCAGCTTGGGGAAGAACCTGAAATCTGCTGGCACGGTGGCGTACCATTTGTCGAATGTCGTCGTTGGGAACAAGCGGTAAAACGTTGCGTTCAATTCGACACTGTTGAACTGTGTCGAATAGTACGCCAGTTCATCTTTTACTCCTTTCGGGAAGAAATTCTTGAGGTCTGTCTTGTTCCACTTGGCGCATCCAACATAGACCTCGAGATCGTTGGATTTGGAGGACTGCGCTTTCAACACCTTCGCAGTGCCTGAATGGTCTGGCGGGATCGTGAAGTCAATCTTTCCTGGATTGTTGACCTGTCCGAATTTCATGCCTTTCTCCTGGATAGCTTATTTCGCGGGAAGAGGCTGGCTATGAGTCTTCTCGTCTCAATTCCGAAGTCCGTTAGATCGATGGACTTCTAGTCCACCGGATGTTTTTCAATAGCCAACGCCTGCATGGAGATTTTAGAGAACAGAAAGGTGGGTGGAGATCGCAGGCGATTGAGCTTTAACGTCATCTTCTGACTTTACCGCAACTTTACATTTCCACATTAGGTATCGATTCCGCGACCTCGACTGAAAAACCGTTAAATCATGATTGACAATATTTGTTGTCAAAGCTACAATCTTCTCATGCTCGACATCCAAGTTATCGATGATCCGGCGACTGCGACGGTGGCCTTGGAGCCCATTCGGAGCCGACTCCTCTCAGAACTTGTCGTACCCGCCTCGGCAGCGACGTTGGCCACGAGGGTTGGACTCGCTCGGCAGAAGGTCAATTATCACCTTAACGCGCTGGAAAAACATGGGCTGGTACGGCTCGAAAAGGAACGCAAGTGGGGTGGGCTCACGGAACGCTTGCTGGTGGCGACAGCGTCTTCATATGTGGTCTCGCCAAGCGCCATGGGTCCGGTCGCTGTCGATCCGAAACGGGAAATGGATCGGCTCTCAGCGAATTATCTCATCGCCCTGGGCGCACGGATCGTCCGCGAGGTGGCTGACCTTGTTTACCGTGCGAAAGAGGCGACCAAACGCCTGGCGACATTATCGGTGGATACCGAGATTCGCTTCCGGTCACCGACGGACCGGGCTGCTTTCAGCGCCAAGTTCGCCGAGGCCATCACGAAACTCATTTCAAAGTATCACGATGAATCCGCGCTCGGCGGCCGCACGCATCGCCTGGTTGTCATGTCACATCCTTTGCCTCAGAAATCCGATTCCAAGGAGCCAGCATGAGCGTGAAGAAAAAAGCGTCCGGGCGTCGTTCAGCCCAAAACAAAGTCGTGGCCTCCGACGGCACCCAGTCTTCGACAGAGCGACGATCGGCAGAAGCCCGGGTACGTACGCTGATCGACACATATGTGCCAACGCATCTACGACTCATAGTCACAATGCGACGTTTGCTTCGGAAACGCCTGCCCACCACCTATGAGGTGGTGTACGAATATCAAAACTTAGGTGCCGTGGTCATTAGCTATTCACCAAACGAGCACGGGTACGATGGCGTCCTTGGCATCCGAGCGGACACGAAAGGCGTGAAGTTCTACTTCAGTCGTGGCAAGGAATTGCACGATCCTGAGAAACTGTTGAAGGGGTCCGCGCAGGCGCGCTGGATTGAAGTGGAGAGTGTGTCCACGCTCGCTCGTCCGGCGGTAGCAAGCCTGATCGAAGAGGCCATCACCAACAATATAGTACCGTTCGCGCGAGCCGGTCGTGGACCCGTGATCATTCGTTCGGCATCGGCCAAGTAACGTTGTCAGGTGAAAAAGTGAGGTCGAGCGACGTCGCGCCTCTTACCCAGGAATTCAGAGGGGACTGGTGGGTTGTGGCGCACCTTGCCAGCGTCGGGCAAGTAACAAGCAGTGGAGAACAATTCGCAGGGGAGAACCGATGAACGGGAAGAGAAAGAAGAGAAATGGGTACGACCGCCGGACCTGCGCCCAGTGCAAATCAAGAATCATCGTCGGTAAAGAGAAGGTCGGTCGTGTCATCTTCCCAGGCGGCGTGTGCTTTGATTGTTACCGGCAAACGAAGTCGAAGAAGTTTAAGTGACGGCTGAAGGGCCGATTCCCATTGAGTTAGGCCAATACCTGAAATCCAATCTCAAGGAGCCAACATCATGAGCGTAAGAAAAGAACCCTTCGGACGTCGTTCCGTCCAACTCGAAGTCGAACTTCCCGGCACACCGGAGGACGTTTGGCAGGCTATCGCCACCGGGCCGGGGATTTCGTCCTGGTTCGTGCCGACTGAGTTTGCGGAGCATGACGGAAAGCCTTTCGAAATGAAGTTGAACTTCGGTCCGGGCATGGAAATGCGCTCCAAGGTGACCGCCTGGGATTCGCCCCGGCTATTCGCCACGGAGGCCGACGGTTGGATGCCTGGGGCACCAGCTATTGCGAATGAGTGGACCGTAGAAGCGCGTGGGGGTGGCACCTGCATCCTCCGCATTGTCCAAAGCCTTTTCGCCAGCACGGACGATTGGGACAACCAGTTGGAAGCTGCCAAACACGGATTGCCTGGTTTCTTACGGACCCTGCGGATCTATCTCACTCACTTCCGCGGGCAAAACTCAACGATGATGAAGTGGATGGCCCCATTCTCAGGTACGGAAGCGGAGGCTTGGGAAACGCTGACCACAGCACTCGGGGTGAAAGACCTCTCTATCGGGCAGCGTTACACGGCCCCCGCCGGTGTCCCGGCATTTAGCGGCGTGGCGGAGTACTACACGGAGAGTCCCAACGACGCCCTGCTGCGGCTCGACAAACCGGGGCCAGGTATCGCTGCTCTGGGCACCTTCAACATGGGCGGCCCAAGCATGGTGGCACTGAACTTCTACCTCTACGGCGATCAGGCGGCTGGAACCGTGGTCCGCGAGGCCCACCTCTGGGAAGAGTGGTTTCAAAAACGCTTCCCGACGCCGACAGAACTGGGCAAGAGCGATTAACCGGTTGATAAGAGATCTGCCATGCAAGGAAATCACTATCGCCTGGTCGCAGTACCAGCGAAAATTGCGTTCGTCGTTTGCAGTTGAACCAGGAAGAACGACTGCCACTAGAGGCCGTCAATGAAACAAGATTGAATTCATGTAACAGTTGATGCAACTGAGATTGAAGCAGTAAATGCTGAACATGCAAGGAACATGGTCGTTGATGGTGACAACCTTGTACTCCTAACGGACATTCTTCTCCCATGGTAAAGTGGCGTTTATCGAAAACACCAACAATATCCCACAGGGTAATTTGATCCGGCGGCCTTGCCAGTTGAAAGCCGCCTCCAGGCCCCCGCCCCCTGGCACCGCAGATTAATCCCGACCTTGCTAGGACAGTTAGTACTTTCGCAACGATAGGCCTCGGCAAGTGGCTGGCATCAGCAATCGTAAATGAAGTCATGCGGTGTGAGCCATAGGCTTCACCAAGTTGACACATAACAGCTAAAGCGGTTTGGGTGAGTTTGCTGAAATGTAACATCAGCAGCTCCTGGTTTCATCTGGCAAAACGCGATCCAGTTACTGAACTGGGGTAATGGCGAATCCTCAAAGTTATTGGACTAATGTCGGCAGGGAGGATATTGGGAAATCGTCTTGATTCCTAGTGTAAACTATTGTAAAAGGATATTTAGATCAGTTTATTTTGTTTTATCGGTTGCTGACATCCATGCACTGGAACAAGAAACGGGGAATGCCAGTCGTGGAACGCAGTTTCTTCGATCCAGCGGGAGGGCAACCCAGAAACCAACTGGCGAGACTTTCAAGCATCAGGCCAACTATGTCGATGGCAAGTGGACTCTCGTCGCAGAACTGCCAGAACAGCCGGACGGCGCACCGATGGCTTTTGCGATCTGGGATGGGCAGTTCCAGGATCGCGATGGGCTGACTTCTTTTCCATCTGGTACGTCTTAGAGGGCAAAAAATGATCACGACCTATGCGACCAGGCAAGTTCCACAGATCATTCAGGTACACAAGCTGGCACAAGTGCGTCATGATGTCTATAGCTTCTGCCTTCAGGCGATGGATAAGCCTACCCGTGCCAAGTACGACTGGCTGAACTCAAAGCCATTTCGAGCCAGCTTGAGATCACTCTGCGAGCAATTCGGGGTCAGTCTGCCAGCAATGATCACACTGCCGCAAGACTTTGCAGCGTATGAATGCGTCTATATCGCTTGTTTCGATGTAGGTCTACCGACTCCCCCGGTTCCGTTGCTCTCCAGCCACTACAACAAGCGTGAACCCGTGCCAGCCACGATTCACGAACATGTACTGTTCTACAAACGCTTTGGAACCACGCTGTCTGAAGCTAATATCGAACCAGCGGATCACCTCAGCAATGAGCTGGCGTTCCTGATCTGGCTGGACGAACTGCTGCACGAAGGGGAGATCGATCCGGAATCCATACATCAGGCCAGGCTCGATTTTCTCAGCAGGCATCCTCATCGCTGGTTGCCCCAGGCCTTGCATGCCGCACAAGAAAAAGAGCTGCCTGAATTGTTCATAGTGCTTCTTCGCTTGATGATTTACGCCGTCGAAGAGGACGTTGAGTTAACACAATCACTTCTGAGCGACCTCCATGAAAAAGATAACGGAATATGATCGTAGTCAATTTGAACAACTACTGGATGATCATCAGAAGATGATTGACTTGATCAATGAACTGGAGTTGAAGCTCTACAGCTTAGGGGAAGCACCGGATCATTCTCCTAGTCAGGAATGTCAGCAGGCAGGTGGCCTCTTGATCAGTCAACTGCGTAATTTGCTGTTTCGCTGGGATCAGGAAGTGCTGCCGCTGCTTGATACGCTTGCTACAACTCGGCCTGTTCCTTCAACATGAACAATCTCCTTGCAAGTGTTTATCCCAAAGTATCGTAGAATGTAATAATCTATTGAACGCATACCCGGGAATGAGACATGATTTCGCAGACGGTTGAATATGCATTGCGGGCAACAGTTTACCTGGCCCGCCACATGCCCCAGGCACAAACAACTGATGAGATTGCAAAAGTGACACAAGTGCCAAGACCTTATCTGGCTAAAGTTCTGCAAGGTCTCAATCGAGCAGGTATCGTACAGTCACAACGAGGATTGGGAGGCGGCATCGCTCTGACAAGGAAAGCATCAGAACTTACCATTCTGCAAATCGTTAATGCCGTCGAGCCGTTTCAACGTATTCACAAATGTCCCTTGAAACTATCGAGTCATGGGATGCGCCTCTGCTCCTTACACCAAAGGTTAGATGATGCCCTTTCCGCCGTGGAGAAGGCGTTTAGTCAGTCCACACTTGCGGAGATACTTGACGAGCCGAATGATGGACCGCCATTGTGTGAAGCAAATGCACAGCTCAAAGTCAAACGCCGCACTGCCTCCAAAGCCTGATGGTTCATGTATAATGTCGCTGAACGAAACTCGGGATGCCTGATCTGACCACCTGAATCGGCCACTCTTGCCATCATGACGATAGTGAGCAAGCACAGGATCAACACCGCCCAGCCCATGTAGGGTTTTGTTCCTGGACCGTATTTTGCCAGGATTATTGCGACAATAGCCAAGCCAGACAGCCCGTACGAAGTGACATTAGCGAGTTTGGCCTGTTCCTCATGTGTCTTAAGCTATGCATTTCCTGAAGCATCGAGCATGCTACTATACTCTGAATGCTCAAACCGTGCTTCTGCTTGATTTCCGGACATCATCACGAAGAACGCTGACGCTCCAAAGATCGCGACCATCAACAATGCTACAAAGACGACCTCGCTATTCTTTCGAATAAGGCCGTAAAGCAATCGAATACAAGCTGAGGCCACCCCTAGAAGGGGCAAATGATTCAACATCGCATGCAGGTGTTCCGGGGTCATGAGCCTATTCATGAATGAACTCCTTATCTCAGAGGGTTTGATCTCACATGTTCTTCGTGGATAGGGACAGGACACGGATTAATTGCCTACAAAATGAGGAGAGGACAGTTTGCAAATCCTGAAGTTACTTGATGGGAAGCACGTAGATTATATCGCCCTGCACCTTACCGTCCTTGGTGCCATGGCACACAGCACATTGTTTCATCACACCAGGAACGACGGTGCCTACACGCAACATAGGCTTCCCATTGACCTCGCCGATTTCTTCATAATTCGCCTTTCCTAATTTGATCTGAGCCACGGCATTCTTCTCGAAGTCAGAATGAGGCAGATTGTCTTCATTCTTGGGCTTTCCGGTGGCATCGACCAAACGAGCGGAGTGCCAGCCTTTTGCCTTCATGGCCTTGAAAACATCTTTGGCGACAGCCGCTGCCGGTGTATGTAACTGATCCTCGATGTATTTGTCCGTGATGCTTACCACGGCTGTCTTGTACAGGTCATCGAGCATGCGGACAGATTCCCGGGTACGCTCTAGCACTGCAGGATCAATGACAGGCTTATCGCCGGCATTAAGCATAATCCCTGCATTCTGAACGACGAACACACCAATAACCAGAGTGATTAATGTGCAAAAGATTCGGCTGAAATTGATCAACATCGCAGACTCCTTGACATGGATGCTAGTTTCGTGTAATAAGATACATATGTCCTATTAACGACGCAAGGGCGTATGCTTTGAAAAGACTGATGGTGTCTATCATGGTCGGTTGTTAGGATGGCCTATGGTGTTTCATTCTGTTCAGGATTGCTATGATGGAGAAGAAATCAAAGACTTCGAAGCATAATGGGTCGTCTCCACTTCCAGGTCCTTATCAGCAGTTCATTCAGAAATACCCCGACCTGGGGAAAACACATGAGCAAATCGCATCCGTCGTAGAAAAAGTTGCATCCTTAGATGCTAAGACTTGTGCCTTAATCAAAATTGGAATTTGCGTTGGAGCTGGCCTGGAGTCCGCCTTACGAAGCCACGTCAGAAAAGCATCTAAGAATGGGGCAACCAGAGGGGAGATCGAGCAGTCTATTTTGCTGGGGATGAATACCGTCGGTTTTCCTCGAACAGTAGCAGCCTGGACATGGGCGAATAAGCAGTTCGAACGCGGAATTGAGTAGAAGCAAACATGGCTATCGATCCGATCTGCGGTATGACTGTCGATGAACTGAAAGCGATCAGTGCCGAGCGACGCGGACAGACTTTCTATTTTTGCTGTGGGCATTGCCGTGAGAAGTTTCTTGCTCAAGAAAATCAAACCAGTCCGGAACCGGAGCAGTTGCTACAGCTCACGATCCTTAGGAAACAACTCGGAACAGCCAGTTTATTTTTCTGCCCTATGTGTGCCGGCATTGAGAGCAATAAGCCTGGGAGTTGTCCCAAGTGTGGAATGGCTCTGGAGCCGAGTAAGCCATCAGCCACTCATCACAAAACGATCTACACCTGTCCGATGCATCCGGAGATTGAGCACGATGGTCCCGGATCATGTCCCCTCTGTGGCATGATCCTGGAGCCCATGTCGATAAGAACTGCCGAAGAGAATGACTCGGAACTTAAGGATATGTCGCGCAGGTTCTGGGTCGCATTAGCACTAACGCTCCCAGTGTTTCTTCTAGCCATGTTGCCGATGGCCGGGATGCCCTTGGATCAATGGCTGGGTGCGAAATGGCACTCCTGGTTGCAATTTGTATTGAGCACCCCGGTGGTTCTCTGGGCAGGCTGGCCTTTCTTTGAGCGTGGCTGGAGATCCATCGTTACTTGGAATCTCAACATGTTCACACTGATTGCCATCGGAACAGGTGTAGCCTACCTCTATAGCCTTGTGGCGGTACTCTTCCCCAGCCTCTTTCCTGATAGTTTTCGGCACCATGGCCATGTTGCTGTCTATTTTGAGGCAGCAGCGGTCATTATTACCCTGGTGCTGCTGGGGCAGGTGCTGGAACTTAATGCCCGTAGACGAACCGGAGCTGCCATTCGGGAACTGCTTGCGTTGACCCCTTTGACTGCACGACTTGTACGGGATGGGGTTGAGAAGGAAATGCCACTGGAGTCGGTAATGCAAGGCTACATTCTTCGAGTGCGTCCGGGTGAAAAAGTCCCAGTAGATGGCAAACTGATAGAGGGCCACAGTACGATCGATGAGTCGATGATATCCGGCGAACCCATGCCAGTCGAGAAAAGTAAAGATGACCCAGTCATTGGCGGTACCGTCAATCAAACCGGTGCGTTCCTCATGATTGCTGAGAAAGTAGGCCAGGAAACGGTGCTGGCACAGATTGTCAACATGGTGGCAGGTGCGCAGCGAAGCCGGGTGCCGATTCAAAAAGTTGCCGATGTCGTGGCAGGCTATTTTGTACCTGTGGTGATAGTGATAGCGTTGATCACATTCCTGGTGTGGGCAATCATTCTGCCGAACCAACTGGCCTGGGCCTTCGTGAACTCAGTAGCCGTGATGATTATTGCTTGCCCTTGTGCATTGGGACTCGCTACGCCGATGTCAATAATGGTGGGTGTTGGCCGAGGAGCAAAGGAAGGAGTCCTGATCAAGGATGCCGAGGCGCTGGAGACCTTGGAGAAGATCGATACGGTTGTTGTGGATAAGACCGGTACGTTAACGGAAGGCAAACCCAAGTTGACCGAGTGCCTGCCTGCTTTGTCTTTCTCAGAAGAAGAACTCCTACGTCTGTCTGCCAGCGTTGAGGACCATAGCGAGCATCCTTTGGCGCGTGCTGTCGTTAATGCTGCCAAGGAACGTAGCATCACTGTCCCGAAGGTTAAAGATTTCATTTCGGTGACTGGCGGGGGTGTACTCGGCATGGTCCAGGGCAAAAACGTAATGATTGGGAAGCGGGAATTGCTTGCAGAAAAGAATGTGCAGAACCTGGCTGTACTTGATCAACGCGCCAATCAATTGCAAGAACAAAGCCAAACCGTGATGTTTGTGGCTGTGGATCAACAGTTTGCCGGGCTACTGGCAGTGTCCGACCCCATCAAGAACACGACGCTGGAAGCTGTGCAAACGCTGCATGCGCTTGGATTGCAGGCTATCATGTTGACCGGTGACAACGAAAAGACTGCCAGGACAGTAGCAACGAAGATAGGCATCGACGAGATTCATGCAGGCGTTCAACCCCAGGACAAGCTCCAGAAAATCAATGCGCTGCGATCCGAAGGGCATCGGGTGGCCATGGCAGGTGATGGCATCAACGATGCCCCGGCCCTAGCCGCAGCCAATATCGGCATCGCTATGGGAACGGGAACCGATGTGGCCATTGAATCTGCGAGTGTCACTCTCGTGAAGGGCGATTTACGGGGGATCGTCAAAGCGATCAAACTGAGCCGGCACACGATGCGGAACATCCGCCAGAATCTCTTTTTCGCCTTGGTCTACAATGCACTAGGCGTGCCGATTGCAGCAGGCATCTTGTACCCCATCTCAGAGCATCTTCTACTTAGCCCGATGATCGCTGCAGCTGCGATGAGCTTCAGTTCTGTTTCAGTCGTATTCAATGCACTGCGATTGAGAACGATGAAACTGTCTTGAACTCATTTTTGTAAGTTCAGCGGAGCGAGATGCAAATGTTTGCACCATGTGTCTGTTGGCCGTTGTATTAAACCAACGAAATGAGGCATGCCTATGACGACTCGAACGTCATCTCGGTGGGAAGAGCCAAATACTGTTGCAGGATTTACCAGGGCCTCAGCGAATTGCACGTTGCTCACTTTCGCCCAGCAATTCCTGGTCGCTGGACGAGGAACTCGCTGCCTCGATATCGGCTGTGGTGCAGCACGCAATGCCATTCCATTGGCGCAATTGGGCTTTCAGATAACTGGGGCTGATCTCTCTGCACCCATGCTTGACGCGGCCGGAGAACGTATCAACGCAGTTGGCATTGATGTTGAACTTGTCCAGGCACCCATGGCTCCACTTCCCTTTCGCGACGAGTCCTTCGATCTCGTCGTTGCCCATGGCATCTGGAATCTCGCACGCTCAGGAGCCGAATTTCGTGAAGCAGTGAAAGAGGCTGCCCGTGTTTCCAACCCTGGTGCCGGCCTTTTTCTGTTCACGTTTTCACGTAACACCCTTTCTCCCGAAGCCCAGCCCGATCCTGGCGAAACCTTTGTCTTCTCATCGTGGAACGGCGAACCACAGTGCTTCCTCACGGAGGATCAACTTCTTGAAGAACTGATTCGTGCGGGTTTCTATAACGACACAATGGGGCCTCTCACTGAGCATAATCTTCCACAACGCGATACGGTTCAATTGGCAAGCCGCTCACCGGTGATCTACGAGGAGACCTTTGTCAAACGCTGAAACAGCGATTTTCGGGCCCGCAAATTTTGGTGTTTTTGCAAAGGGCTTGAATATTTCTTGGTGACAGTCGATACGCCCGCTGGTGAAAGGAATCGTCATAATGTAACGATAGAACAATGAAAAACTCCTTCGACAAACTCGCCGAAGAACCTATTTCTAAGAAAAATCGGGCTGGCGGGATTTGAACCCACGACCTCTTGCACCCCAAGCAAGCGCGCTAGCCAAGCTGCGCTACAGCCCGTTCCATCTACGAAGTTTACGAGACAGCCCGACCAAGGGCTACCCCATTCTCTGACACTTCACTTGATGGAGACGTTCACTTTACGCCCGGACTCGCTTGCACACGGCGGCGAAGATCATCAAAAGCGTTGGCCAGTTCTTTGAAGCCAGGCAGGTAACTTTCGATTTCCTTGAACACAGGGAGTAACTCCTGTCCCTTGCCATCCTGAATCGCCTGTTGACCTGCGATCAGAAGCAGTCGCAGCCGTTCTTCGCGCTCTCTCTCCTGCTGAGCGTTACGGATCGATTCCAGGCAAAGCGGTATCACTTGCTGCCATTTGCGAACCGACAGGCCTGCGTCCATCAGGGCGAGCGTTACTATTTCCAGGCTGGCCCGAGTCTCTTCAGTGCGTGACCAGCGCTCCCGAAT
Organism: Gemmatales bacterium; assembly: GCA_035430005.1. GTDB lineage: Bacteria > Planctomycetota > Planctomycetia > Gemmatales > HRBIN36 > JAEUIE01. The sequence goes on from DAOMFV010000014.1 coordinate 43,854, forward strand.
CTCCAGCAGCAGTTGCCAACGCCTCGCTCCTTGTCCCTGGCTGGCCAGCAATCGTTCCCACTGATTGAGCACCGGCCAGCTTTGCTGACGAGTGAGAATATCGACCAGAGCCTTCCAGGCATTGTCCTGCACACGGGTATCTTCGTTGCCCTGTACCCGCTGCCAGAGAACGGTAAGCATGGCAGTGCCGCCCACCTTGCCGAGAGCGGCTGCAGCCTTGCTGCGAACACCGGGATCAACATCCAGCGTCAGTACCAGTTCGAGCTTCCTCAGTAGCTGAGTCTGTTCTTTTTCGGGTAGACCATTAGTGTCCCCAATCACCCCCAGGCACCCGACGAGATAGAGCCGGGCTTCGGGTGAGGCATCATCTATCGAAGCCAGGACCTGGTGATAGACCTGGCAACTGGCTACTGCTTCAAGGGCAGCGCTGGCAGCCAATCGTACTTCTTCGGTCGGATGCTTGAGTAACGTAGCTAAAATGGACGCCGAGCGTGGTAGTCTTAATGCTCCTATACTCGTCGCGGCCTGGGCCACAACGGTCGGTGAAGAATCAAGAAGAGTAGCATCCAGAGCATCCAGCGTGCTCTTGAGTGTATCTGGCAACGGAATCTTGCCTCTATAGTTACCCAGGCTGCGTGCTGAGGCCGCTCGCACTTTGTAAGAACGGTCACGCAGCAGATCAAGCAAACGACGATAGACCTCGGGAGAATCAGCCTTTTCCAGAGCCAGCACGGCACGCTGCTGCACGGTGGGGTGAGTGTCCTTGGTTAATGTCAGCAGCACATCGGTGTACAGTCGTCGAGCCGACTGATCGAGGTCTTTCCTGCTAAATTGCTCTGCAATCTTGGTAACTGCCAGCTCGCGTACCGCAGGATAGGTATTGGTCGAAAGCGTTCGCAACGTGTTGGCCTGGTCGGGCTGCATCACCTTATCGAGCAACTCTTTGTGCAGTTGCAAGAGCGTCGTTTCAGCCTGGTCGAGCTCATCACGCAGTCGACGGGCACGGTCAGCGAAGAATCGTAGTCGTGTCGCCTGCCACTCAGCTTCTGTCAATGATTCATACGACTGCCACCAGCTCTGCCATTGATTAGGGTCGGCACCGAAGTCCTGTCCGCTGATTTCCTGCAGGGCCATGGCAGCAGCCTGCCGCACGATGAGTGAATCGCTTCTGATCAACTTGAACAACGATTGGATCGAGTCCTTGCTGGCTAAACGTCCCAGCGTTTCCACAGCAGCCTGCCGTCGAAGCGGCACCATCGACCGTGTGTCAGCCACCTTGACCAGCGCCTCCTGCACTGGCTTCGCCGGCAAGGCGGCCAGTGCTTCGATGGCAGCCTGACGAATAGGCATCTGCTCAGCAGCTAATGCATCGAGCAGGGGCTGGAGAAAACGAAGATCACGCTGAATAAGAATGGCGGAAGCCAACGCCTGGAAGACATCGGCTCGATCCCAGCGTGTCAGTTCAAAGGCGACCAGAGCCGCTACTTCGGCTGAGTTGGATTGCACCAACTGAAGAGCAGCCTGACTTTGTAGCTGCGGACGATTGCGGTTGTAAAGCTGCTCACGCAGCGGTGCCGCATCCATGGCACGAGGCAACGGCAGACCGACAGATGGTGGTTGTGCAGCAGGAACTTGAGGCGGTGGCTGGCAGAAGCAGCACAGCATCAGCAGTATAGTGCTCGCCATGATCGGCTTCCCCCGAAACCCCGGCCAGTTCGACTAGGCAGAATGAAAGAGCCGAACTATACTCCCGCTCGTCATTTACGTCAATTCTAGTCGTGATGGCAACTTTCTTTCGAGATCATTTCGCAATGGATGCAAAGCTAAATACTTCTAGTTCCTTGCAGCAATGGGCCCAGCGGCTGGCAGAAAGACAGTGGGCCTATCCACTGATTCTGCTCGTCGGCATGCTCACGTTCCTGCCGAATCTTGGCCGGCATGGTCTCTGGGATATCGACGAAGCCCATAATGCTGAGTGTGCCAGAGAGATGCTGGAAGCTAAAGCCTGGGTCGTGCCCACCTTTAATTATCAACTGCGTACCGATAAGCCGGTGCTCCTTTATTGGTGCATAGAGCTCTGCTACCTGATCTTCGGCGTCAGTGAATGGTCTGCTCGCTTGCCCTCCGTGATTGCGGGTTTGTGCAGTTTGCTCGTATGCTATGAGATCGCTCGGCGATTATTTGGACGAGTCACGGGATTGATTTCGGGATTGATCCTGGCCAGCAGTTTGATGTTTGCTGTCTCCAGCCATGCGGTGACGCCGGATGCCTTGCTCATTCTTTCGGTTCAACTCATCTTCCTGACGTGGATCATCGCTTATGACAGCCGGCAACCTGCGTGGCTACTGCTCACCGGCTGCTTTGCAGGGCTGGCGTTGTTAGCCAAAGGCCCGGTCGGTGTGGCCCTGCCTGGTGCAGCGACGATATTGCTGCTGCTTTGGCAGCGTGATCTGAAGTTCCTCTGGAACCGTCATACTCTTCAAGCTGTCTTCTGGTGCTGTCTGGTCGCTTTGCCGTGGTACATCCTCGTCGGCTACGAAACTCGCTGGGAGTTCATCAAGGGCTTTTTCCTCACGCATCACCTCAGCCGATTCAACGCCCCGATGGAAGGGCATGTTGGTCCGATCTATTACCACCTGATTGTCATTCTCGTGGCGTTTGCCCCCTGGTCGATCTTCCTGGGGCCGAGTCTCTGGTTCAGCATCCGACGCGGAGCGCTGGTGGAAGCAACGAGCAAGCCGTGGGGCTATCGATTGTTGCTCCTCTGGATAGGAATCTGGTTCATCATTTTCTCCATAGCTTCCACCAAGCTGCCGAACTATGTGCTGCCCACGTATCCGCCATTGGCCATGCTCACCGCGGCGTTCCTCGTTCGCTGGTGGAAGCAAAGCCAGACCAGTGAAGCCTGGCAACTGCCTGGGTGGGTCTGGCGTTGCAGTGCAATGTGCTTCGTTGCCATCGGGGTACTGCTGTTGGTGGCGATGCCCTTCATCACCGGATGGATACCACTCAGCGTACTCGAAGGCCGCACACTCCCCGAAGTAGCCTGGCTCCTACCCCTGGCCTTGGTGCCCCTCATCACCGGTTGGCTGACCTGGAAACGCTGGTCACAGAATCAGATCGGCTGGGGCGTGGCCAGTGTCCTGCTTGGCAGCTTCGTTCTGACAGCATCGCTAGGTGCCTTTGGCCCCGTCGCCGCCGATCAGGAACGGGCCAACAAGACCCTGGCTGTGATGATGCGTGATGCCATGGGCAACACCGATGGCCGAATCGCGACCCATCCGAAGTTTTACCGACCGAGCATGGTTTTTTACGTGAAGCAGGAGATTGCCCGCTGCTCCAGTAACGAGCAGGCGATGGAGATGCTGCAAACACCGATCCCCACTTACATGCTGGTGCCTGCCTCGAGTTGGCCCGAAATGGCTCAGCAACTCGCCGGTCAGTACACGGTGCTGGGCCAAAAACACGACTTCACCGCCGGGCAAGAGATACTGCTGATCAGCAATCAGCCACCGACGAAGACGATGAAGCAGCCCGATCCACAATAACTTGAGTTAAGCACATCGTGGTCTTTTTCTTCCCTCTTCCCTGGAGGTAGAGGGGTTGGGGGTGAGGGGGCACAGCGAGAGCTGCCGTCACCAAGACTCAACTCAGACTGAATCAATAAGTGATTCGCATCAGGAAGAGCCCCTGAGCAGGCGAAGTCGGCCCCGCCTCAGCACGTTCGCCTTTTTTCAGTATCTGCTTCATCTGTTCCACAGGCCAATAACCCCGACCAATGTTCACTAGCGTACCTGTGATGCTGCGTACCATGTTGTAAAGAAATCCATCCGCTTCGATATCGAGCCAGAGAAACTCGCCGACTCGAGTGAGCTTGAGGTGGGTGATGGTGCGCACCGAAGTCTTGCGGTTGGGCCATTCAGTCTCGAAGCAGCGGAAGTCGTGTTTACCCAGCAGGCACTCCGCCGCCTGGTTCATGATGACTTCATCGAGCCTGCAATAGGGGTAGTGCCAGGAGTAATTGCGCTGGAAAACATCAGGTACTTTATTGTCGTGGATGACATAACGATACATTTTCTTCTTGGCGAAGCGGTTGGCATTGAACTCGTCGGGCACATCCTCAACCGACCTCACCACGACATCCTTGGGCAGATTTCCATTGAGTGCATAAAGAAACCGATCAGGGGGCAGAGTGATGTTGCTACGAAAGCTCGCCACCTGACCCACCGCATGTACACCGGCATCGGTGCGGCTGCAACCAATACAGGTAACTTCCTCTCCTCCATTGAGTTTCTGGATAACTTCTTCCAACTCTTGCTGCACGGTCCGGAACTCCTTCTGCCGTTGCCAGCCAAAGAAATCGGTGCCGTCGTAACTGATGGTGAGCTTAATGTTTCGCATAGGTTGTTTAGTGTAAAACTTAGTCCCAAAGGGGCGAGATAGGATAGCCCAGGGCACCGCCCTGGGTGCATGATACATCAGGGAAACCAAAGGCCTAACGGGCCGAGATAGGGCGACAGCTTCATCTTACAACCAATCCTCAACCGCCATGTCAACGCCCCCATGTCTACCCTATACTACCAACGTCATAAGGAGTTCCCGATGCGTTGCCTTCCCCTCGCTCTCACGAGTTTCCTGATACTGGCCACCGTCTCCGCGAACGATTGGCCCCAATTCCGCGGTCCTACGGGGCAGGGCGTGACCAAAACCAAACTGCCCACCGAATGGAATGACACCAAGAACCTCAAGTGGAAGGCCTCGCTTCCAGGCCCCGGTTCCTCCAGCCCCATCGTCTGGAATGATCGCATCTTCGTCACCTGCTACACCGGCTACGCCATGAAGAAGCAGGGTGACATCGGCAAGCTCGAAGAACTCAAACGACATCTGCTCTGCATCAACCGAGACGATGGCAAGATTCTCTGGACAGCCAATGTCGAAGGGGAAGCTCCCGAAGACAAGTATCAGGGGTTTATCCGTGATCATGGATATGCCAGCAGCACCCCGGTGACTGATGGCGAGACCGTCTTCTGTTTCTTTGGTAAGAGTGGCGTCTATGCCTTCGACTTCGCCGGCAAGCAGTTGTGGAAGACCAACGTCGGCACCATGTCTTCCGCCCGTCATTGGGGTTCCGGCACCAGCCCGGTGCTCTATAAGAACTTGGTCATCGTCAACGCCGCCGATGAAAGTCGAACCATCCAGGCTCTCGATAAGAAGTCAGGCTCAGTCATCTGGAAGGCAGAGGACCCGAAGCTCGAACTTTCCTACAGCACGCCGCTGCTGGTGACTTCTGAAGGCAAGGAGGAACTGATCGTTTCCCTGCCCGGAAGCATCTGGAGTCTGAACCCCAGCGACGGCAAGTCAAACTGGAAGACCACGACCGAACTTACCGGTAACGTCTCTCCTTCCGTCGTCGTGCACGAAGGTGTCATCTACGCTAATGGCGGATTCCCCAATATTCTCGCCTCTGCTGTTTCACTGAAGAGTGAGAAGCATGAAGTGCTGTGGAAGAGCAAAAGTTCTTCCTACGTGTCTTCGCCGGTGATGTACGACAGCCACCTCTACGTCACCAGCCACACGGGCGTTGCTCGCTGCATTAACCCCAAGACCGGCGAAGCTGTCTACGACCAACGGCTGCCCCTGAAAGGAGCCGGCGGTTCGGCGGTCTACGCCTCTCCGCTCCTGGCTGACGACAAGCTCTACGTGGTAACCCGCACTAACGGCACCTTTGTCCTCAAGGCGGGCCCCAAGTACGAACTGATCTCCCACAATCAGTTCACCGGCGATGATACCGATTTCAACGCTTCCCCCGCTGTGATGGGCAAGCAGATGCTGCTCCGCTCCAACCTCTTCCTCTACTGCATCGGCGAGTAAGTTCCTCCCCTTGCCAAGGGGAGGTTAGGTGGGGTAAGGTACAGCCATGAACGAACGACTCTGGGCACCCTGGCGGCTGGAGTACATCGCTTCTGCCGCTCAGGAATCACCCATTCCCAAACCTGCGTCTCAGTGCTTCATCTGTCAGGGGTTGGCCAACACCAACGACCGTGCCCATCTCATCGCTCACCGCACTAAACACAGTGTCGTGGTGCTCAACAAGTTCCCCTACAACAATGGGCATCTGCTCGTCGCCCCACATGCCCATCTGCCGACACTGGATGAGTTGAACGACGAAGTGCTGCTCGATCTGCAGCTCACCGTCCGGCACATGATGCAGCAGATCACGAAAATCATGAAGCCCGATGGCTACAACGTCGGCCTGAACCTCGGCCGAGTCGCCGGGGCAGGGCTCCCCGGTCATCTCCATTGGCACATCGTCCCTCGCTGGAACGGGGATACCAACTTCATACCGGTGCTTGCCCAGACGAAGGTCATCTCGCAATCGCTGGAAGCGTTCTACGATTTGCTGGTAGAAAGCTTGATCAGTTAATCGAAAGGACCGTGGCACTGCTCTGGCGGTACTCCGCCAGAGCAGTGCCACCGTTCCAAGATAACGGGCGGTGGCTTAGTTCCTACTGTGCCCACGGTTATCATTGTACTGTTATTGTCAGCTTGGTCGTACTACTGTACTTCTACCCTAAACGCTGTTTGGCCCTCGAAACAGTGTCTAACAAAGAAGGCGTTATTCTTCGGAGACAATGATGTTCTCGAACATTCTCTGCACTGTCCTTCTCGCAGGTATCACATCAGGAGACCTCCGTCTGAGCGGAGTGGTTTTGCAACCAGAAGGTCAACCTGCTGCTGGGGTGAAGGTTCAAGCGTTAGTTTGGGGAGATTTGACTGCAACTACGCAGACGAACGCCAGAGGAGAATATTCGATGTCTTCTCCATTCCTCGGTCATACGGCCTTAGTCGCAAGTAGCGCCGACGGACGACTTGTCGGCAAGGTGAATATTCAGGCTCAGGAAGTCCGTCAACGAGCAGGCGAGAACTTGTCCATTCGACTGGAGCCGGCTCGGCAGATTGAAGTAACCGTTAGACAAGATAGGAAACCAGCATCAAGTGTGTTGATTGGCTACGACCGCAACCAGGAATCACTAAAGACCGACGAGCGGGGCCGAGTTACCATCTATCTACCCGTCAGCGAACAACATGTGATTCTCTCAGCATGGGATAAGAATCGTGGTGTCGGTGGAGTAACATTGAATTTTGAATCTCAATCTCCTCTGACCAGGGCTGTCGAGATCGACTTGCAACCACTAAAGACTGTTACGTTCAAAGCCGTAGACGAAACAGGCAAACCCGCAGCCAAGGTCAAGGTATCGCCTTCGTTCTACATTGGATCCATCGAAGGAAATCAACCTTTTTATGGTGCTACTCTACCTGCATGTCATGGCGTTACCGATGAGCGTGGCGAATGGGTTTGTCCCTGGGTCGCTCAGAATGCTGAATATCCTTCCATAGCTTTGATCGACAAGTCAACATGGATTGATGATGGCTCCGTCGATACCCGCGACAGGTTGAAACCAACTACCCTTCATCTCCGCCGGTCTCAGGTAGCGCAGGGAAAAGTGTTGATGCCGCCCGGCAAGTCACCCCTGGGGCTGCTTGTTGAAGCGTCATCCTTTGGCCCTTTTAACATGGGCACCCATTTTGCAGCACGTGTCGCAGCGGATGGAACCTTCACTCTTCCCGTGGTTTCCGAACATTTCTACACCATCGGGATTCTTGATTCTGATTGGACATCGAAACCCATTCATCAGGTGATGTGCCTCCAAGGAGAACAACCCAAGGAGCTAACAGTTCAGGTGCTGGAGCCGCAAATAGTAGAAGTGCGTGTTGTTGCCGGAAAAGATGCAACTCCCGTGGCGAATGTTTTCCTCAATGGCGGATATCGAAGCGAACAGAAATGGAAAGATTCCAGCGGCAAGACAAGAAATCTGCTGACGCAGATACGACAGTCCGCCCTCACCAACAGCGATGGCTATGCCCGCTTTGCCGTGCAACCAGGTGAGAAGATGAGGTTCTACGCCAATAGCGGACAATGGTCGGAGGAGGCGGAAGCGACTCCTCCAAAATCAGGACCGTTCATTGTGACCTTCCGTAAGCCGTTTGTGGATAAGTTCAAAGTAATTGGCAGGATAGTTCCTCCGCCGGCCGCCACGGGGCGCGTGGAACTGCGCGGTGCCGGGATGAAGAACGCCAATTTCATTGCACCCAAGCAGTCGTTTCCTGTCGAAGTCAAACCCGATGGAAGCTTCGTCGCGGAGACCGAGTTTCCTAAGATGCGGCTACTAGCTATGGATCGAATAGGCAAAACGGCGGCCTGGGCCTCGATCGAGAAGGAGGGTGATTCGATCACGATGAACATGGTTGCTGTTGGCGCTTACGGAGGAACCGCGAGCGATGTTGATAGCAACCCTTTGCCCTTTTGTGAAGTAACGATCTTTTTGAACAGTGCAAAGGGGCTGCTGGAACTGAAAACCAAAGCTGATGCCCAGGGGAAGTTTCGGTTCGATGATCTGCCGGCGTCAGCCCCTTTGCGAATCCATCTTGACCCAGTGGGAATGGCAGCAAGATTTCTGGAACATGGCCAAACCTCGCTACAGCCAGGCGAATCCAGGCTGGATGGTGAGGTTGCCTTCACGGAAGTTGCCTCGAAGAAGCCTGCCAAACCTGCCCCGAAACGATCGGTGGTCACTGACAAAGAGTATCGACTGCGTGACGCACGCATCTGGCATGCGCCAGTTCTGATTATCGTGCAAACTCCCGGCACCGAAGCTTTTCTTCAAGAACATCTTGTCTCTCCTGAGCAACCCCATCCCTCGTACGGTTTCGTTTTTCCTCTGACGGTAACAACCGCTCAACTGGACTCCGATGAAGCTGACAAGAAGGAGTTCACCAGCCGGGGATGGTCTCAGCCAAAACCTGGCGAGGTGATGCTGATAGCAATAAGCCCTGAAGGCAAGGACCTGGGAACTCTGACGGTTCAGATCAAGGACAAGGAAGCAGCTGGGCGGATGAAAGACTTCCTCGGCAAGTTTGAGCCGGCCCACTCTTCCGCTGCCAAAGCCATCAAGCAGGCGGTGGAGGAAGCGAAACAAACGAACCGTAGCTTGCTGCTGCAACTGGGCGGATTGCGATGCGGGCCATGCTACCTCTTTGCCCGCTGGATAGATAAACATCGTGCAGACATCGAGAAGGATTTTGTCGTGCTGAAATTGACCAACTTGCACGACCAATGGGAGGATGCTTTGCGGGAGTGGTCAATAAAGCCCTCAGAGGGCATTCCCTGGACCGCTATCCTCGATGCCAATGGCAAGGTGGTGGTTACCTCCGACGGTCCAGATGGCAACTTCGGTTTTCCCTCAACCAGAGAGGGTGTGGCTCACTTCCGTTCGATGTTGGTCCAAGGCCGCCATCGCTTCACCGATGCGGAACTCGATGCTCTCTTGGCTGATCTTCTTCCAAAAGCTGCCACCAAGGGCAAACCATAGTACAGGCAGGGGAGCAATGGTAACGTCTAAAACCCTGGCGTGGTTCACACTGCCCTAATGGCGTACCGCCAGAGCAGTGCCACAGTCTAACTCACAATCTCCTCCAACTTCGGCGGCGGCTCGAACTGTTGCCGCAAGGCTTCAATCGTCTCACCCGCCTGCACGATTCTACTCGTCTCCAAATGCCCCAATCGTCGTCTCGACCCTAACAACAGATGTCCGATCTTCTCCGCCCGAAACCCCATCATCCTGGCGCATGTCGCATCAACAGCCAGCGGATCGTTGCCCATGATAATGGCACCCACAGGCCGAGCTTTGCCATTAAGCGGCCCGTCGCCTTCCATACCGATGATGCCATCGACGACTGCGAGTTCCGGGGTGCGGGTAAGTGCAATATCAATGATGCTGTTCTCGATGCCCCGGTGATGCAGTTCATTCTTCGGCCAGCCATAACAGATGCCGGGCAGGGTGCCGAAGAGGTTCTTGAGAGAGAGCGTCACGCCGGCCCAGTGATGGGTCTTGAACTTGGGCATAGAAATCAGCACGTCGGCTTCTGCGACTGTAGCGGAGTAGTAGATGTGCTCCATGCCCGTGAGCATGCCCAGGTTCAACCTTTGCGCGATGCGGTCGCTGTTGACATCGATAAACTTGACATCGTATCTGGCCAGCACATCACGAAGCCCACTTGCGGTGACGAGGTATTCGACATTCCGCCAATGGCCCGGCCCCTCTGCGACGATCACTTCCTTCGCCCCTTCTTTCTGACAGAGGGCGATCACAGCTCCGATGACCTTGGGGTTCGTGTTGATCACCCGATCGGGATGATACTCGACCAGGTTCGGCTTGATGACCACCCGTTTGTCTTTGAGAGGGACCTTGGTACGGAACGTCTCGTACTGCTCGGCAACGATACTCACGAGATCATCGTCGTAACTGCCGGCCCGAGCGATGTGGACGGTCGTGGAATCAGGCAATGCCCGCAATTGCCCCACTGCTGCGACCATTACCCCTTTGAGGGTCGCCGTCAGCCTTTCACCAATACCGGGCCGTCTGGGTTTGATGCGTACATCAACATCTATGACAGGTTCATCGGCAGCGGGCAGCAGCGGTTGATAGGTGTCGCTAATCAAAGCCAGGATCGTCAGCGACTGGCGAACCGTGCTTCGTTTGAAGACTCGATAATCATTCGTCTGTTCAGCATAAAGATCGAGGATACGTTCCTGCAATTCGGGCAAGACTTTTGCCGTCGCAGGCTCGCTCTTCCACGCTTCCAGCGCCAGTCGTATCCAGCAGAGATTCTCCAGGTCGGCATGATCCTTGATGGATCGGCGCACGTATTCTCGTGAAGCGGCCAGCTTGGGATGATCTTCGAGCCGCCCATGTGCCAGCAGCAGCGAACAGGTATTGGCTGGCACCGGTTCGGTCATCGACCCATAGATACGGCGATTGCCACAGTTGGCCCCGCCTTCGGGGTAGGCCCGATCCAGGAGAAGTCTCAGTCCCTCAGTCGTCCGTGGATGATCATCATGGCCGGTATGGCGTAAAGCTAGAATCACCCACGACGTGGGATCGACCCAGGAGAAGGTATCCTCAGTCCAACTCCAACCCAGCAGCGTAGTATCAATCTCAAAGTCGCGGGCCAGTTCTTCGTTCATATCCTTGGTCTTGGACTGCAATGATAACAGCCAGCCGAGCGCCTTCTTGATAACAGCACGATGTTCCGGCATCCGATGCAGAGCCACGATGGCCAGTGCTGTCGGCCAGTAGTTCTTGGAGAAAGCCCCCGGCACCCGGATCGCTCCGCTGCTGTCCTGCAAGCCAGCCAGGTACTTTGCCGCTTTCTGAATGACATCCCCATTCTCGGTACGATAGCCCAGAGCAAGGATGGCCAGTGCCGTCGGTTCAGGCTGCGTCGGCAATCCCGAAGCGTATCCCCAACCGCCATCAGGGTTCTGGATGGTACGGAGGTAGTCTTCGCATTCGTGAAGGACGACAGTGGGCGATAATGAGACAGTAGACATCATCACACTCAATGGTAAAGCACAAACCAGTGTAGTTTGTAATCCACGAATAGGGCAAGCAGAGTTACGAAGATTGCGTTACGATTCGTCGACCTCTCGCCGCATGCCTTGTTTGATCAACGCCACGCCGATCAATGTTAGAGCCAGGGCGATTACCGCTACTAATGGCACTTCTTCGTGAGCCAGCGTCGCGCCGACTACCAGCGAGATGATCGGCGTCACATAGGCATAAGTACCGGCCAAAGCCAATGAGACATTCGTCAGCAAAAACTGATAGATCACAAAGCCGATGAGCGAACCGATTATTAACAGATAAAGGAAAGCCCACAGAGCCGACCAGGTGAAGGAGTTCGCCGTCAGCCGTTGCGGTTCGCCGAGCAGCGTGCCGGTGATGAGCATGGCGATGCCACCCAGCAACATCTGATACCCTGCCGCCACCCAGACCGTAGACCGAGGCCGATTGTATTTCGAGAGCAGTGTGCCCAGCGACCAGACTACTGACGAGGCTGATGCCAGTAGAAACCCCATCTTATGATCCTGCGTGCTTTCGCCGGCGAACTTGTACACGCCCAGGAGAAGGATACCCACAAAGCCTATGAAGAGGCCCGACCACCCTCGTCGGGTGAGTCTGTCCCCATGGGGCACCGCCAATTCCATGACAGCCATCCAGATCGGCGAGACCGCGATGATGACCGCAGCCAGGCCCGATTCGATGTACTGCATGGAACAGGTCAAGAGGCCGTTGCCGCCAACGAAGAGAAGGGTGGAGGAGAGGGCGCAGCGCAACAAATCCATCTTGCTGAGCTTCCATTGTCCGGTGCGATAAGCCACGATGGCCAGCACTACTGCCCCAGCCAATGCAAGCCGGGCTCCTCCAAACAGAAACGGCGGCATATCCTGCACGCCAATGCGGATAGCTAAGTTCGTGGTGCCCCAGGAGAGATACAGGACAAGTAATGCAGTCGGCACGACCCAAGGGGAGAACTGGGCCGGGAATGAAGAAGATGACATGGGGTTAGTGATAGAGAACTCGGTGCAAGGAGCCAGAAGCTAGCAGCCAGGAGACAGAATCTGACATTGTTCGCCCACTGGAAAAAAAGGGGTGAAGAGGATGTGAACGATCAAGAAATCCAGGCAATCTGGATCAGTCTGTATCGAAGATGCGTCCTACGCCACGGATTTGCGGCTATCTTCCGCCTCAATCGGCCAACTGCTCTTTCCTAGCCGTCCCCACATTCATTAGGGTAGAAGTATCGGCCACGGTTATCGGACATTACGTCATGCGAAGACTCGTTTCCCTATGCCTCTTTCTCGCCCTGGCAGGGTGTCATTCGACCAATACCCGCCAGGTGAACGATGTCAAGCAGTCAGCCCGGTATCTGGCCAATGGCCCCAGCGGCTATGTCCTCGTGGCCAATGGCTCCGGCGATTCGGGCACGCTGACGAACAACCTCTCCGCGGTTGTGGAAAGTACAACAACTTCCTTAGGGATCGAGTCCTTCAACTGGTCCTATGGCCGAGGACTCAGCTTCGCCGATCATACTGATCGTGACAACCAACAGGCTCAGGGGAAACGGCTGGCTGCTCAGGTGTTGGAATACACCAAAGTCCAAGGTGCTCCCAAGATCTATTTGATGGGACATAGCACAGGATGTGCTATCGTTCTGATCGCAGCCGAAAACCTCCCGCCCGGCACCGTCGAAAAGATCGTCCTGTTGGCCCCCTCGGTTCCGGATACCTACGACCTTCGCCCGGCGATTCTCGCCACCCGAGGCGGCATCGATTCCTATCACAGCAGGAAAGATCAATACATCCTCGGTCTGGGAATGTTTATCCTCGGCACCACTGATCCCGACAGCCGAACCGCTGCCGGCCTACATGGCTTCCGTCTCGTCTACTCCACCCCCAATGACAACGCCATTTATCAAAACCTGCGGCAACATCACTGGGATCCTGCCGTCGAATGGAGCGGGAACAACGGCGGCCACAATGGCTGTTTGACAACAGGGTTTTTGAAGGCCTACGTCTTGCCGGACATGCTGAAATAATTGCGAATCCGACTACTTCTGCGTCACCACCGGCTTAGTGCTGCTCGGCGCTTCGGGATCGAGTGTTTCCCCTTCGAGATAGAACCGCCCCTGACTGATTTCCAGATGCTTGAAATGGAACGACGCTTCTCGTCGATCAGCCTGGAATTTCATCACCAGGGTAGGGTGGCCTTCCTTGCGATACCAGAGAGCTTTGATATTCTGGTTTCGCAATTGCTCAGCAATCTCTTCGTGAAATGCCTTGATCGCGATCGGCATGGCCCCGGCCTTCAGTGAGATGACTTCAATGACCAGAGTGTTGGGGTCACGCTGGGCCAGCCAGACTTTCAAGTGCAGTGAGATCACTGACTTCGCCTGCCCCCTGCCATACTGAAAGCCAAGTTGAATCTCGTCGTTCTGGAACTGTAGTCGCAGATCATGGATATGGGCTGGAAGCATCTTGGAAAGTTGAGTCTTGAGAAAGTCTTCGACAAAATAGCTGTTAATCTGCTCGGTCGTGCAGGTGAACTTCCACTCTCGGCTGTAGGTGGCGTCGTTGGCCAGGGTGATCACGCGCTGTTCAAAGTCGCGGGAAGCCTGTTCCCGTGCCTGCCCGACAGGCACCTGAGCTTCCAGATAAAACGCCGGTTGATGCGACAGTATCCCATACCCCGCAGCACCCAGGCCGCCCAGGAGCAGGAGAAGCACGAACAGTGATATCCACCACGAGCGTTTCATCACAACTGTCTCTCCTTCCGGTTTCTTCGTACCTCGGTCGGAGACCGTGTACAAGAAGATGAACCAAGTAACCTCCCAAAAGTCGTTAGGTGGCACAGACATTCTTGTCTGTGACGGCCAGACAGGAATGACTGGCCCATCACCTAATTACTTCTGCGTGAGAACTTAGAACTTCCAGATCAGCGCCGCGAAGTAGTTCAGATCGCTTGGCCTCTTCCCTTCCGGCGTGCTGTCATAGAGTTCCTGAACGCCGAACTTGAGGGCCAGGTTGTATTCCTTGGAAAGCATGGTCTCGAAGCCTGCCTGAATCTGGAGACGATAGTCTTTGAAGTCAGTTACCTTGGGGATGTAATCGCCGGTGGCGAAAACTTTGGTGCAGTCGTTGAATTTGTGTTCGACATCGAGGCCAAAGAGCAGTTCAGGAATCCACTCGTCATTTGGGCCGCCGAACTCCCGGCTGGCGCCGGCACCGGCTCGACCTTTAAGCATGGTCTGAGTCGTATCGATGAACTTGTACGTCAAACCGCCGTGGGTCGCTACTCGATAGTCGTAGGCACGGAACTCATCATACTCGAATGTGGCATCGGCAAAGACGCCCCAGGGAGTGCCTCTGAAGTACCATTCGTTACGGGCAATGGTGAACCATCGATTCTGGGTGGTCTCGTTGTTTTGAGAGGCGAAGTTATAGATCGAATCAAACGTGAAGATGCTGTCATCGGTCTTGCGTCGAAGCCCCAGGCCGGTGCGGAGATTGAAGTTCTCACTGTTGCCTTGGGCGCCATTGACACCTAGTTCCATTGCCCCGGTCCAGGGGTTGATCACTGCTACCGGTGGTAGAAACGTATTGGGGAGCCCATCGGTTGCAGGTGGTGTGGTTGGCGGAGGATTGTCCTTCGGCATATCCACGAAGGGTTTCGGTACGTTGAACATCGTTGGCGAACCACCTTGACCGAAACTCACACCATAGAACATTCCCATCAAGAACAGCATGCTCATGAGACAGCGTTTCATCATGGCGCCAACCCTTTCCAACTTGAATGAAAAAAGAATGATTCAAGACGCGCAAAGCATCACCAGAGGAGGGCGATAACAACTTCATGAAGACGCTGCAAGGCCAGTTGATTTCTTGGCCTCCTATATCATAAACAGCGAGCTAAGTAACCTCAGAAAAGTCATTAGGTGGCACAGGCATTCTTGTCTGTGCCGGCCAGACAGGAATGTCCGGCCCACCAGCCAATTACTTCTGCATGAGAACTTAGATGGACTTGGAGCAGCTCTTGAACAAAGTCACCTTCGAACTCTCGATCTACACCTTCCAGATCGATTTCATGAAGCATGTCAGCAACATCGTCTATATTCAATGGATGGAGATCGGTCGTACTCGTCTACTCGAAGCGATTGGCATGCCGGTCGAGAAGATCGCTGAACAGGGCTTCGGGCCGGTGCTAGTCGAATCGCATATCGCCTACAAGAAGCCTTTGGTAATCGGCGATCAAGTGAAAGTGGAAACGTGGTTCTCCGAACTGGCTCAAGCCTCCGCCTGGCTCGAATACCGCTTCTACAACGGCAAAGGTGAACTTGCCGCCATCGGCAGGCAGCGTGGCATCTTTGTGGACATGCTTACCGGGAAGCCAAGGCGATTGTCAGCGGAAGAGCGGCCCAGGTTTGCTCCCTACCTGATCGAATCCGAAGCATCATGAAACTCAAACTCGCCCATCTCCCTGAACCGCTGCGGCTCGATCAAGCCCTGCGTCAGCAGTTCCCCAAGTGGGGTCGCAAGGATATTGGCCGGACGATCAGCAGCAAGCGGGTGCGGGTGAACGGCAAAGTGGTCTGGCTTGCTTCCTGGGAAGTCATGAACGGCGATGTGATCGAAGCCGAAGTGCCTGCTGCGTTCAAGTCCCATCCCGCTGAAGTCTTTGACCCCACCTGGCTGATCGCTGACGATGGCGATATCGTGGCGGTGAATAAACCAGCCGGATTGCTCGTCGCACCGTCACGCAATCCCGAAGTGGTCAACCTTCACAAACTGGCGATGGATTGTTTCGGTGAACTGATTCTTTTCCACCGCCTCGACCGAGATACTTCCGGCGTGGTACTCCTCACTCGTCCAGGCAAGATTAACAAACTGCTCGATGCTGCCTTCAAAACCTGCGATGTCACTAAAGAATATCGGGCAGTCATAGCCTGGCCTCATCAGTTGGAACAGACAGGCGAGATCGATGCCCGGCTCGAGATGGATCCTCAGCGTCGAGATCAAATGATCGTGGTAGAGCAGGGCGGGCAGCATGCTCTTACCCGATATGAACTGATTCCTCGTTCCCATGACCATGCCACGAAACAGCACATCAAACTCTGGCCCGAGACGGGGAGAACTCATCAACTGCGTGTTCACCTCGCTCATCTCGGTTCTCCCATCCTCGGTGATCGACTCTATGGCCGGGAGAGTTCCGCCAAGCGATTGATGCTGCATTCCCATCGTCTGGAGTTGCCTGCACTGGGCGAGAAGCCGGAACGATGTTATGTAGCTCCGTTACCGGAAGGGTTTTCTTAATTGACTGTTCAGGCCTGTCTCAGCCCCAAAGGGGCGGGATAGGATAGCCCAGGGCAACGCCCTGGGTGCCGAGTCGATAGGTCTTGTTCAAGCCCCAACGGGGTGAGATAAAGCTGGCTGAAGGTTGTCTCGCCCCTTCAGGGCTTGGATCATCGTGCTCGTTTCATACCCAGGGCGTTGCCCTGGGCTATCTTCTCTCGGCCCGTTGGGCCTAATAGTTGGTCCGATAATCTCAGCATGGATCGTAACCACATTTTGTGGTTCCTTCATAAGCTAATCCCATGAACATCGGCATCCTCGGTGGTGGACAACTCGGTCGCATGATTGCCCTGGCGGGCTATCCGCTGGGGTTTCGCTTTCGCTGCTTCGATCCATCTCGCGAAGCGGTGGGCGGTCATGTGATGCCGCTGACCGTGGGCTCCTTTCAGGACATCCAGGCCTTGGGGCGGTTTGCTGAAGGGCTTGATCTGCTGACCTACGAGTTTGAAAATATCCCCCTGTGGGGTGCGGAGTTCCTCGCCTCCCAGGTCGAGATGCACCCCTCGCCAATCGCCTTGGCCATGTCGCAGGATCGCATTGAAGAGAAGACTTTTTTTCATTCGATGAGTATTCCAACTGCTCCCTTTGCAGCCATCGAAACTCGTGAGGAGTACGATCTGGCCATCGAGACCATTGGCCTGCCCGCTGTGCTCAAGACCTGTCGTCTCGGCTACGATGGCAAAGGGCAATACGTCATTCAAACCAAAGAGGGCGTCGAAGCGGCTTGGAACAAACTGCAAGGCGTGCCCCTCATCCTCGAAGGCTTCGTCAAGTTTGATCGTGAAGTCTCGCTTCTTTCTGTACGCAGCACAACGGGTGAAACCCGCTTCTATCCTCTGGTGCAGAACTTTCATCAGGATGGCATCCTGCAACGCAGCCTCGCTCCGGCACCGGACCTGACACCTGAACTGCAAACCTTGGCCGAGATTTATGCCACCCGCGCGCTTGATGCCCTGGGCTATGCCGGCGTGCTGGCCATCGAGTTCTTCCAGAAGGACAACAAACTCATCGTCAACGAGATGGCCCCGCGAGTTCATAACAGTGGCCACTGGACGATTGAAGGGGCGGTCACCAGCCAGTTTGAAAACCATGTCCGGGCCATCACCGGTCTGCCGCTCGGTTCTACAGAACTCATCGGCCAGGTGGGCATGATCAACCTGTTAGGCAAAGTCCCCGACCGTTCCACCGTCCTCAGCACTCAGGACTCAGGACTCAGCACTTATCTCCATATCTACGGCAAGAAAACGCTGCCCGGCCGTAAATTGGGGCACATCACCTTCGTGGCACATGGAGCCAAGGATCGAGATGAGGCTGTCAATTCGTACCAGAATGCCATCAACGAATCTCTGGCTATCGGTCACGAGCGATTGTAATTCTTGCATCTTGATAATTGCCTCGAAATGTTAAAATAAGCGCAGACAGACTAAAAGGGCACGTTATAATGCCGGTTAGCTTCGGTTGCGGAGAGTCAAGCAGGCGGCACGTTTGCGAGAGGTTAGGTTCACTGAAGTGGTGAGCGGTTCGCGGCGACACTTGTTCGATGCCCTTCTGTTACGTTGATTTCGTTCGATGGGCCTGGTTCCCGAGTTACCGAGAGTTGGAGTGTTTGCGTTATGAAGCGTTTGTATGTAGGCAACTTGCCCTACCAGATGACCGATGCAGAGTTGAATGAGTTGTTCGCTGCATATGGAGCCGTCGAATCGGCTCAAGTGATTGTTGATCGTGAAACCGGCCGTTCCAAGGGTTTCGGTTTCGTCCAGATGGGTAACCCCGCCGAAGCTGACGCTGCAACGCAAGCACTGAACGGCCAGCAGTTCAAGGGCCGTCCTCTTACTGTCAACGAAGCTCGTCCGAAGTCTGAGTTCGG
>DAOMFV010000015.1:0-62235 GCA_035430005.1 Gemmatales bacterium
GTGAGTGAAACGGCTCGGCAGGAGCCTCGCCCTCTCGAATGATCTGCGGAGTACCCCTGTGCGTTCTGTCCCCTTTACTATCTCCTCCCTCTTTGGCGGCTTGGGGCAGTGTCATGGCATCGTCTATGATGAAGGGGACAGTCTTCGTTTTGAATACCAGATCAAGGATTCGATAAGCGGGATGCTCAAGACCGGCGTGAAGCAGGTACGCATCCCCGTGCAGCAGATTATCTCCGTCGATCTGGTAAAAGGCTGGCTCGGTTCAATCCGTTCCGGGGTGAAGATCATCCTGCAAGGAGCCTCGCTCGATTCCCTCAAAGACCTTCCCGGAATGAACCAGGGCAAGATCGAACTCTGCGTTAATAAAGCAAACGCTCCCCTGGCACAGGAGTTTGTGGAAGGCTTGTACAGCGTGTAGAGTTGCCATCACGCTCTGCTGAGGAAGACGTCTTAATATGAAAAGAAGAGGCACGGTCGGGAGACCGTGCCTCTAAAGAATTCTACAGTCGCTACTTCATTTGCGTCCAGTGCAGCACCGTAGGCGGCACCGGAAGCGGACGGATGGTCATAACCCCCGCCCCGGAATGATTCAGAGTTAGTCGAAGATCAATGGTGGTATTCGTCTGAGAGATGATCTGGGCATATTCTCCTCCCACATTGCTTTCGACATACACCATTCGACCGCCAGCAGTTCCATCCGAACTGAAAAAGGGATTAGTCGAAGTTAAGTTTACTGACCACGTCTGTGGCATGGACATCCCATTAACATTACCGGTCAAGCTAGTGGTTGCAGAATAGCTGGTGCTTATTGCTGTCAGATTCGGGAAGGTAGCATAGCGAGGGTCAAGATTAGGGAACAGGTTGTTATCCATCAAGGTGTTGATGCCCGCCTTGGTATCGTGTAACGCCCAGCTTTGCAACCATCGATCAATCGTAGTGCGATCAATGACGGCAAAGAACCGGTAGCGAGTGTTCTTCCCTTGAATCTGTCCCAGTTCAGCGCCGATTCCGTTGGTATCGTCGTATTCAAAGAATCCGATAGTCATCCATACAGAGAACGTGTTGCTTCGAACCGTCATGTTGTTCCAGATCTTGCTCAGCAACTCGAATCGTCGATAAGGATGGTCCTGACCGGGGTTGCCGATTTCAAAGAGGGTACGAGTGAAGCGATGCACATCGCCAAGGTCACCGCCTACAGGTGAAGTCATATCGCCAGAACGCGGTGCGGGATAGGGTAAGGACCCCGAAGGTTGCTCCTGATAGCGGTCGCTGAGGAAGGTGTTGCCAATACCCTGTTGAGAAATGAATTGTGATCTTGGTATATCTCCGGTAGCCATGCCATGGAAGGGGCGATCTTCGGGGATACTTCCAAAAAAGCCCGTGTGACCCACCATACGAGGGCCGTAATAGTATTGGGGCTGGCGCTGCTGTTGAATACGGGTAAAGATGTTATCCACATACAGATCACGATTGCCCGCCGGGCCATAAAAACAATTCATCGCTTGAGCATCAGCCAGAGCCCAGAAGGTTTCGCGATCCCACATCGTATTGATGTTGATCTTGCCCGGCTGTCGGCCGCTGACATAGGTGTAATCGATAGTCAGCGGCTCAGTAATTGCCGTCGTTGCTACTGATGAATCAACAGACAATACGACTCGAATGCAATTTCTGTCTTGATCGATTTCGAGAATGGTCGCCCGCTGTTCAGGCACGATGGTCGAGGCTGAACCGGCATTGATGACGACGGTATCGCCAACGTTGTAATTCGTGTCCGTCACACTCGTCGGATTGATGTAGGTAGCTGTCGAATTATAAGGCCCGATCGGGTTGAGTTCTCCACCAAAGACCGAGTCGCCTGCACGGATGTGCAATAAAGCGTCATTGGTGCTGATAACCGTAGCGTTATTTGTATTTGGTGGTGGTGATAACCATTTGGCGGCGGTCAGGTTCGGCAAACCAACATTGCCTCCAGTAATCGTCCCATGATCGAGCTGAATCCAGCGGGAATGGTTATTGGAACCCGGAGCCAGCGGAGCACTGATGTTGGGAGTATTGGCCCCGGCTGACACTGTCGGAATATTGGAAGTAAATCGAAATTGTCCCACATCCACCCCAGGATTCCTCACCGCTGCCGTTTCGAGGAAGCGATAGAGCCTGCTGGAGGAATTGACATCGACGTTCTGCAATGCCCGGTACCATGGTGCATAGTGAGCGAAGGGAATGACCAGTCTTACCTCAACTCCGGTCACACCGGCTGCAGTGACGTTTGTAGTGGTCTGGAATGTATTAGTGACATGATTGACCGCCGTTGCTAAGGCCCACTCAGACTGGTTGCCCGCCGGGGCCAGCCAGGTGACATAGACCAGATCATTATCACGGAGCGAGAATGGCGTGCCACGATCCTGTCCAATGAACCCCGCAGCGGCGGTGACCGTGACAGCGGTTCCCGGAGCCAGGGTTGGCGTAGAGGAGGTGGCAGTTATCACCGGCGTTAACCGATTGAACTGTTGAGTCAATTCGTGAGGCTTGAAACCGCTGACATGAAGAAGTTCGGCAGGGCTGGTTGGGGCACGATCCAGATGCACCAGCCAGTCAAAGGGAAGGCGGAGGGTATTGCTGTAGCTGATACCGCCCGTGTTGGGCTGGGGATTTGGAGGAGTAATGGGAGCCCCGGGAGACCGGTCTGTTTCCACGCCGTTATGACGGAGGAACGTATGCTGAGGTTGAGCGGTAAGAGGTTGCAGGCCTGCTGTGTTGTACTCACGATCGGGGCGCTGGTCGACCCAGACGCCTGAGACGGTAGTGCCTGCCGTTATTTCGTTCATGCTCGCATAGGGTTGCAGCTTCCCGTATGAACGTCGATCCGTTACCGCTTGATAGCTGGCATCGGGGCCGCCGCTGTTATTCCGCACTGCGTGTTGAATGACAATATTGCTGACATAATCGATGGTGATGTACGGATTGTAAGGCGTAGGAGGTACGGTTGGAGTTTCACCCGGGGCCATCACCAAAGGATCGTTTATGGGGTTGTGAGGCAGATAGGGATTAGCCAGGCGCTGCAGCAGGATGGCGGACCGATTATCAGCAGTATCGGTAAAAGGAGTGCCTGCTCTGGCGATGCGCTCGCCTTGCGTCATATTGGCATCGCTCAAATTGGGTGTAGGAAAGTTCAAGGGATCGGTGGCAGGAACCACAGGGCCGGTGGTGGCGCTTTCAGGGGGTGTGGGCGTGCCGACAGTCCCTGGGCCAACCAGATAAAAGCCGTTGTTGCTGGCCGTCGTTCCATTGCCATAGTTAGCGTCCGAAGGCAATACGGTATCTCCAGCTGGGAAGTAGACGAACTTGGTCTGCATATCGGTCAGATCATTTGGGAAGCCCTGGGTATTGCCTTGATTGGTGCGCATGATAGCAGTGGTCGCACTGTTGGCGTTTTTGGCAATGACCAGCCGATAGACCGAAGTGCCTCCGACATTCAGCCGTGCTTCGGAATCGAGATTGTTCGGAGACGCGCCTGCAGAGGCGGCCCATGTGCCGGGATAGCTACTGTTCGTCAACGGATTGTAAAGTTCAACCCAATGATTTACATCGTAGTCGTTTTGCGCCATGTTCATTGGCATCGGGTCGCCAGGATGATTAACTGCTTCCACATAGACTTCGTTGAGCAAGAGGCGCGGAAGTTCAGTGCCCCAGACAATCTTGGCGGCTCCGGTGGCAGTGGTGATGTCAGACACTTCCATCCAGGTGGGATAGTCATCGTTATCGATGTAATCCACGATGTTGACAGCAAGCTGAGCGATGTAACGATAGCCACTGTCGTTGTTGGGTTGCATCAGCATCTTGAGATTGTTGTAAATCTCTTTGGCCATGCGCTGCCGTGCCTGCAGGGCAATCATGTACTGGGCGCGGACGACAGGGTTTGCCAGATCGAGTAGCGTGTTGTTATTGGCAGGGAGAGGGTAGTCAGGCAATTGACGAGATAGATCCAGCCGATTAAAGCTGTTGACGTTGGTGCCGGCGACGTTGGCAAAGATGGATCGCCAGGAGTAGTTGGTATTGCTAAAGTAGTCGCCGGTGGTGGCGGCGGTGGTGGGCATGGGTTGCCCGCTTCCCGCGCCGCCATTGGTCAAACCGGCGTTGTTTCCCGTGGCGGGAATGGCGTAATCGGTGATAGTGTTATCGAACCAGGGGGAAATCCCTGGAACGCTCAAGTCATTGCTGTAGAGCGTTTGCTGCCAGCGCTGTTGAGCCGTGGTGTAAGACGAGGGGATGAGTTTACGCAGTTCGCCGTTGAACTTGTCACCGCCTGAATCTCTGGTGCGATAGAGTTCCTCATGATTCTGTGGGCCAAAGGTGCGCTGCGAGCCGGCGCCGAGTCCGGAATCGGCATTGTTGCCAGGCTGCGAACTGGCAAAGGGTGATAGGAACAGCGGGCTGCGGTTCACCCCGCCACGTTGATATTCGTTGAGGGTTCCAGAAGCGAAGCCATTGTAATAGCCGTTGGCATCCACCACGAACGGCGCTTTGAAATAGGGGAAGCGAAGGAAGAGCGGATCGGTGATGACGACAGGAGCCTCGCCCGAAAGCTGCCACGACTTGGAAGGCGCATAATAGACGGCGGCATTTATTCCGTCATAAGTGCCATCAATGTTGACTGGTGCGTAGGGCGATCCCGTACGGAAAATAGGCGCGTACATAGCAAAGGCGGGAGCGGTCGGGTAGGTGGCCGCCGCCGTGGTGGGGTTGCCATCTCCCAACGAGGTATACCCGGCACGTCCACGCATAACTGTGGGGCCGGAGCCGGCGTTAGCGTAGCCACCCATCAAGGCAGCGAGCTCGTTGCGAATGGTGGCGGTCGTGATGGCCGGCTGGCCATAGAGAGGAATATTGAAGGCTTCAGTCAACTTGGTCAGATTGATTTCCGCGGGGGACAAGCCATGAGCGGAAGAATGATAAGTTTGGCCAAGCGCCACATCCTGGGCCCGGAAATTCCCCGCCGTATTGAGATTCACCTTGCCATCGTTATCCATGATGAACATGGCCACCATCGGCTTGATCTTCTTATTGTTCGACCACTGCATGGCGGGGAAGCCTACGTCCATCCAGTAGCTGTCGTTATTGGCGAAGACGGGGTTATTCGCAGCATCAAACCCTACCAGCGTTTTCACTTCAGGCGGGAGGTTCTTGACATCGCCGCCATTGTCGCCCGGCGGAGGGAAGCCGGCATTAAACCCGGTAGTATTGTTGGGTTTTGGGCGCAATGTATGGTTGGCCATGCCGGCTGCATTGACCATCAAGTGTGCGGTTGCACCCGTGGGGGTACACTGGATCGAGAGGTTTGGAACGTACTCAAGTCCGGGAGCGAGACCTGGTAGAGCACCCATGTCCAAGAAAGGCAAGTTCTTCCAGAAATCCTGATGACGTACACCAGTAAGCGGGAATACTGTATTGCTGTACGGGTTCAGGATCACTTCCTGGTATCCCACGGTAGCGAGAGTTGCAGTGTCCCGCACAGCGATGCGGAACTTCATCTCCCGGGCCCATGATCGAGCGATGGCTACAGGCCCGTGAGTAATACCCGAAGGAAGATGAGTAGTGTAATCAGGTTGACGATAGTTGGCGGTAACTCCACCAAGGTACGGATTCTTATGATCAGGATAAGTGTAGGAAGGGTTTAAGCTGCCATGTTTGGATTCATCATAGAATCTGAACTGCATATTGCGGCGATAAAGATTGTCCTGGCCTGAAGCGGGGCCGACTTGTGGAATCGCCTCAATCGCATCGCTGGCGGGATCGAAGTTTGCTCGAAAACCAGTGCCATTGAACGGAACCACGTTCTGCGCAACATTACCCAATGGAAAGGCAGGGTTGGTTGATGATGTTCGTCCATACATATTCTCCAGCAAGCTTTGCGTATAGAGTGCTGAAGTGTTGTTGGTCGTCGGGAACACTAACTGGCGCAGCACATAGTTGAACATCAAATCCGCGTCGGGTAACTTGACCGTTTCGCCGGCTTTTTGATCCTGGGCTTTGGTGGCTTCTCCCTCGGCGAAGTAGACGAAGGCGACGCCGATGGAGGCGAAGAGGGTGATCAGGGCGAGCACCACCAGGAGGATGACGCCTCGCCGCGGGTTTCGCTGTTTCGATGAAAGGAACATAACACACCTCGTAGGCCGGAACACTGGGGGATGAGCTGTGAATCCACAGCGGATGAACCAGATGTTCCTCGGTTACATGTCTTGAATGATCGTGATCTGCCGGGTCTGCTTGCTCTTAGGCTCGTAGACTCGGATGGTTATTTGAATGGAGGTGAAGGGGAACGTGTGAGTTTTGGGAGATTCCGTAGGGTTCAAGAAAGGAGAACCCGCTGCTCCTGTGGCAGTGGGGCTGCCTTCAAAGCGGGTAGTGCCGGTATCGAAGGTGCCGTTATCGGTAAGGTTGTAGCCGCCCGCAGGATAGGTAGGAACGGTGTTGACTGTCGTCCCATAGGTCGGCGCTAGTAAGTCGCCGGGAACCGCCGCAGCCGTCGGCAAGGTGTTGGCAATCAGCCCGGTGTTGACATCAATGACATCATTGAAGGTATCACCAATATCAACGTACGCTCCACGACCGGAAGCGGGCGTGAGAGGAATCTTGTAGGCAAACGGATCGAATACCTTCACATCAAAGCTGATGACGTTAGTCAGCATGATGTCGCTGCCATCCAGATTGCCCAAGGTATCGAGGGGCCGTGGCGTGCGAATGCCGCCGGCATTGATGCGTCGTGCACGATGCTGAACATCCGCCATGGAGTTGAAAAAGAAATTGCCGCTGACGGAGTTGTAATATGCGCTCACGTCGTTATCCATCGAGTAACGAATGGGGATATCCGAAGCGGGAACGACGGTGCTGTAGAAAGCATCTCCGGGTATCGCCGAGCCATCGCTGAAACGGTTGGGCACCAGCAGCCATGCCTGGCGGTAGAGGTTGAAGGTCAATACCGGGCCGCCGGGCTTCGAAACGCCTGGAGTATTCTGCGAGCCGTCCACGCCCAGGAAATAAAGCAACTCCGCCGCCTGGCTGGTATACATGCCGTTGCCGGCACTGTCGTACCGGGTGGCGCCCGTCGAGAGGCCGGCGCTATCGAGCAGGGCGCCGGCGCGGACTTTACCATAGAAGAACTTGTCCGGATCGTTGCCTTCGAGCCGGCTGGTGAAATGGAGCGTATCGGAAGGAATGGCAATCACGCCGCCTGCTCCGAAGGCAGGCAGGTCTCGATAGCTGGGTCGCCCCGAAGAGTCTGTTCCTTCAAAGAACATAGTCGCTATGTTCGGTCGGCGATTCGGCCATTCTTCGATGGAGAAGAACCCTTCAGAAGGTGTCTTCAATTGGTAAGCCGCCAGTTGGCGTAACAGCGCTGTTGCTTCCGCTGCTGTGTACGTTCCGGCTTTCAAACCATCAAGCACCGGCATAGCTCTTCCACTGACGGTGCATTCGCTCAGCTTTTTGCTGGTATCGAAGTGCGGAGCTTTCAGATCGCGGCGGATGATATTGGCGACGGTGCGGAGTCGCTGTTCCAGGTCAGCCAGCGCTTTGAAGTTGCCGAATGCCTCCAAGCCCTTCACGAAGGCTTCGGACATGATGGCCATGATGAAGATGGAAAGCGCTAGGGCAATGAGCATCTCCACGAGCGTGAGGCCCGCTCGAGTGTGCTTCGCTTGAAGAGAATGAAGTCGCATGATTCGCCTCGAAATAGTCCTGAGTGCTGGGTACTTAGTGCTGAGTTTACAAGGGGAATGGCGTCTTGGTGTTGCACGCTTCCCCCTCTCTCCCGGCCCCTCTCCCTCCAGGGGAGAGGGGAGATAATACTCTCTGTCTGCTAGCTCCTCACTCCTAACTCCTACCTTTGCGGCATCTTGCCGACGCTCTTGGTGATTACGTCAGCTATGCCAGAAAAAATCGTGGCGGAGAAGCCGTCCGACTTAGCTGGGCGATCAATGGTGATGGTCTGGTAATATTGGCCGGCAAATGGTTCTCTTCGTACCTCACTGATGTCCAATACCTTGTAGAAGTGCCCGCCAACCAGCCCAGGATGGAGGGTATTGCCCGATCCGGATGGGAAGGTATAAGCAAATGCAGGATCATAAGTGTCCAGGAAAGGCACCTTCTCCAATGGGAACGCATCGTTGTATTCTGGCAGAATGAAGGTATTGTCGAAAATCCAGTCACCCGTTTTCAATTTCATTGGCTCGGCGGAGGGAAGCTTTACGACGGCCTGGGTCAGTCCTTTTACGAAGACACGTCCAAATGCATCGATGCCTGCAGCACTAGAAACGGGGATGGTGCTGTTGTAGGTCACTTCACCTGCAGGGAAGGTGCCTATGAAATCAGGTCGACTGTTGAAAACGACAGCGGTGACCTCGCAGATTTCCGGCGTTTTGTAATCGTTCCAGTTACAGAGATAAGCCCAGGAGAATCGACGTTGACGAGCGAATTGACCAGCAGCGGTCAGAGGCTGACCGTTCGTGTCAAAGTTGATTTCATCACCCATGCTGATTTCTGTTTGCATACGCAGAGCGATGGCACCGGTATCGGTCGTGTACTGCGACATGGAGAAGCGGGGGACTCCGACGCTGATCCTTCCGGTACCACCGGCGGCCAATAAACCGAAGGGGACTTTGGCGGTATCGTAGGCTCCAATGTGGAAGGGAAGTAACGTTCCATTGTAGGCTGCCGTATCAACGTAACTGGGAATGGAAGCGACAGCGGGGTCAACCAGGACAGGGGGGAACCTCACCCGTGCCGTGGAGCCAACCGGGGCTGAACCCAAGTTCGTGTTGAAAGTCCAGGCACCTGCAGCCGAATCAAACAGGAAATAGGTACGCCCCAACTGGCTGGTCACTGGGACAGGAACATTCTTCCAGAGCAAATTACTGTTGACTGTTTCTGGTCGGTAAGTGTCGTCGTTCCGCACGCTTTGCGCTGTGCCACTCACCAATGGCATACCTCCAAAGGTGCCCACAGTCATGTGCGGCATCTCGGTCATCGACTGCGCGTTGGCGGCGGCGCGGGCGACTTGTTCGTTATCGAGGGCCCACTTCGCCTGCTGGAAGGCGGCGGGGAACAGGGCCAGAAGCGAAATCATACCAATAGCCATGACGAACATCGCCATCAGCACTTCGGTGAGAGTGAAGCCCTTGCGGGGTCGGGCTTCGGGAAAGCGAATCATGAGATAACTCCTTCAAGCAACTGCCGGTGGTGGAGATAAAAAGCCTCGATAGAGGGCCACCCCACAGCAGCGATGTACGGTTATTGCCCGGTATCGGCGGAGATACGAGCCTTGCCGATGCGGGCGTTCGCCAGGGGATCGGCAGTGAGTCGATTGATCGGATAGGAACCAATGAAACCGGTGCGGCCATTGATAGCCACGATGGCCTGGTTATCAGCATTGCCCTGAGCGGCAGTGATCTGTCGAGCAGCCCAGAGATCTGGACTACCACGAGAATGTATCCAGAGGGCGATGAGGCCGGATGAGCCGACGGTGAATTGGCCGAGGTTGGCACCGGAGAGGAACGTCTGGGTAGTCGGGAGTATCTCTCCTGAGTGCGAAAACATGATATCGATGTAATCAGGTGCAACGAGATTGGGCGTGGCAGTCGTGATTCCCGTGATAGCGGTGACGCTGACACCAGCAGAGACGTTGCTCATATAGATGCTGGGGGTGGGGCTGTTGTCGAGATCGCCAGTCGGAATTCCCAAAAAGGTTTGCCTTGAAGGAGTGAAATCGATCACGACATCCTGCGGAAGCTTGACAGGAGACAGTGAAGGAATGACACGAGGTTGTCGGATGATACGAAAGTTAGGGCGGCCATTTAAGACGGGAGAAATATCTCCGCTCAGGTCGCGGTCCACCACGATGACGGGAACACGGATGGCGTTGCCAGTCGATGAGATATTGACATTGGTGTTGTTGAGACCAGGAGGAATTGCCTGATCAATGGAAACGGCTACTACTGTATACAACTCCCCTACACCGGTTATCTCAATCCTGTCACCCGGTTGAACAGCGATGGGGTCAGCAGAAAACCAATTGTACATGTAGCGTTGTGAGAGGTGGGCAACGCCGGAAAGGCCAGTCCACTGATTACTGTCCGGCGCTAGACGTGTCATGGAAATAGGGCCAAAGAGCAAGCGACTACGATTGAAGGTGACGCTTCCTGTGCCGGAGGCTGTTGTCGCATTGAATGTGAAGGGACCGCTGGCAATGGAGACGTCATCGAATCCCTGAGGCAATGATCCAGGCGAGGGAGTGGCCGTAGTAGTCCAGAAGGGTTGAGTTGAATTCCTGACAGGCGGCGCTGGTACAGGTGGTACAGCAGCAGGGACTGGCCCGATATCAGCAAAGCCCCAAACTGATGCCTCAACATAATCACCAGGATCTTCGATGTATTGAATCTGATCGTACCATGCAAAAGCAGCGCCACCAGCTATTCTGCGAAGGTTATCAGAGGTAAGTAGAATCCGAATGCCATTAGGGCGCTTTTCCGCAACGGCTCGCGCTTTCGCCAAAGATAAGGCATTCTCGAGCATGCTGGCACCCTTGGGCACCTGGTTGCGGTCCGACATGTTGAGCACGATCGGAATGAAGATTGCCGCTACCGTGGCAATGACACCGAGTACGATGAGCATCTCGACCAGCGTGAATCCGGAGCGACGTGAAGTAGTATTCATCTCAGACATCTCCTGGCAGCATTACTGCTGGCCGCTCACGTTGATTTGAAGACGGTAGCTATCAAGGTTGTCATCCCAGGTGGTGAATAACTTATCACCACCGGCGGAGAGAATGACCATGGGAGTGAAGGCTTGATTGTCAATGACGAGACTGCCGATTGTTTGTGCCGAAACTTCAGGTGAATAGCCAAAAGAAGCGCGGAACCAATTACCGTGAGCAAAGGCAGTGGCCACTGCAAGCCAAGGTCGATTCATCCAAACACCAGCCGGTGCTAAGGATGATCGCCATTGGTTTGTGTTATTACGTAACAAGCCAGTGGGATCGAAGGGATCTCGTCCATAAAGCGATGGATATGCTGAATTCGCACGAGTCTGTAGTTGACTGAATGAATAGGAAGTCAAATCGCCAGTTGCAGCAGTGGGTGGCTGATTAGCAGCAGGATTAAGTATCCACTCGATAGGCGCGAATTGATTGGGAGCGATTGCAGCAGGTCTTGCTAGGCCCATTGTCCAAGCAGGTTGTGCAGCACCCGGAATGTTGTTTCCAAGTCGCTGTTGAGAATATGCAAAATTACCATGCCTGAGAAACAACAATGGAGTACCCCAGGCATCCGTCAGCTTGGGGTTCGCGTCGTTTGTATTAAAGGCACCAAGTGCAGGGTCAAAGATTCCTACTGGCAGATTGGTAACTACCACCTCATTGTTCGTGAACTCATCAGGCGAACCATTGGCGTATGTGAATGCTGCCATCAGGCAGGCTGAATTCTCCCACGGAATTTCGAGAGCAGTTTCCGCTGGTGTGTTCGGAGTAGCTGCTGTCCATGCGGTCGTCGCAGGGATAAGCGGATTGAATGGATCGGGAATGACTGAGTAGTTTGATCGTAACTTTGCCAGAATAGCCCGGGCAGCTGGATAGCCACCAATAGCATCATAGAGCGAACGGCTTTCCTGCACATTATGAAAGGCTTCCGCATAGGTATTGGGGAAGTTCCATTTGTACAGATATAATACTTTTAGAACACGTGCCCGTTCGTAAGAGCCGTTTGCTTCGTCAAATATGATGGATTCTGTCGCTGAAGGCCAATCATCCGCCTCCTTATAGATGCGGTCAATCACCCGCTGCAGGCGAGTAATCACCTTCGTCATCGTCTGTTCAGTGTTCTTCTGCTTGACCCAGCCGAAGCTCTTGCTGATAGCGCCGATGGTGAGTGCCATGATGACAATGATGATCGTCATGATGACGAGGAGTTCGATCAGGGTGAATGCGGAGCGATGAGTCTTTTGAGAGAGTCGCATGATCGGTTTCCTCGTCATCGGGCGTCACTGTCTTGCACGTCCACCCCCGGCTTAAAGAGCCGGGGGCTAAATGATCCAATGGTTACTTGGGCACCACGCGGCCGTTGGTTACGCTGGTGATGTTGTCGTAATTGGCCTGGAGCATGTCGATCGTCACGGCGGGAAGCACTGACGTGGGTATGAACAGGCTCTGTTCTGGATCGGTCTGGTTGAATTGGCCGCCAGTGCCGAACTGCTTGTCTTTGCCAGCTGAGATGACCTGATAAGTATCCGGCTTGTGGAACTTGAAGCTGATGGCAGCAGCCCAACCGGCTGGCGGCGTGGGAGGCACCGATGAACTGAAGTAAGGAACGAAGTTGACCGTGCCGGTCGTTGTCAGATTGTAGCAATCGTTGACCATAGCCAGGGACGTTGGCACATAGGCGTTGGGATAGTTATTTGTTCCGGGGAACTTTGCAGCGAAATAGGCATAGGGTGTACCATAGACGTCGTTGTAGGAGGGGAAGGTTGTTGATGAGAATGCTGCGGTGGTGTTGAGCCGAGCTGCGTCGAAAACAAAGAAAGACCCAAGCCGTGCGCCTGTAGTTTGGGCAGTGGGATTGGTTTTATCGGTATTGAATCCAGAGGGATCGCTGCCGTTGTAACGGATGCCGCCAAGGAAATAGACGAGGCAGTGCTGGCCTTCGAGGATGGTGTATACGCCGGCAGCATCAATTGTGGGTGTCACACCTGCCAGACTACCATCCCAGTTGTGACTGGCTCCATTGAGATTGATATTGGGAAAAATGGCAGACAGATATTCCGTTGAGAAAGCGGCCAAGGCCTGGAACTGGGCGTTAGTCAGGCCAGAAGCCGGGGGAGGTAGAATGGCCCCGGAAATAATGCTGGCGTAAGTAGCAGTATTCTCGCAGAGAATAATCCGGCTCGGCGGATACCTGCCAAACGTGCTCTTGAACTGTTCGCATCCCTGTGCCAGCTTGTTGACTTCTGAGACAACCTTGACCTCATCCAGATAAGCATAGACCTTGCTGATCACTCCCAGGGTGAGGGCCATGAGGATGCCGATGATGGTGATTACCACCAGCAGTTCGATCAGTGTAAAGCCTTTTCGTTCCAAGCCGTCGCGTTTTTGAACATGGATCAGACGCATGGTTTCCTCACTTTGGCAAAAAGGCCGGGTCTGGGAGGGTCGTCAGGGCAACCGAAGGGTTAGTGCATCTCTTGTGCCAAGAGATGAAAGTAGTTGTTAAATGGAGGTGTCGAGAAGAAAACCCTCACCCCCGATCCCTCTCCCCAGGAGGGAGAGGGGAGAATTAGCTCCTCCCCTTACCAAGGGGAGGTTGGGTGGGGTTTTTGCTTTGCCCTACCCTCTCTAACTCCACCTTGGAAAGGGGGAGAATCAGACAGGCTTACTTGGCGCCGCCGCCGAGTTTTTCGAGGATGGCGATCATGGGCATGAAGAGGGCGACGACGATGAACCCGACGCACACGCCGAGGAACACCACCATGAGCGGCTCAAGCAGGCTGATCAGGCTTTCGACCAGAACGTCGACTTCTTCCTCGTAGACTTCGGCGACCTTGTAGAGCATCTTGTCGAGTTCGCCTGTTTCTTCACCCACGTCGACCATGTTGACGACCATGTCGTCGACCAGGCGGCTTTCCTTGAGCGGGGCGGCAATCGTTTCACCTTCCCGGATCGACTCGTAGACACGCTGGTACATATGCTCAAAGACGGCGTTGTTGCACGTTTCTTTCACGATGGAGAGGGCCTCGAGAATCGGCACGCCTGAACTCACCAGGGTGCCCAGGGTTCTCGTCGTTCGTGCGATGACGGTCTTTTCGATGATGCCGCCGACGATCGGGATATGGAGTTTGATCCAGTCCCAGACGTACCTGCCCTTCTTAAAGAGGCAGACCAGCTTGATAAAGAGCCAGAGTCCGATCGCTACCAGCGGGAAGACGTACCAGTTATGCTGAACAAAATCGGAGATGTCGAGCAGCAGTTCGGTTATGGCCGGCAACTTCATCTGGAAGTCGGCGAAGATCTTCTTGAACTTCGGAATGATGTAGATGAGGATGAAGCTCAAGATCCCGACGGCGACGAGGATCACCACGATCGGGTAAACCATGGCGCCGATGATCTTGCGTTTGAGGGTCTGGGCCTTTTCCTTGAAGTCGGCCAGACGCTGCAGGATGACTTCGAGGGCACCGCCTGCCTCGCCGGCCTTGAGCATGTTGATGTAAAGGCGGTCGAAGCACTTGGGGTGCTTGGCGAAAGCTTCCGAGAGGGTGGCGCCTGATTCAACGTCATCGACGACATCGATAAGGGCGTTCTTGAGCGCGCTGGGTTTAAGTTGTCCTTCCAAAATCTTCAGAGACCGGAGCACCGGCAGGCCGGCGTCTTGCAAGGTGCTAAACTGCCGGGTGAAGGTACAGAGCATCTTGGTGGAGACGCCGCCAATTACGAAGGTTTTCCTTTTTTTGCCGGTCTGCTTCTTCTTGGCCTTGGCCTTCTTCTGGCCGCCCGCTTCCTGGATGCGGGTGACGAAGTAGCCCATCTGCTTGATTTTTTGTTGCGCCTCTTCCTCGGTTGCGGCGTCAATGGTGTCCTTGACTTCTTCGCCCTGCGAGGACATTGCTTCGAATTTGTACGTTGGCATACCGCTTACTCCTGGCTCTTTAGCTTTCGTCGGTTACTGTCTCTCGGGCAATCTCTTCGATGGTGGTCAGGCCTCTTTGAAGCGCTCGCTGGCCGGCGGAACGGAGTGTGGACATTCCGTATTTCTGGGCACAGGCGGAAAGCTCTTCATGCGAGGCGTTTGCCATGATGAGGTCGCGGATTTCGTCGTTAACTGGCATGAATTCATAAATGCCCGAGCGACCGCGGTAGCCGGTGTTGTTGCAGCGGTCGCAGCCTCGGCCATAAAAGAACTTCATCCCGGCTGCTTCGTGGGGTTTGAGGCCCAGTTCCATGATCTGTTCAGCGGAAGGTTCGTATTCAGATCGGCAATCGATGCAGATCTTACGCACGAGACGCTGTGCCATGATGCCTTCGACGGTCGCGGTGATGAGATACGGTTCCAGGCCCATATCCCGCATCCGGGTCACCGTGCTGGCGGCATCGTTGGTGTGCAGGGTGCTGAAGACGATGTGGCCGGTGAGCGAAGCCTGCACCGCAATCTGGGCCGTTTCGAGATCGCGAATCTCACCGACAAGGATCTTGTCGGGATCGTGGCGAAGGATGGCTCTCAGAGCGTTGGCAAAGGTGACATCGATTTCGGCGTTGATGGGAATCTGAACGATGCCATCGATGTCGTATTCGACGGGGTCTTCAGTGGTGATGATCTTTTCGGTGATGTCGTTCAGTTCATTGAGGGCAGAGTAAAGGGTGGTCGTTTTGCCGGCTCCGGTCGGCCCGGTGATCAGGATAATGCCATTGGGTTTCTTGATGAGTTGGCGGAAGGCGGCAAGCATATCCTCTTCCATGCCGATCTTGTCGAGATCAAGCTGGACGACGGTACGATCCAGGATTCGGATGACGACGCTTTCGCCAAACATCGTGGGCAGCACGGAGACACGCATATCAACCTGATTGCCGCCGACGTTCAGTTCGATACGGCCATCCTGAGGCAGCCGGCGCTCGGCAATGTCGAGATTGGACATGACCTTGATACGGCTGCTGATGGCTGTCGCAAGGTGGCGGGGCGGAGGCACCATTTCGTAAAGTACGCCATCACAGCGATAGCGCATCTTGTATTCGTCTTCAAAAGGCTCGAAATGAATATCAGAGGCGCGATCCTTGATGCCCAGAAGCATGACCATGTTCAGCAGCTTGCGGACTGGGGCGGCGTCCTGAAGTTCGGTGAGGGCTTCGAGATCGATGGACGATTCACGCGTCAGTCTGCTCAACTCGGGGCTGGTTTCGAGTTCCTTGATGATATCGATGATGCTTTCCTGTTTGCCGGCATAGCAACGGACCTGGGCATCAGCCAGGGCCTTGGGAGTGGCCAGCAGAGCACTGACATCCTTGACGCCGATAAAGTTGCGAAGGTCGTCAAGGGCGGGAAGTTGATTGGGATCACCAATAGCAACGGTGAGTGAGTTATCCTTGAGAGAAATGGGGACGACTTTGTAGACGGTCGCCATGGTCTCCGGAACTTTCTCGATAGCTTCAGGCTGGAACTTCGATTCGCTGAGATTAATGAGTTTGAGTCCAAACTGCTCAGCCAGGGCCTGGTAGAGCTGGTCTTCTGTGATAAGCCCTTTGGACAACGCCGCCTGACCGATGAGTTGACCGCTTTCGCGGGCTTCGTTCATCAGTTCCCAGAGTTGATCTTCTTCGAGCAGACCAAGATCAACGAGAATCTGACCCAGTTTCTTGCGGCCGCCACTGGTGGAGAGAGACTTTTTTACAGGAGCGCCGGGTTTGCCGGGTGAGGGTTTGGTCGGCGACTTGGAAGCGGGAGTACCGGCTTTAGCTGGCGGCACTGTGGGCTTGGCAGGTGCAGTGCCTGGCTTTGGCGGAACTGCTCCGGGCTTGGCTGGGGCCAGCGGCGGCTTGGCGGAAGCTGCAGGGGGAACAGCAGGCTTAGTCGGGGCAGTGCCAGGGCTGACAGGTTTGGCGCCGGGAGGCAATGGTTTGCCCGGTGTCGGCGCAGCAGGACGAGGCGCTCCGGCTTGCGGATTGACAGGCTTCTGAGGCTGGTTCGGCTGTCCTGACATATTGCACCTGTAAGAGGAATGGTCGATTCAGTGGATGAATAGTGACTGCGACAGTCAACTACTCATCATCCTCGTCATCCTCCTCTTCATCCTCATCGTCTTCATCATCGTTTTCATCTTCGTCTTCGAGTTGGCCACGTTCAGCCAAGGCGATCTTGGCTGCCAGTTCCGCAGGGCGGGAAGAACGGGAAAGCACTTCTTCTTTCTCGCAGAGTCCTTCTTTCCAAAGCTTGAACAGGCTTTCGTCGAGCAGAAACATACCGTGCTTGCGGCCTGTTTGAATGCTCGAATCGATTCGGTAAACCTTGTTCTCACGGATCAGATTCTGAATGGCGGGGGTGACCACCATCATTTCGTATGCAGCTATCAGGCCATCGGGCTTTTTAGAGAGCAAAGCTTGTGACAATACGCCGATCAAGGCGGTTGACAACTGGGTGCGAATCTGATCTTGCTGTTCCTTGGGGAACACATCGACAATACGGTTGATGGTACTGGCGGCACCGCTGGTGTGCAGCGTGCCGAACACGAGGTGACCCGTTTCAGCGGCTTCAAGAGCGGCGTGGATCGTTTCCAAATCTCGCATTTCACCAACGAGAATAACATCGGGATCCATACGCAGGGCACGTTTAAGAGCTTCTGAGAAGCTCGGAACATCGACGCCGATCTCGCGCTGATTGACCGTAGCCTTTTTATGAGTGTGGTAATACTCAATGGGGTCTTCAACGGTGATGATGTGCTTGTCATAGTTGTCGTTGAGGAAGTTAATCATCGAGGCCAGGCTGGTGGTCTTGCCGGAACCAGTAGGGCCAGTCACCAGGAGCAATCCGCGCGGCCTGGTGATGAGCCGGCGGATGGCATCGGGCATGCGGAGAATTTCAAAGCTTAGAAACTGGCTGGGGATACGTCGGCAAACAATGCCCACGCTGCCCTTCTGCTTAAAGACGGCGACTCGGAACCGACACTTGTCGCCATAAGCGAAGCCGAAGTCGGTACCTCCTCGCTCTTGCAGTTCCTGTTGACAGCGATCTGGCGTGATACTCTTCATGAGAGCAGTCGTATCATCAGGTTCTAACAGCTTTGCTTCTAGTCGCCTGAGGCGCCCGTTGACGCGCAAGACAGGAGGCTGGCCGACTGCGATGTGAAGATCGCTGGCCTTCAATGTTACGACCGTTTCAAGCAGTTTTTCCATTAAGACGCTTTGTAAAGCCACCGCTCATGCCCCCACTTGGGATTAAAAAAAATGCAATAGTGGCAACGTCTCTAACATCGCTAAAGTATGCGGGATGTATGCCATCTTGCAATACCACTATGAGAAAAACTGTAAAAAAACAACTGTCATGTCAATAGTACAAAGACAGTGTGTTTTATGACAGATATTTTCGCATTTGCGCATTTTTATTAAAGGCTTTGCCTTGTGCCGATGTACGAAAACGATGCATCAGAATAATACAAATGATCGTTGTTATCCGTCGTGATGACAAGTGCTTAGCACTTCATCTAATGTGGTCAAGCCTTTCATCGCTTTCAACACACCGTCTTCGAGAAGTGTTTTCATGCCGTTCAGTCGTGCTTGACGACGAATGACGACAGTGGATTCTCGCTTGAAGGTCATCTCGCGAACTGGGCCTGTCATCTTCATCATCTCGAAAATGCCTTTACGACCTCGATAGCCGGTATGGTTGCAATGAGCGCAGCCACGGCCTCTCATAAAGGTCGCCTGAGACGCCTGTTCGGGGGTGATTCCTCCTGCTTGGAGCTCTGCCTTAGTAGGCATGTCCGGCTCTTTGCACTTCGGGCAGATCATACGAACCAGACGTTGAGCCATGACGGCGATCAAACTGGAGGCAACCAGGAACGGCTGTACACCCACATCGATGAGGCGGGTAATGGCGCTAGGTGCATCGTTAGTATGCAACGTGCTAAACACCAAGTGCCCCGTCAGTGAAGCTTGGATTGCAATTTCTGCAGTTTCCACGTCCCGAATCTCGCCGACCAAGATGATGTTGGGGGCCTGGCGTAACATGGCACGAATAATTCGGGCAAAGTTCAACCCAATGGAATGTTTCACTTCCACCTGGTTGATGCCTGGCAGGTAATATTCCACGGGGTCTTCTGCAGTGATGATCTTACGATCAGGCCGATTGAGTTCATTGAGTGCGGAGTAGAGCGTCGTTGTCTTGCCAGAGCCGGTTGGGCCAGTAACCAGGAAAATGCCGTTAGGTCTCTTAATGATCTGCTGGAAACGAGCGTAATCTTCTTCGGAAAAGCCAAGGTCTTTGATACTTACCTGAATATTGGCGCGATCCAGAATTCGTAGACAGGCTCCCTGGCCATGATTGGTGGGAATAATGCTGACTCGCAAATCATAGAACTTACCTGCCATGTGGAACTTGATACGGCCATCTTGAGGCCGGCGTTTCTCGCTGATATCGATGCTTCCCATAATCTTAAGGCGGCTCATCATAGCGGGCAGTAGTCGCTTGGGCGGGCTGTCACGTTCCACCAGCACCCCGTCTATGCGATACCTGATTCGAATCCGATCAGCGAAAGGCTCCACATGAATATCCGAAGCTCGCAACTGCACTGCTTCCTGGATCATCAGATTTACCAGTTTTACGATTGGGGCTTCGGATTCGTTACTCTCAATAGCGGCAGCGGCTGATTCCGTTTCTGTCGTATCGATGGCCGTATCGGTAAACTCAGCCAGCATCGAATCAACAGACTCAGTTTCTGATTGGCCATAGTAACGATTGATCGCTTCGATGATCTGCTCACGAGGAGCCAGGACGGGTTGAATGTCTTTATTCAAGATGAAAGTGAGCTTTTGGATAGTATCGAGATCCATCGGATCGCTCATGATAACTTTGAGCAGCCCGCTTTCAGATGAAAGTGGCAAGATGACGTTCTCTCGGGCAACTGATTCAGGAACCAACTCCACGACAGCGGCAGGAACCGTTACTTCATCAAGGTTGATGGCCTGCAAGCCATGATGCTCAGCCATGGCGGAGATGACATCATTGGCTGTGCAATAGCCGAGCTTAACAAGAGCATCGGCGAGTTTGGCACCGGTCGACTTCTGAACTGCTGCTGCTTCCTGCAATTGATCACGACCGACGATCCCCTTCTTCACGAGGATATCGGTGAATTCTCCGCCACGACCTTTGCTCATGGTATCCGCTTTGCTTCAAGAAACTTCGGAACAGACTAACGCCTTTATGAGTGTAACCCCCAAAGGGTGGGGTATGCAAGGGATTTCATGAGGCAATTCTAACTAGAGTCCCTGATTGAGTTCTACTTTTTCTCTTTCATTTTCTCGATCATCGAAGCATTCGGGCAATCCTTGGCAATGGTAAGAAGGAACTGCTTCAAGGCAACTTCATCCACTTGATCCTTATCGCTTTGCATCATCAGCATGGTGGCGTTGCCGAGTGGTAGGAGAATCTGATAGTAGGTTCGTTTCTCTTCTCCCTCGCGACGACGCTGGACTTTCTGTCGGAATCCGGCAAACTCGTATTCACCTGCTTGAATTTTCACTGGCTTCTTCTCAATAACAGTGCCGGTGTTGTTGCTGATCTGCAGCGAGTTCTCCAATTCCTCCTGGTTCATACCAGGCATCTTGAACGAGAAGAGGATTAGCGAATTTCCGGTAAGCACCTCGGCGTCTTCCGCTACGTCAGCGTCGTCGGTAGTGAAGATCATCATGTCCATTTTGACTTTCCAGATGTCAAACTTCAGCGCCACTCTTCCACTATAGGCTTCAGGCAACCTAGCTGTCGGGTAGATTTCTTTCAACCTCGATGCGATTTCTTTAGGATCGTCGGTCATGTTCTGAACGATGTGGTTGACCATCCATATGAATCCTCCCACGAACAGAGCCATCAGTATGCCCAAGATGATCAGGCCAATCAGGCAACCCTTGCCACAACCGCTGCTTTGTCGGGGTGCCGTAACGGGAGGTGGTGCGCTGTCAAAGTTCTGTTGCTGATCATATTGGCTGAAATCATTGCTCATGAGGGTCTCGGCAGAGGTGTGCAACCACTATTATATGCCGAAACAGACGCAGGAATCTAGAAGTCTGGAACGTGACGGGCCACCACTTGCTGTTTAGGCAGTTTCCGGAAGAGTTACGAGGAGATGGCGACTGGGTGCAGTGGATGTAATCTGTCGCGATGAACTGGAGCGATAGAGTAGCACGGCATTTACGAGCCAACAAACGATAACCCCGAAAAGCGGCAGCACCGGCTGATGCAAAGGCAGTGAAATGAGCGCGAGCATGGTCGCGAGCGAAACTGTGAGGTTCATCTTTACTCGATGGCTTGTCGCCGGGTTCCAGACCACCCTCAATATCCCAATGACAGACGGCACAAGAAGTGAGTACGAGTGTAATGCTGATAGTGGATGAGCCAGCAATGTGATGATCAGCAGTGAGCCAATGAAGTGAAATAACCGCAACGGATCGAGTTCTTCGCGGAATCCCATCAAACCGCAACTAAAGAGCGTGAGAAGTCCCAGGCATGAGAGCGCTATCGCAAGTGCCCACTGATCTCTGTCCGCACTGGTCGTAGTCAGAACTTGTTTAACTAAGCTCGCAAGAGAATGGTTCTGTTCTTCGCCTAAAGCTTCCTGTCCGTATTGCTTGATAATGTTGACATATTGTTCGTTCAATTGATTGGTATGCTGCAGGCCGAACATGAGGCCAGGCAACAGCACGAGGCAAAAGAGCAGTCCACACATGACACCGATGGACATCACCCGATCACGACGCCAAATGGGAATGAACAGCAGCGCCATTGCGGTTAACTGTAGGCACATTGCAAAGGCAAGAGCCAGGCCGGCTGCAAAAAACTGCCAACGAGTAAGTGAGATGACTAAGGCAGTGATCACAAGGAGCAGCACACCATCGGCAAAGCCTTCCTGAAGCGAGTCGGCCAGCGGAACGATAAGCAGCAGAAGAGGCAGTAAACGATGCAACCACCAGCGTAGTGGTGCGACGTGGTTTTTGATGGTTTCAAGAAGACTGACCAGCCAATGAGTTGCCAGCCAGAAGCACAGTACATTCACAAAAAACCAGAGAGCACGGGTCACTGGATAAGGAACCGAGTCGCTGGCGCCGTTTCCCGAAGAAGAATGCCCGAACGGGGCGGCGGCGATCGCCATCAGTGGGGGGCCGCGATATACTCGTGGCTGTTCATCGTACATGCCCTTGTCATGAAGGACATTCCACCCGGCTTGAAGAGAACTCTGCAACACCAAGGAGGGAGTCGATTCCATGGCCAGCGATAGACCGTATGCAACGATGGTCAGCAACAACATGCCGATGAGGCTGCGCTGCCACCAGGTCAATAATTGTTCAGTGCGCAGATTTGGCATTGACACTGACGAATGTGGCTGAACCACGAAGCTTCTCCAGTCAACACACTCTTAGCCTGTTCGGCTACATGGGTGACCGGACTGTTTACCTTATTGGGGTTTTTCGAGTTGTTCGAGAATGGCCAACAGCGCATCCGCTTCAGTCGTACCATGAGCCTCAATGCGGCGCATTTGATTCGGTTGCGAGGCTACCGGGAAGTGCCCCACTGCCTCCCAGTCGCCGTTGCCGAGTGCCTTGGTACGCAGACCGGCAACGCCGAACTTGTTCATGCGGTTACGATACTCCTGCACCAGTTCAGGGCTGCTGGCAGGGGCAGTGTTGGACACAGGCTTGACTTGTTGATCATGAATTAATTCAGGTGGTGGCGGACGTACTCCTAGGGCGAGGTTGGCGGTTCCAGGTGTAACTCCAGGGGATACGGATGATTCGGCAGGTGATGGACTACGTGGTTGCATAGACAGCGGCCCAATTCGATCCGTACTGCCCGTACGCTGACTGGTCGGTACGGCAGGGACTCCTCCCGGCGGAGCAGTCACTCCCGCAGGAGGCTGCTCACCGCCGGCAGGCTGTCGCAGCTTGGCATTTGCGCCAAAGATCGGGTCGGGGTTATCAGCAGCGGTTGCAGGCAAACGGTCGCCATTGGTAGACCGGCAACCACTGAGCGTGACAATACAAACAACTATGGAGAATATTCGAATCATCATACCGCCCCGGCAATAGTCCATCACGCCTCGCCTATAGCGGGGTCGGAAAAGTGTGTCAAGAAGACCTGTGTAAGAAGTTGGGGTAGATGGGTAATGGCTGAAGGTATGCATCATCAAACAGCCGTCGTCTTAATCCTCCTGAACCCCACCCGCAGGAAGCGAATCACCATACAGGTGTTAAAGCACAGGAACAGGAAGAAGAAGACGGCGATAGCCACATAGAAGGAATTAAAGAAGTACTTTTGGGTAAACTCATGAGCCCACAGCACGTTGTACATCACCAGCACCGCTCCACCGGCGAGAGGTGGGCCGAAAGCCAACTCTGTGTTGCCTTTGATCAGGAACTGTAACAAGGCGTACAGTAAGCCCAACAAGATAGCCCACCCAAAGACAAGGATCAGCGCTTGCCACCCCATGAATGCACCGATCATCATGAGAAGGTCGGCATCACCCAGGCCCATTGCTTCGCGCTCATAGGCCCACGAAAAGAGGGCGCGGATGATACGGATCAGACTGGTGCCAAACAGCGCACCAATCACAGAAGTCAGAAAGCCGACATACCAGGCGTTTGGTTGTACATGGGAAACGAACGGGATGGTAACATCGTCAAGCGGTGCCCAGAACGGCCAATAGTGCAACCCACCCACGAAAGTATTTTGTACGAGGGGTTCATTGATGTTCAGCGGCCAAGGCCAGCCGACGAAACTGCCGCCGATGAGGCCTACGATGGTGCCGGGAATAGTCAGTCGCAAGGGAATCTCGCGCAGGTCGAAGTCGGTCATGGTGGCGACGATGAGAAAGCACAGGAAGGTGATGTGATACAGCCACATCAGGAAGAGGTTGATAGCGGGCACGCCTCGATAGACTGCCACATCATTGCGATAATTGAGGTGAAAATAGAAGGTGACGGCAAAGAGCGTGGCTGTGAAGAGTTCGATCCAAAAGTAGCGGCTGGAGAACTTGATCCCACAAGTTCGGCACTTGCCACCTAGAATCCAGTAGCTGAAGAGGGGCAGGTTATCGAGCTTGCGGACGGGCTGATAGCAGTTGCCACAGCGGGAACCGGGCCACCACAGGCTCTTTTCAAGCGGCAAACGATAGATGCAGACGTTGAGTAAACTGCCGACCATCGCTCCAAGGATGAAGATGAACGGCACCAGCACCAGCGGGTATTGCAGTGGGTTGAACATAAAAGCGTTGAATTCGTTGTACCAATCCATGCTCTAAACCCACCAGTTCAATTGCGTGAGAATGATGCCGACAATCTCATTTAGCTTATGAGATTCGGTGTTAACGGAGAAATGGGAAGTTGTCGCATAAAGTACGGATCGTTCGTTCATCAGTGTCGTGATTTCATCCTGAATGGGCAATGTTGTCAGGGCTGGACGTTTTGAACGCTGTCTGGAAGAATGGTGATTCAGACGATTAAATATCGTCTCAGCGGAAGCCTGGAGCCAAACGACAATACCCGTCTCACGCATCAGGTAACGATTGTCTTCTCGCAGGACAATCCCACCACCTGTGGAGATCACCTGTTTGCTGCTCATGGCCACTTCGCGAAGCATCTGGGTTTCAAGGTTGCGAAACCCCTCTTCCCCTTGCTCAGCAAAGATATCCGCAATAGTTGTCTGTTCTTTCTGTTCGATGCGGTCATCCATTTCTACGACGGTCCAGCCACACTTGCGGGCAAGCATCGGAGCAATGGAGCTCTTGCCCACCCCCCGATAGCCGATGAGGTAGAGGTTATTCATCGAAGAGGCGGTAGTCTTTCTCAATGTCTTCGGGTTCCGGTTCGGGAGCCTTCAGAGGCAGAGCCGGATGAGGCGATACCGGGGAGATCTGACGTCGCACGGCGTCAGTCATGACTTCGACGGGGGCGTTCACCCCGGTGAAGAGTTTGAACTGTTCCGCCGCCTGACGAATGAACATCTCTACTCCCGTGACCACCCGGCAGTTGCGCTCGCGAGCTTCCCGGATCATCATCGTTGTTTCGGGATTGTAGACACAATCCATCACCACCAGGTTAGGGCGGAATACGCTGGCATGCAGGGGAGTGTCATCGACATCGGGATGTTGCCCGACCGGAGTACAGTTGATGATGATCTCTGGATGTTGGGCATTCCGAGCGTTCCAATCGACAGCTCGGCAGCCAATCTCGTCGGCGAGCCCCAGTCCCTTTTCAAGTGTTCGATTGACGATGGTGACGACCGCCCCTTCCTGGTGCAGGCCATGTGCCAATGTGCGGGCGACGCCGCCTGCGCCGAGAATCAGCACCATGCGGCCATGGACGGAATCGCCCGATTCCATGCCCGACATGGCATTACGAAGTGCGGACAGAGCAGCGTGATAATCAGTATTGAAGGTCTTCCAGCCCTGGGGCCCGGGGATGAGGGTGTTGCCTGCTTTGCAAGCGGTGGTAATGGTGTCCCGTTCGGTTCCCAGTTCGTGGGCCGCTTCTTTGTGCGGCATCGTAATGCTGTATCCGCTGACTGGAATTTTGGTAAACGACTGTATGGTGTCGATAAAGTCGTTTCGGGGCACCTGAATAGGAATGTAGACTCCGTTAATTCCAGCTTCCCGCAGACCTGCGTTATGGGCGATAGGGCTCATGCTGTGCAGGATGGGATTGCCGACGACAGCAAAAACTTTGGTATCCTTATCGATCTTGTCATAGTGGTAAATTTCCCTCATCTCATCGAATGAGAACATTCCCGGAGCGATTCCCCGCTCCTTGTTGAAAGCGGCGTATGTGAACGGTGCGCCGTATTTGGCGCCCAGGATGCGGCTGGGCAGCCCGTAGTCGCCCATCGCGATGGCGATGGTCGGTTTTTTGGCGTGCTTCATTAACCTTAAGACACGCCAGTTGTCCTGGGGTTTGTCAATACGGACGGCCACTTTCAACACGTCAGCATCCTGCTGATGCATCTTCTCAAGGATCTCTTCGAGGTTCTTGGGGAGTTCCTTCGTGTTGTGGTAGCTGACGATACGTTTCACTTTTCCGTAGCGTTTGATCGTGTCGGCAATATCAGTCTCGATGTCAATCCAGTCGAACCCGCCGACAATGGCGAGCCTCATGAGCATCTGGCGTTCGTCTTCGCTCTTGTTCCAGCGTCCGCCATCTTCGTGGCGACGAATGGTCGCGACCATAGGACAACGTTTGTCGGCGAGCAAGCGTTTGAGATCAATGGCCCGGGAGAGGAAGTCGAGGCGCAGCTCTATCATCTCCGCCCCAGCCTCAGCGGCGAGTTGGCTTTCCATCATCATCATCTTG
The DNA here is from genome assembly GCA_035430005.1 of Gemmatales bacterium. GTDB lineage: Bacteria > Planctomycetota > Planctomycetia > Gemmatales > HRBIN36 > JAEUIE01. Next base: position 26,072 of record DAOMFV010000015.1, read on the forward strand.
TGTCGCGTGCGCCCGACACTGACGCAGATCATGGCAGGCATCCTTAAGAGCCAGAAGTCAGAAGCCAGGAGCCAGAATGAAATACAGCACTCGGCCTCTTTCTACTTTCTCAGGTATCGCCGGATAATCAATGGTGATTCGAGAGGCGAGGCTGTTTTCATCAGATGGTGTGGGAAAGTTGTGTCAACTGTAGGACGTGGCTCCTAAAGAGATAGGAGTCAGAATCGATAGGGGTTTGTGCCGTGACTTGTCGCTACTTGGCTTCAAGAGAGATACCATGAAAGAGAGTATCTCAGCCACTTTCGATGAAGCGATGTGTTATGCCGTTACTGACAGCGACGAACTTGACCAAGACCTATCGAGTGTATCAGAAGAAGACCGGGCTGATGGGCGCGATCAAGGGGCTCTATCGTCGGGAACATAAGGAAGTGAAGGCAGTTGACGATGTGAGCTTCTCCGTCGAACCAGGCGAGATGGTTGCCTTCCTGGGGCCTAATGGAGCAGGCAAGACGACGACCCTGAAGATGTTGGCTGGTTTGATCTTCCCCACTTCCGGTTCAGCCAACGTGATGGACTTTACGCCGTGGGACCGTGTCGATGCCTTCCGACGCCAGTTCTCTCTTGTAATGGGACAGAAAAACCAACTCTGGTGGGATCTGCCGGCGGCTGATAGTTTCCAACTCCACAGGGAAATCTACTCACTGAGCAAGGTTGACTGCGACACAACGATCAGCGAGTTGACTGAGATGTTTGGCGTAGAGAAGCTGACTAAGCAACCCGTACGAGAACTTTCACTTGGCGAGCGAATGAAGATGGAACTCATCGCGGCACTGTTACATAAACCCCGGCTGTTGTTGCTTGATGAACCCACCATTGGGCTTGATGTCGTTGCTCAGGTCAAAATTCAGGAATGTCTGCACGAGTACAATCGCATCCGCGGAGTGACGATGCTGCTCACCAGCCACTACATGCGCGACGTCGAAGCACTCTGCAAGCGGGTGCTGATCATCAATCACGGCAAGATCGTCTACGACGGTCAATTGGCAGGCATCGTCGAACGCTTCGGCCAGGAGAAGATCTTGAAGCTTCAGTTCAAGGAGGCTGTGCCTGCTGATCTTGCCAACTATGGAGCCATTACCTCCAGTATCGGCCCTTCGGTGGAGCTACGGGTAGATCGGAAGAAGGTTGCCAAGGCATTGAACGATGTGCTGGACCAGCATGAAGTGGTCGATGTCAGCGTCGAAGACCCGCCACTCGAAGAGATGATAGCCCAGGTGTTCGAGCAGGCGTTGACTTCCACGAATGAGCACCTGACTTCCTGACCGCTTCGGCTAAGTTGACATTATGCCAGCACCGAACGACAAAGACTTCCGATTGATGTCCAAAGTGGCCCAGATCAGCCAGATCGGCATGGAGATGGCTGTGCCGGTGGGCCTTGGCGTTGGTCTTGATTTCTGGTTGAAGACGATGCCTTGGTTTACGATCATCGGAACAATCCTCGGACCAACGCTGGGTTTTATCCACCTGCTGGCTTTGATCAATCCTCCCAAAGAAGACGAGACCGAGACCAAGCCATGATGCAACTCATCGTCTGGCTGATCGCTCTATCGCTTGGCTTCTCCATCACTTATGCGCTGACCACTTGGACGGATGCTTGTAGCAGCTTAGCTGCGGGCGGAATCGTTCTCGGCAGTTTTCTGATTAGTCGCTTTTTCAAAGTTGCCGGTCGCCATACTGTTTCTAAGATGGGTACTGCTTGGTTGACGCAGGAGCTGCGCCAAATGGGGTGGCGAGTGGCATTGTCCCTGATTCTGGCAGGGCTGGCTTACAAACTGGCCTACCCGGAATGGGGCGTTGCTTTCTGGCTCTGCATAGCGATCTACTATCAAGTAGGTCTCATGTTGCATCTGCGTGACATCCAGCTTAAGGCTTCTCAGGCTACGAACACGATCGAAAAAGCATGAGTCTAGAGTCACCTTTATTTGCTGTTGATTTCTTCCATCATGTGATGGATGGATACGAATTCAATCTGCTGGAACACTTCGGGTTCCATCTGCCGCCTTGGATCAGCAAGTACATGGTGTTGCAGCTAATTGCTGCGGGCCTGATTCTTTTGATCTATCTGCCCATTGGTAAGTCAGCCAGGAATGGCGGAGCCCCCAAAGGGTTCATGTGGAACACTTTTGAAGTGTTGCTCACCTTCGTTCGAGACAAAATCGCTAAGCCCACCATTGGCGAGCATGATGCTGATCATTATGTGCCGTTCCTTTGGACGATGTTCCTGTTTATTCTGTTCTGCAACCTGTTGGGCATCATTCCCGGCCTGGGTTCACCGACAGGTTCGCTCTCGCTCACCTTGGTTTTGGCCCTGTTTGCGTTCATCTGCATTCACGGCAGTGCCATTAAGAAGCTCGGCTTTGCTGGCTACGCCAAGAGCTTTGTGCCTCACTTGGGGCACCTGCCTTTTGGTTTGACGATTCCAGTGACGGTGCTGGTCTGCTTTATCGAAGTGCTCAGCGCCTTCATCAAAGGTATCGTGTTGGCCATCCGACTTTTTGGCAACATGTTCGCCGGGCACCTGGCTCTGGCAATCATCCTTGGCTTCATCGCCATGTCCAAGTATGCCGGATGGTATCTGTCCGGACCGATCACGGTTGGCAGCGTGCTGATCGTGGTTGCTGTCACCCTGTTGGAATTGTTCGTGGCCTTCCTGCAGGCCTATGTATTTACCTTTTTGACCAGCTTGTTTCTTGGATTGGCTTTGCATCCGCATCATTGATTCCATAAATCAACGATGTGTCGTGCAGAGTTTTGACATCACTGTGACACATGCCCGGCAAGCGGCCAACCCGGCCCGGTCTGTCCTTGCCGGCAACTGTTCGACACCTGTGCCGGGCATCAGAAATTGGAGAAGTTCTCAACATGAAAGTGCTGAACCTGTGCTGGATCGCTTTACTGACCCTGGCCTTAACAGCCGCTCCCGCAGCAGCTGCTGATGGCATGCCCAAAGCTGTGGGCGTGGGCATTGGCTGCGGATTGGTCGTCGTCGGCTTGGGCATTGGCCTCGGTCGCATCGGTGGCTCCGCTCTCGAAAGCATGGCCCGCCAGCCCGAAGTGGCCGACAAGGTCGTCACCAACATGATTACGATTGCGGCCCTTCTTGAAGGTGCCGGCATTATCGCTCTCGTGTTCTGTCTCCTTGGTCTTTTCGTTGGTTAATCTACCCAGGGCCTGTTGATCGTCGGCCTCTGCCAACAGAGCGTTCACCGGTCAACGTGTCGGAGCGATTATGTTACGCCAATTGCGTGGTGCGCTGCTGGTCTCGCTGATGGCCTTTGCGTTCGTTCCGAACGTCAATGCCTCCGACGACAAGCATGGTGCCAAATACGAAGCTGAAATCAAGGATGAGCATGGCGAAGGCTCCATCAAGCTCTTTGATCTAGCCAACCCTGCGCATGCCGATGAATTGTCCAGGCTTCTGGCCAAGGGGCAGGTTCACAGCTTGAAAAACGAGCATGTGCCCGCCATCGAACACATGTTCTCCCTTCGCTGGGATTTGGGCCTCTGGTCGATCATCGTCTTTGGCGGCCTGCTCTTCATCCTGAGCAAGACTGCCTGGCCGGCGATGCTCCAGGGCCTCAAGAAGCGTGAGCAAAACATCGCTGACACCATTGCTGCCGCTGAGAATGCACGGAACGAAGCGGAAAAATCTCGTGCAAATTTAGCCGGCGAGATGGCCAAGGCCAACGACAACATACGCAGCATGATGGAAGAGGCACGCCGCGATGCGATGGCTGCCAAGGATGATATGATCAACAGCGCCAAGAAAGAAATTGGGATTGAGCGTGATCGACTTCGCAAAGAAATAGAAACCGCTCGTGATCAAGCCCTTCTCGACATGTTGAACCAATCGACGCAGCTTGCTGCGATGATCTCGGCCAAGACCATCAAGCGGGAGATTCGCCTTGAAGACCACAAGAAGCTCTTCGACGAGTCGCTCAAGGAAATGAAGGCTGCCGCCGGCAAAGCGGGGAACGCCTAACATGAGCAATCCCCTCGAAGACGCCAAATTATTTAAGAAGGTCGATGTGAGCTCGGAGCGAATTGCCCGTGTTTACGCCGAATCTCTCTTCAAGGCGGCGGGCAGCGAGGCTGAGTCGGTCGGTGAGGAATTACACGACCTGGTATTCGATACCTTCAGGAAGTTGCCGGATCTCTATGCCTTCTTTTCCAGCGGTACCTTCGCCAACGGAGCGAAGAGAGATTTGATTGAGAAGAACTTTCAGGGCAACGCCAGCGATACCCTTATCAACTTTCTACAAATCCTCAACAACCACGACAGGCTTGAGTTGCTCCCTGCGGTCGCCACCAGCTTTCGTGAACTGGTAGACAAGAAGAACAAGCGGGTGCCCGTCTTCGTAACTTCCGCTGTTGCCTTGGACGACGGCCAACGTGAAGCTCTCAAAAAACAACTGAACAACCTGTTCCATGTCGAGCCGATGCTCGAGGAACGTATTGATCCTGAATTGCTTGGTGGGCTGATTATCCGTGTCGGCGATTGGCAATTCGACGGCACAGTGAAAGCCCGCCTCAACCAGCTTAAGAACCAGCTCCTGGAAAGAAGCAGTCATGAAATTCAAGGCGGACGAGATCGTTTCTGTACTGTCTAACGAAATCAGCCAGTATCGTGGCCAGTTAGCAGCCAGTGAAGTAGGCCGTGTGCTCGAAGTGGGCGACGGTATTGCCCGTGTGTACGGCTTGGCCGGCGCTATGGCCGGTGAACTTCTTGAGTTTACCCGAGCTGGCGTGCGTGGCATGGCGTTCAATCTTGAAGAAAATTCAGTTGGTGTCATCATTCTTGGCGACTACTTGGGCATTCGCGAAGGCGACGAAGTCAAATGCACTGGAAACCTTTTGAGTGTGCCGGTCGGCGACGCCATGTTAGGCCGTGTAGTCGATCCGCTTGGCAACCCGCTTGACGGCAAGGGCCCGATCATCGCATCCGAATATCGTCTCGTAGAATCGATGGCTCCCGGCATCGCTGAACGTCAGCCCGTGAAGCAGCCGCTGCAAACCGGTATCAAGGCTATCGACGCCATGACCCCGGTTGGTCGTGGTCAGCGTGAACTCATCATCGGTGACCGCAAGACGGGCAAGACCGTTATTGCCATCGATACGATCATCAATCAAAAAGAAGAAGACGTGATCTGCGTCTACGTCGCTATCGGTCAGAAGGAATCGACCGTGGCGACCGTTATAGAACGTCTCCGCATGAGCGGTGCGATGGATTATTCTATTGTCGTGGTGGCTTCAGCTGCCGCTTCCGCTCCACTGCAATACATCGCTCCTTACGCCGGGACAGCGATGGCTGAATACTTCATGGCTAAGGGTCGCGATACACTGTGCGTGTACGACGATCTAAGCAAGCAGGCTGCGGCATACCGTCAGTTGTCTTTGCTTATGCGTCGTCCTCCCGGTCGTGAAGCTTATCCTGGTGACGTTTTTTACTGTCACAGCCGACTGCTGGAACGATCCGCCAAGCTGGCTGAAAAATGGGTGATCGTGCCCGATTCTTCTGATACCGCCAAGGTAACAGCCGACTGGGGCGTTAACTCCGCTACTGATCCGAACAAGAAGCGTGAAGGGAAGGACGCCGGCAAGGTCTATGTCGGCCCACTCGAAAAGCATGAAGCCGAAGAGACCGCCAAGAAGTTTCCGGGTACCAAGGTCGCCAAGGTTGCCGGCACCGGTGGTTCGCTTACTGCTCTGCCGATCATCGAAACCCTTGAAGGTGAAGTATCGGCCTATATTCCGACCAACGTGATTTCGATCACTGATGGTCAGATCTACCTGCAGCCTAACTTGTTCTTCTCCGGCGTGCGTCCCGCTGTGGACGTGGGCGTGTCGGTCAGCCGCGTGGGTGGTAACGCTCAGACTGCAGCCATGAAGAAGATCGCCGGCAGCCTCAAGCTCGATCTGGCAGCTTTCCGTGAACTGGAAGCGTTCGCTCAGCTTGGGACTGAACTTGATAAGGCCACCCAGCAGCAGCTTGATCGTGGTTACCGCATGGTCGAGATTCTGAAGCAGTCGCAGTACAAGCCAATGCACTTTGCTGACCAGGTGGCAATCATCTTCGCTGGTGCCAAGGGCTATCTCGACAAGATCGATCGCAAGTTTGTTTCCGCATGGGAGCAACAGTTCCTGGCGTTCTTCAAGGATCAGGCTTCTGATGTGCGGAAGGCACTGATCAAGGAAAAGAAACTGACCGACGCCATTGAAAAAGACCTGAGCAAGGCCATAGAACACTTTGCTCCTCAGTTCAAAGCCCCGGCAACGCTGTAATACCACGATATAGAGCCGAGGGGCGTTAGCCCCCTGAGGAAACCTGAACGCACCATGGCCAACCTTCGCTTACTTGTCAATCGCCGCAAAGCCATCCGCAACATCCGCAAGATCACGCGGACGATGGAACTGATCGCCACCGCGCGCTTTAAGAAAGCGATGGATCGGGCGACCGAGGCGGCTGCTTACACCAAAAAGATTGCCGAGTTGGCTTCTGATCTCTCCGCCAGCGCCGGCAACGTCTCTCACCCCCTTCTTGAAAAACGGGCCGAGGTCAAGAACGTTCTCTTGCTGGTCATCTGTGCCAACCGTGGTTTGTGCGGCGGCTACAACGGCTCCATCATCCGTGTCGCTCAGAACCGAATGAAGCAGATCAAGTCCACCGGCGTCAACAATCCTATCGAGCTTTCCGGCAAGCGGGCGATTGCCTTCTTCAAGTTCCAGGGTATTGCTACCCAGGCAGCCTACACTCAGTTTGAGGACAAGCCTGCCTTTGAAGAAGTCGACGCCATCGCTGACAAATATCTCGACATGTACATCAAAGGCGAAGTAGATCGTATCGATGTCGCTTACATGAAGTTCCTTAACCCCGCTCGACAGACTCCGGTCGTTGAAACGCTGATCCCACTGGATGCCGATGCCGCCAAGGGAACCAGCAGCGGGCCCAAGGTTGAATACGAATACCTGCCTGACGCCGCCGACATTCTGACCGAACTCCTGCCTGCCGCCTTCAAGGCTAAGCTCTTCAAGTGCTTTCTTGATGCCGCGGTGAGCGAGCAGATTGCCCGTCGGGTCGCCATGAAAGCTGCGACCGAGAACGCCGGCGATATGATCCGTGATTTGTCGCTGAAGTACAACCGTGCCCGACAGGCTCAGATCACCAAGGAAATTGCCGAACTCATCGGCGGTTCGGAAGCCCTCAAGTAAGACATTTAGCCCCCGGCTCTTCAAGCCGGGGGAGCACCACGAGAAGACAAAGACGAGATACGGAGAGATAACAAGATGGTAGCCACCGCAAAGCAAATCGCCGGCAAGGTCGTACAGGTCATCGGCTCCACGTTCGATGTGGAGTTCGGTGATGGTTACCTGCCCAACATCTATAACGCCGTTAACGTGAAGATCGATACCAAGTCGATCAAGACCAACCTGGTGGGTGAAGTTCAGCAGCACCTGGGCGGCAACCGTGTCCGCTGCGTCGCCCTGGGCACCACCGATGGTTTGATCCGTGGCATTGATGCTGTGGATACTGGCGCTCCTCTTTCGGTGCCAGTTGGCAAAGAGACTCTGGGCCGGGTGTTTAATCTGCTTGGTCAGCCTATCGATGGCCGTGGCCCGGTGGGTGCCAAGGAAGCACGTCCCATTCACCAGAAACCACCCAAGCTGGCTGACTTGTCCGCCAAGACGGAAGTCTTCGAGACGGGCATCAAGGTGATCGACTTGCTCACCCCGCTGGTTCGTGGTGGTAAAGCTGGTCTCTTCGGTGGTGCAGGTCTCGGCAAGACGGTTATCTTGCAGGAACTCATCGCCCGTGTCGCCAGCCAGCATGGTGGCTACTCGGTGTTCGCCGGCGTGGGTGAACGCACCCGTGAAGGAAACGATCTCTGGCTCGAAATGCAGGAAACCAAGATCGGCAAGACAGATCGCCAGGTCTTGAGCCAGACGGCGATGGTGTTCGGCCAGATGAACGAACCACCCGGTGCTCGTCTGCGTGTGGCCCTTTCAGCCCTCACCATGTGCGAATGGTTCCGTGATGTGACGGGCGCTGACACGCTGCTCTTCGTCGACAATGTCTTCCGTTTCTCGCAGGCCGGTTCGGAAGTGTCCGCGCTTCTCGGTCGTATGCCCAGTGCCGTGGGTTATCAGCCTACGCTGGCTACCGAAATGGGTGAACTTCAGGAACGCATCACCTCGACTAGCAAGGGTGCCATCACCTCGGTACAAGCCGTCTATGTGCCTGCTGATGATCCTACCGATCCGGCACCTGCCAACACCTTCGCCCACTTGGATGCGTTCATCTACCTCGAACGCAAGATCTCCGAAAAGGGTATCTACCCTGCTATCGATCCACTGGCTTCCAACAGCCGCATCCTCGATCCTCAGGTGGTGGGGGAAGAGCACTACCGTGTGGCCCGCATGGTGCAGGGCTATCTACAGCGATATCGTGAACTACAGGACATCATCGCCATCCTCGGTGTTGATGAATTGAGCGAAGAGGACAAGAAGGTTGTGGCCCGTGCCCGCCGTATTGAACGCTTCCTCTCCCAGCCGTTCATCGTGGCTGAGGCTTTCACGAATCGTCCCGGCAAGATTACCTCGCTGGAAGAGACCATCCGCAGCTTCCGCGAAATCTGCGAAGGCAAGCACGATACGCTTCCCGAATCAGCCTTCATGTACGTCGGCGGCATCGATGAAGCGGTTGAACAGGCTAAGAAACTCGCTCAGTAACCAAGACCCCAAGGGGCGAGAGAAGTTATGGAATCGACAAGCAAATCTTTGAAGTGCATGGTCGTCACACCGGAGAAGGTCGTGGTTGATGAGACCGTGGACTTCGTCGCTGTTCCCATGTTCGATGGCGAACTGGGCATTCTGGCGGATCACTCACCCCTTACGGGCCGTCTCGGCTTTGGTGAACTCCGCACGAGTCATGGCGGCACTACCCACAGTTACTACATCGAAGGCGGCTTCGTTCAAGTCAATGCTAATGTCGTGAGTGTGTTGACTCCCAAGGCAGTTGCTGTGAAGGATATCAATACGGCTGCCCTGGATAGTCAGTTATCGACGCTTACTGGAACTGCATTGGCCAAGGCCAAGGCGCAGTTGCATGTGGCGACGAAGACGGGAATGGGGCATTAAGCATACTTGCCACCGTCGCACCATGGCCTACTTGCTATTTTCGTTTTGGCCCAAGATGCCATAACGGTTCAAAAGCATGGTCTCTACCGCAACCGATCAGCCTATCAATTCCATTGAGTGGTGCGAAGAGAATCTCGCATATCCCTTCCCGACTTCGCCATGCGTCTGATTCTTCTGGAAGGAAGTAGTAAAACCCCTTCATATTGAATTGATCCGCTTCTACATACCCTCGTCGTGACAGGCCAAGGTATACGCCTACGGAAAGACCGAGCAGCAACCCGGCTACCAGCACTAATATCCACTTCCACTTTTTCAGCGTGGCCATAGTCAATGACCTCTGATTCATGGCAGAGCAGGCCTACGTCGCCCCAATCTTCTTGGCGAACATATCCATCAGCCAGGGCCAGGCCAGATAGATGCCGAAGCCGATGGCGGCGAGGATGGCCAGGCCAATGAGCAGAAAGATCCAGCCGCCTACGCTGTTGAAGAACCGACCCCATTTCTTCCGCCGTTCGTAGCTTTCGACTTCGTCGGCAATCTGCGAGAACTTGTCTTGTAGTTTCTCGGTCCTCTTCTCCAGCTTCTTCTGAGCGATCTGAGACCGAAAGAGTATCTCAAATTCCCTGAAGGTGGCAAGCGCTCGGTAGCCGGTGCCCGGTTGCTTGCTAGCTTCACTCATGGAGTCGATCTGCTTGGATCGAATGAGTTCTTTCATCTGGGCTTGGGTGAGCTTGCGTACCTTCTTCTTGCCATCCTTAGTAGTGCCTGCTGCGAGGTACCAGATGTCAGCCGCGGAACGATCAACTTCCTTGGGAGGGGTCGATTTGGGCTTCTGCGTGCTTGCGGATGTGGGTGTGCCACCACCCTTGGGCCCTGCGAAGCCGGTTTTGGTAACCGCTCCGGTAGAAGTAGCCGGCGGACCATCAGGGAAGAGAACAGAAAGGTACTCGTTCGCCAAGCCCAGGCCATCCAGATCATGTATGACTTCAGCACAGGTCTGGTATCGGGCTGTCAGGCTCTTGGCAAGCATCTTGTCGATCATGAGATCGAGTTTGTCGGGCACACTGGGATTGAGCTTGCGGGCCGGCTCGAAGCGGCCTTTTTCCTTCTGTTCGAGCAGCTTGACCAGTGTCTCGCCATCGTGAGGTTTTTTGCCGGTGAGCATAACGTAAAGCATGCCGCCCAAGGCATAGATATCAGCCCGGCCATCGACATCCTTTGCTGAGCGCATTTGCTCTGGTGCCATGTAATGAGGGGTGCCGGCCCCCACCCCGGAGGCTGTCATCGAAAGGTCATCGTTCATGGGCTTGGCCAAACCCAAATCAGCCAGCTTGACAACGCCCTTTTTGGTGATGAGGACGTTATCAGGCTTGATGTCACGATGCACTAGGTTCAGTTCATGGGCATAGTTAAGGGCATCTGCTACCCGCAGGGTAACATAGAGGGCATCGCCAACCGAGAACTTGCCGTGCTTATCGATGAGGTCCTGCAGGCTGCAACCATCGACGAATTCCATGGCCAGGAACCAAAGTTCGGTTTCCTTGCCGACGCTGTAGCATCGAACAATGTTGCCATGGTCGAGCTTCGCCATCACCCGGGCTTCACGCTGGAAGCGGGAAACGAACTTCTCATCGTCTGCGAGGTGGCGGGCAAGAACCTTCAGGGCAACATCACGATCGAGGCTGGTCTGTTTGGCTTTGAAGACTGCCCCCATACCACCCTGGCCAAGTTTCTTACTGATAAGAAAGTCGCCCAGTGTAATTGGCTGTGAGCCTTCTTTCAGGAGGTTGTAAGCATCGACACCCGAAGTTGGACGGGCCGCAGTCTCCAGATTGCCTGGTGTATCGGTATCGCTATTGGCATTGTCAAAGATGGCTGTGCTCTTGCCACCCGTCAGCGTTTCTAACGCTTTGCTGTCATAGTCGACGGTTGCGCCGACATCGGCTTCGACGGTCTTTCCGTCTTTGCCTTTGGAAGTGGACACGGTGATTCCCCTGCTCAAGACGAAATATGAAGAGATAAGTACATCTCAGACCACTTGCAGGATTGTGAAGCTTCTCGAAAAATGAATAACGAATTACGAGCAGCCACCGTCAGCTTGCAAGCAACCTTGATTATGAACAATTAAAATGAAGGTAGCAAGAATAAAGGAAGGAATAGTAACCGGATGGAGGTAGTAGATGATAGTGGGATGCTCTGGCTAGTAAACCTCCAGGCAGACCAGTTTGCCTTGTCCTCGGAGGTAAATGAGCCCATGAGATAGCACCGGGGCAGCCCATGATGGTTCGGGCAGCATCGGAAAAGGTGGCCCTCCTTTGGGAGACTGACGTCCATCCCAAGTTGCCACGATCTCACACTGCCGAGGGTTGGCTTTAATTAGAAATAGCACCCCTTCCTCAGCAAGGTACAGGAAATGGCCATCAGCATAGGTGAGCGTACCCCGGCCAGCCTGGTAGTCACCCAGTTTGGGTTGTTCCCGCCAAGCTACTTTGCCCGTCTCCAGATCGATGCAGCGCAAATCAGCCTCGTTGGGTTGTCGCCCTGCGCAACCATAAACATGCTTTCCGAGGAGTATGGGCGTGTTCATGTGGGCTGCAATGCCCTGATCCCGTCGGCGGGGCATAGCTGTCCAGATCGGTTCCACTTTGTTGTTGGCGAACTGAAGTAATGTGCTGCCGACAGCGTACGATTCCGTCAGGAAGATGCGATCCTGATCGACGATGGTATTGCTGACATTGACCGATTCGAGCATCCGGGCACGGAACGAATGACGGAACAGTTCAGTACCCTTGTCGGGATCAAAGCCTACCAATCCATCCCGAGCGAAGATGAGCCCTACTTTGTTTCCGCCCAGCATTGCCAGTTGTGGCGACGAGTAACTGGCAAGATCATTTCCCCCTTGATACACCTCTTTTCCGGTGAGCTTGTCGAAGGCGATGATACAGGTGCCGTTGCTGGTAACTCGGTCGAATGGCTTATTCTCGCTTCCCGGTGGGCTGCCGCCGATGTGAACGATGAGTTTGTTGCTATAGAGGAGGGGAGTGCTGCCAACGCCGAAGAAGTTTTGAACGACGCCGTAAGCTGAAAAGGTATGGACCTTCCAGAGTTCCTTGCCCTCAGCCAGGGTCAGGCAATGAAGCATCCCTTCGGGGCCATGCAGATAGACACGTTCGCCATCGCAAACTGGACTGGCTCGTGGGCCGCCATCGTAGTTGTACTTGTCCTGATAAGTGCTGGGGTATGTAAAGGTCCAGAGTTCCCTGGCAGTTTCGCTGTTCAAGCATCGGCATCGCGCCTGATTGCCAACCCGATCAAACAGAATGCAGCGGCCTTTAACGATGATTGGGGCGGAATACCCCTCGCCGACAGGGAGCATCCAACGCAGTCTGGGGCTGCCAGACTTCCACAAGGCCAGGCCCTGTTCACTCGTCTTGCCGTCGCCAGTGAGACCAAGGAAACAGGGCCAATCCACACCCGGGCGAGAGGTGAGTGATGCCAGATCATCGGCAAAGATTGGCAATGTCATGAACAAGCAGACAATTGGCATGACAGCCTGAAGCGCTATCGAGGGGGCGCGTGCAATCGCTTGGTCTTGTTTCTCAGATGTAGATCTTGCATCGAGGCGGAGCCTCGATTGCAGTTCGTCACCGGTCGGAGACCGGGGGCGAGAAGAAATGTCACTCATCATCTTCCTCGATCACTTGTGTGTACTCATCTGGCAGCACGTTGACCTGCACTACGGGGCCTCTTACAGGCATGCTCTTCGAGGCTTCTTTCACCATCCCATGTTCCAAACGCTTCAACTCCTCCTTACTTAATTTGGCGGTGCCTGGGTCTTCGTGATGGGTTTTCTTCTTACCGGCCTCGGTACTGGTGACACGGAAGTTGAACCCGGCCACACCGACGACATCGCTCAGCTTAACGAGCGACCGCCTTACCCGTTTGCCGTTAACATGGCAGCCATTGGTACTGCCCAGGTCGCGCAGCCAGAGTTTGTTGCCGCGCACCATGAGGACGCAGTGCTGCTTCGAGACGCTCTTGTGATCGATGTGAATATCGCAAATGTCCTGCCTGCCGATCAGGATCATATCCTTATCGAGCGGGTAATGTTTCCCACCATTGATGGCAACGAGCAACAAAGGACGCATGTGTAAGAATTCCAATGCGCAGAGCAATGCTTACATTCTGGGCGGTGTTAGCATCATTTACAAGCAGTTACTTTTGATAATCTAGCCCGCTATTGCAGTAAATGCGTCAGAAATTAGGCTAAATCGCTCCGAACCTGAATAGTCTGCCTGCTGTCTCATCAGCGGCATCTGGTTTGCATTAGGTGTTCTTGTCCCGCAGAAAGGGTCAATATCATGAAGCAACTAGCAAACAGCACGAAGAACGCTGCCTCCTCGCCAGTCGGCAACGATCTCGCCTCTACGGAAGTTGTTGAAGTTGCCTTCCTCCTTTCCCGTAGCCAGATCAATCAACTGGCCAATCAGGCTCATCGCCGGGGTATGACCTCAGCCCAATTCCTGCGTCAGTGCATTACCACGATGTGCCAGTCGAATACCGAGCCGGTATGAATGTTGACCGAGGCAAATGTTGAGCCGCAAGCTGGATCCCAACAGCTTGGTAGGAACAGATATCACTCGTAGTGATACCTAAATCATAAAATGCCTTCAATGATTTTACCCGTTTCAACAATGTACGCCGGGCGGCCGGTGGGATCTTTGAACTGCGCTCGGTGATCGATTCCCATCACATGGCAAACCGTGGCCATCAGATCCTGTGGCGAGACAGGCTTGGAACGAGGCGTCTCCGCCTTCGCTGACGATTCGCCATATACCTGGCCTAGTGGCAGACCACCACCCGCCAAGGCCAGAGTGCTGAGCTGTGACCAGTGATCACGTCCGGCAGTGGCATTAATGCGTGGTGTGCGGCCAAACTCGCCGGTGATGACCAGCAGCACGTTGTTGAGCATGCCGCGTGCTGTCAGGTCTTCAATAAAAGCTGAGACAGCGATATCGAGATTGCCGCCTGTCTTCTCCATGCCACGCTTGATGTCGCTGTGCATGTCCCATCCGCCGTAGTGTATGGTGACGAAACCACAACCCGCTTCACACAGCCTGCGGGCCAGCAGCAACTGTGTACCTAGCGGTGACTTACCGTAACGATCACGCAGACGGGGGTCTTCCCGTTCCAGGTTGAAGACCTCCTTCGATCCGCTCTTGATGAGTTGGAACGCCTGGGTCTCGAAGCTGTCGAGCCCCGACATCAGCCCGGTCTTGTCGATCTGTCTGTCCATTTGATCGAGTTCGTGCAGCAGCGATTGGCGATCATCGAGCCGATCCGCCTTGATCTTCAAATCCATGTTGTTGCGAGCTCTGCCGCTGGTATCGAACGGCGCATAGGGATGACCGAGCCAGGCTGGGCCGTCAGCATAGATACCGTTGAGGCGAACATACGTCGGGATGCCAGCGTCGTTGTTTGGCCCGCGTATGCGGGAAACGATTGAACCCATCGAGGGTTTGATTGGCGCAGAGCCATTGTCAGCAGCGGCGTGGTTGTACCCCGTCATCACCCAGTGGGTGCCGCCGGCATGACCGGCATTGTTGTGGGTGAAGGAGCGGATGAAGACCATGCGATCAGCGACGCTGCCAATTCGGGGCAGAGTGCCGCCTATGGTGACGCCGGGGATATTCGTTTTCGCTTCGCCGGTAATACTGCGGTACTCCGCTGGTGCGTTCATCTTGGGGTCGAAAGTTTCGACATGGCTGGCCCCACCGCCAAGCCAGAGCCAGACGACCGACATGGTCTTGGACGACTTGCCGTTGGACAAAGCGACAGCTTTGCTTCTGAGCAAATCAGCCAAGCCGATGCTGCTGAGGCCGAGGGTGCCGATTTTTAGGAAATCACGACGAGTCGTGCCATCGCACGAATGACTCTGCTTGTTGCCCAGGAAAGATAACATGGTCAAGCTCACAACAACCGATTGGCGGGAAACGAATCAGGTGGGATTGTAAGTATATCTGGTCTGAGAGGGGGTTGTCAATTTATCGGTTGAAATCGAGGGGAAACGTGAATAGTGCTTGTCGCGACAGCTTGAAGCGCAAACGAGAGTAGACCTTGCAATTGCAAGCCTCCCCTCGCTCGCAAGTCGGGCGGTCATTGCGACCTTGCTACGCTCGTCTTTATCTGCCTGCCGAACTGCACCAACTCTGTCAAAGATGTCTGCACCGAGGAGAGTTCTTGGTCGGTCGCATCGGTGAACTCGCTTGCCTGGGTCTTCAACCCTTCCCATCCAGCGGAGGAATCGCTGAGCGGGACCGTCTTGACTATCTGAGTACCCCATCCGACCAATTGCCGCTGGACATGGGACATCCGCTCCTCGGATCTCCGTAACGCCTCGGCTATCGACTGCCGCAATTCACGCAGTATTTGGCCCTGATCATTCATGCCGGGGTGATAGCAGATGGCCCGACTCGAGGGAAGGGCAACTAGCGGAAACCGTTTTTTTACACCGTTAGATGAACTCTTTTATCATTCCTTCAACTACTTCATTGACATCGCTGCTTTTACAGCTTAAAAGGGAGGAGTGGGCTTTGACGCTAACCAACCGTAGTGCTATGGTTTCGATGGGGAACTATCGAAGCTGCAACGACTGTCAGTTGGCCGGAAGTCACACTTTCTGCTCGATTTTCACGGTCTAGCTTGGGCCGACACTATGCCGACAATCACCTTCCAAGTCATCGATGGCGTGGACAAGGGTTTGGTTTTCAACGAGCTTTCCACGCCGATCACGATCGGTCGGGAAGAAGGCAACAGTGTTCGGCTCAACGATGAACGCATCAGCCGCTTCCACGCCAAGATCCAGTTCGATCAGGGCGACATGATCCTCACCGATCTCGATAGCACCAATGGCACCCGTGTCAACGGTCAGCTCATTCACGTCCATCGTCTTCGTCATGGTGACTGTGTTCATCTGGGACGTTCCGTCCTGCTCTTTGGTTCCCTCGAAGAGATTGCAGCACGAGAAACGCAACTGGCCCAGGCTCATCAGGCAGTGCATGCTGAGAAGCTTGATTCTAACGATGACCTGCGAACGGTGCTAAATAAGTCCATAAACATTACCGAAGACGGCATGCCCGACTTTACTATTTCTGACGACAAAGTCGAAGTCAGTTCGAATGAATCGCTTAAGATCGGCCGCTTCAAGTTTCCTCCGCTGCCCCAGAAGCTCAGCCCCTCACAAGCCGCTCGCTTGGCCGAGATGCTGGATTTCCTTCATCGCTCACTCTCTGCAGTAATTCCTAACGCTCAGACGACTGAGGATGGTACTGAAGTACATCTCGACTTCGCCACCTGGCAGAAGTTATTGCAGACTGAGTTGCTGTTGGCCCGTTACTGCCGGGCCATCACCGATCCTGATCAGTAACCAGAATAGTAGTAGTAGTAACGGCGACATCCTGTCGCCGAATCAACTTCTTCTTCACAGCGATATTCGGCGACAAGATGTCGCCGCTACTATATATCCCATACATTGCCTTGAATGAACGCCACCAACATCATCCAAAACCTCGACGAGAAGTTCGGGAAGGTTCTGAAGAGCAGAAACCTCACTACTCTTGATCCGTACATCGTCGTCGCTCCGGACGACTGGCCCAGCGTAGCGCAATACCTGCGGGACGATCCCCGGCTGCATTTCGATATTCTCAATTGCATCTCTGTTGTCGATTATCTGGAAATGGAAGCGACAAAAGTCACCAAGGCCGGTTTTGAGCCACATCTGGAAGTCGTCTATCATCTGAGCAGCTTCATTCATCGGCATCGATTCGTTGTAAAGATATTGTTGCCACGCTGGAAAGGAGATGCGACGAAGCAGGAATTGCCAGAAGTTCCCAGTGTTTGCAACATTTGGTCTGCTGCTAACTGGCATGAACGCGAAGCGTACGACCTTAATGGCGTTCTATTCGAGGGGCACCCTAATCTGCTACGAATACTCATGGCTGAGGATTGGGTAGGACATCCTCTTCGCAAAGACTATGAGTATCCACTAGAATATCAGGGCATCCGATGCAGGTAACTTGGCGATGACTGTGATCGATCTCCGATCCGATACCGTGACCCGGCCCACCAAAGGCATGCTGGCGGCGATTTGCTCTGCCCAGGTCGGCGACGATGTTTTCGGCGAAGATCCCACTGTGAATAAACTTGAGGAGCGAGTCGCCGCCATGCTTGACATGGAATCGGCACTTTTCGTTCCCTCGGGCACCATGTCAAATCAGATCGCCATTCGCTGCCACACGGTGCCGGGGGATGAGTTGATCTGCGAAGTCAACAACCACATCTTCCAGTACGAAAGTGGCGGGCCCGCTGCCCTTAGCGGGGTGATGTGCCAAACAATGGTCGGCAAGGATGGCGTCATTGATGTGCCTGACATCGACGGACTGGTCAAGCCCGACGCCGACTATGCTGCCCGCACTCGATTGGTTTGTCTCGAGAACACCCATAATCGGGGCGGCGGCAAAGTCTTCCCTATTGAGAACATTGAGCGCATCTCCAAATGGGCTCGCAGTAACAACCTGGCCATGCACCTCGACGGCGCCCGACTCTGGAATGCTGTGGTAGCAACGAAGATTCCCCTCAAGACCTGGACACACCACTTCCACAGTGTTTCGGTCTGCTTCAGCAAAGGCCTAGGTGCTCCCGTTGGCTCCGCGCTGGCTGGGCCGAAAGAGTTCATCAAACGGGCCCGTCGTATACGCAAGATGTTTGGTGGGGGCATGCGCCAAGCCGGCATTCTTGCTGCTGCTGCGAATTATGCACTCGATCATCACATCGAGCGGTTAGCCGAGGATCACGCCAATGCCCAGCGACTGGCGGATTTGGTCAGCGATATTCCCGACGTCACGCTGACCTCACCCAAGATTGATACGAACCTGCTATTTATCAAACTCGACCCTAAGCTCGGCACTGCTGCCCAGGCTCAGGCCAGGCTCCAGGAGCTGGGCCTACTGACTCTTCCTACCGCAGCCCAGACGTTGCGTTTCGTCACGCATCTCGATGTTAATCGGGAGCAGATTGAACGTGCTGGTACGGTGCTGCGAACTGTTTTGAATACAAGGAGAACCTGACGATGTGGATCGCACTGATCAGCTTGCTCATGCCGATGGTGGAACAGCCCAGCAAGCACCCCGACTTTGTGGCCATGCAAGGCGAGTGGGGTTGCACTCTCAACATACGTGCCGGCCAGCGCCAGCCTGACGAAACAGTTGAGACGCTGTTTCGTGACGTCAAAGATGATGTGGTAACCATCTCCCTTTTCGATAAGCCATTGCAAAAAGGGAAATTCACGATCAATCCCAACGTTACTCCCAGGCAGATTGACGTGACCATGCTGGAGGGGCCGGCCAAGGATAAAGTCAGTCAGGGAATCTATGAACTGAAGGATGGAGTATTCAGAATCTGCTCCTCCCCGCCTGGCAGCCCTCGGCCGACAACGTTTGAGAGCAAGGCAGGGAGCAACCTCTCCCTCACCGAGTGGAAACTCAACAAGAAGTAAGCTCATGTGTTTACTTTGTGCCTCTGCGGATTATTTTGAATCACAGAGACACAAAGAAGCGCAGAGAAAGAAATCGAAGCCATATGCCATTGACCTACGCATCAGCCGGGCTGAACCTCGACCTTTACGAAGAGGGTATCAACGCCATTGGGCCGTTGGCGAAGAAGACTCATTCGTCCCGGGTATTGGATGGCTTTGGCAGTTTCTCCAGCCTGTATGATCTGGACGTCAAGCGTTTCCGAGACCCGCTGTTGGTCACCTGTACTGATGGCGTGGGCACCAAGATTCATGTGGCCCGCATGATGAACAAGCATGATACAGTCGGCATCGATCTGGTGGCGATGAGCGTTAATGATGCCTTGTGTTGTGGGGCTGAACCGCTGGTGTTTCTCGACTATGTCTGCATGCCGGCCGATGATCCCAAGCTGCTCACGCAAATCGTTCGTGGTGTCAGCGATGGCTGCTTCCGTGCTGGTTGTTCCCTTGTTGGTGGCGAGACAGCCATTCATCCGGGTGATATGGACGAAGGCCACTACGATCTCGCCGGGTTCTGCGTCGGAGTGGTTGAACGGGAACAGGCGATCACTGGTGCGAAGATCGAACCGGGTGATATCGTGCTGGGGTTGAGCAGCAGTGGGTTGCATTCTAATGGCTACAGCCTGGCCCGCAAGGTTGTATTTGAGCATGCCAAGCTGACGGTTGATCAGCAGGTGCGAGAGCTTGGGGGCACTGTCGGCTCGGCAATGCTTGAGCCGACCCGTATCTATGTGAAACCCATCCTGGCACTTTTGGCACATTATCGTGGCCATGACGCGATTCATGGCTTGGCTCACATCACTGGCGGCGGCCTGGTTGATAACATCCCACGAATCTTACCTGCTGGTTGTCAGGTGAACCTGAAACGGGGTTCCTGGCCGATGCCCGCTGTGATCCCCTGGATACAAAAACTCGGCTCTATCGAACAAAAGGAGATGGATCGAGTCTTTAATGGTGGCCTGGGGTTTATCGTCATTGTGGCTGCCAGCGAGGCCAAAGCGGTGCGTGATCGATTGAACGATGCCAGGATAATGACACATATTGTCGGCGAAGTAGTGGCTGGCGAGTCTGGCGCGCAATTTGTCTGAGTTGGGTTTGGATAGCAGTAAGGAGCTAAGAGACACGTTCTCCCGGTTCGTCTCCTGGCTTTTCCCCGAATTCTACTTCTCTTCAAACTCAGGCAAGTTAATATCTTGAGTGTGTAAGCGAATCACTCTGCATGTGAATGGTAATCTACTTTGGAAGCGAGGCTGACCGATGTCCAGCGTCCCGACACCACCGGCCCCCAATAAACCCCTGGCTCCACCCCCACCGCTTCCTCCGGCAGCGGCACCAAACCAGGAAGTCATCATCTACGGTCATACGTTGCTGTTTTACTGGTGGCCTGTTTGGGTTTTTGGTTATGTTTTTGCCATCCTGACCTGGTGGGGTGGCTACCGTGCCGCCATCATCCCGGCACAATCGCAGTATGACAAGGAGAAGGGCACCATCTCTGTTCCTCTTGCTCTCGACAAAGACAAGCATGCCATCAATGAGAACGGCGAGTTCCGTGAGCACATGGTGCCTAGTTCATCGTTTGGTATTCTCTGGGTGTTCATTCTGCTGCTGGTGATCGTCATCACAACGGTGCCGTTACGAGGTGTCAGTTCTCTGGTTGTTATCCTGGCGATAGCTTTGATTGTGGTGACGATCTCATTCCTCGGTGGATGGGATAGCATCCTTAATGCACTCGGCAAATTGCGTGTCCACATGAACATGGGTTTCTATGTCTTCACCTCCACTTTCCTGTTCATTCTCTGGGCAGCGGTCTTCTTCATCTACGATCGCATGAATTACTGGCGGGTGACCCCCGGCCAAATTACCCACAAGGTAATCTTCGGCGGTGGCGAACGCAGCTTTGATACGGAAGGCCTGGCCTTCACTAAACTTCGCGATGATCTCTTCCGTCACCTCATCCTTGGTATTGGTTCCGGCGACTTGCAGATGGATCCGATGAAATCAGGCGGAGCCAACAAGGAAGACCTATCGATCCATAACGTCTTATTCATCGGCAACAAACTCGAGAAGATCGACAAACTGATCTCGAAGCAGCAGTCCGGCAAGGGTGTGAAGTCCCAATAAGTTGGCAAGATCATCTAACTAGCCTGACGGGAAAGCCAACTTTCACTGGCTCTTCAGGCTGGTCTCCTTTGGTGACCTATGTACCCCATCACAGGAACCTTCTCTCAGCAGCCAGTGCTGAGTAGGAATTGCCTCGCATCGGACGGTACATGGCAGTTGGAGTAGTTCTTGGGTCGAACATGAGTCGTCCACGCATCTATCTGGCGGCCCTGGGGGATGTCAACGATCCTAGGACATGGAGTGGTATTCCTTATCACTTTCTTCAGGCTGCCCAGGCAGGAAACCTGATTGACGAGGGACTGACGCTTGTTCCGGATGGAGCAGACTGGCGTCGACGACGAATACTATGGAACAGTTGGCGCTATTTCACCGGTCAAGGAAAAGGGGGGTTTCAATACTCGACTACCGCTCTGGAGCGTCTGTGGGTTCCAAAACATGAGCATGTTTTGGATCAGGTTGTCATTAATTGCTTTCAACTTTTCCCACCCTCTATAGTGGCTGAACATCGGATCCATAAACAATTTTACATCGACATGACATTAACACAGCTCTTTGATTTTTACCAGGAGCGCTGTACCATTGGTTCAAGGATTGCCCAGGAGGCAGTTCAACGCGAAAAAGAAGGTTATCAGTCTGCAACGTTCGTTGTCTGTCATAGCCAGTGGGCTGCACGGAGCGTACTTAAGGACTATGGGATCGAAGCTGGCAAAGTGAAAGTGATAGTTCCGGGAGCTAATCTTGACCTAACTAGTTACCGGCAGTGGCAACAAGATTCCACCATGCCGGTGCGCCCTTCCGGGAAATCCTTGCAGCTCATTTTCATAGGAAAACAATGGCATCGAAAAGGTTTGGACCGTCTTCTCGAAGCTCTTCAACTGGTTGAACAGCAGGGACAAAGAGTAAACCTGTCTGTGCTGGGTTGTTACCGAGAAGAACTTCCCAGTCGACTTCAAAACATAGCCAATGTTCAATGGCTGGGATTCGTTGATAAGCGCAAGGAGATGCAGCGGTTTTTTGACCTAGTAGCCGAGGCTGATGTTGGCTGTCTGCTCTCTCGAGCGGAAGCAGGAGGGATGGTGCTGAGGGAGTACCATGCTCTGGGACTGGTCGTATTAGGTACTGCTGTAGGCGGCGCACCGGAGCATATGTTTTCAGACGCAGGCTATGCGGTACCACCCGACGCTCCGCCGGAAGCTATTGCCGGCTGGTTGTTGGAGTTAGTCGATCATCCGGAGAAACTGGCGGCGCTCCGTCGGCGAGCCTGGGAGCGAAAAGAAGAAGCCACTTGGGATGGTACCGTCGCTCAATGGCGTGCACTATTATCTTGAACGTCATATAAAGTGATAGTTCTCGTTCGAATGCATGAGGGGTGGTTTGCTTTGTCGGAAGAAGCGTCAAATAGTCAAACCGGCGTTCGCTCCTTCTTACTTAAGGGTGGCAGTCTTATTGCCCTGGCGACGTTCCTGGAACGTGGTTTTGTGTTTTTAGCTAATGTGCTTTCAGTACGTTTTGGAGGGGTCGAGAACTACGGCGCCTACGGATTGGCTCTACAGGCTGCTGGTTTCATGGCCGGTCAGGCGAGCCTGGGAATCGGCATGGTCGCCTGGCGGTTTGCGGCTGAATACCCCGTTGGGCATGAATTTCATCGTGATTATGTACATCGTATTGTCTACCTTTCGGTTGGATTGGCCCTCATTTCAGCGCTTCTGATGCTTATCTTTGCCTGGCCTATGGCCAATTGGTTCTATGACAAACCCCAATTCTACCCCATCTTGCTGGTTACGGTCTACTCGGCACCGGCGTTTGTTATGCTTGATGCCATGCGTGGCTTGATGATTGGTATGTCGTACTATCGGGGCCAGGTCCTTCTCTCCAGTATCTTTGGCATCACTATGCTCTTGCTTATACCTGGAGCATCCATGCAGGGTGCGCGTTGGATGGTCATCACTCACGCTATTTGCGCTTTGATCGCCTGCCTTTCACTCCTAATCATTCTCAATCGCAAGTACCATTTGAAACTGATGTCGCCCAACATCAACAAGGTTCCCATTTGGCCCATGTTGCGCTTTGGCATGGTGCAATTGGGGTCAGGGTTATTGGTGAGCATGGTCATGATGGTGGTAACGGCCATGCTGGTGCGACATGGTTCTACAGAAAATACAATGGCATTGGCGCTGGTGCCGCTGGGCTTTCTCCTGGCGCAAGGTACGGTCTGGATGGTCAGTATTGGTGTCTCCCACTATCCACTCTTCGGATTCCGCGAAGTAGCCTATTACAATGCCGCCAGTGCCATTCGCAGCATGGTCAGCATTGTGCCCACCATGCTCAGTCAAACGATGATGAGCTTGATGACCAATAAACGCGGCGAAGCTTTTGGTGGGGCGGATCGCATGGTCTTGATTAATACCTGGATCAGTGCGATGTTCCTGCTGCCCGTTACGACGATCGGCCAGATTCTGATGTTTTGGCTTCTTCCATTTTTGTACGGTCCGGAACTCGAGGGAGGCGTACTTCCGGCCTGCCTTCTCCTCGCTGTTGCTTCCATTCACATGGTGTCGTTACCAGCCTGCAATCGACTAAATGTCGTGAGCCCTCGATCCATTGTGCTGGCCAATATCCTATGGGCTGTCGTTGTCCTCTGCACCGCTTTTTTCCTGACGCCCAGGTTGGGCGCAACTGGTGTATGTCTGGCCTTACTCATAGCCCATACAAATTCCACCATTGCCTGCGTATTCTTGCTGAACAGGTTTGGTGAATTGCCAGTCAATTTACTCTTCATCACTATACTTTCCATTCTGGGGGCTGTTGTTCCACTAGTATTCCTCGATGCGCATCGTAACACCTTGCAGACGGGGACTAATGGAATCATCTTGCTGATTACTCTGACTATTACGGTGTTACTCTGGCTCATTCGTGGGCAACTCCGATCAAAATAGATGGAATAGGTATGAACAATTTCAAACACTGGCATTTGCTCGATGCCCGTGCGGTTTGGGTGAAGGAGTTTGCCGGCGCACTTTCCAGAGAGGTGGACCTTCAGAACTGGTTGCCCGAGATCAGTTGGACAGGATACTTCAAGGATACCGGCAAAACGTCAAAGCATGACAATCCGCCTTTGAGCCTCAATCATTTTTCATTGCAACGGGGTTTTGCCAAGTGGCCGTTTCGACTCGTCTGTGATGAGGGCAAGCGGATTGCTAAGCGGCTTCGAAAGAAAACAATTGATGAATCTAAAACGGTCTTACTCTGCATTTCTCCTCAATATGCTGCTGTAGCTGAGGCCTGGAAGGGGCCGGTGATCTACTGGATGACCGATTTATATTGTGCGTATGGAGATGATCCTGCATTCATCACTGCGTGTGATCGCCGCATTTGTCACCGAGCAAATCTGGTTTGTCCTATTTCAGAAAGATGTAAAGACTATCTGGTCGAGAAAGCCCACTGTGCTCTAGAGAAGATTGCAATCTCTCAAACTGCAACCAGGTCCAGTAATATTCTCGCATCACCCCTGCTTCATCCAGGCGACCTCCCTGCCGATATCGCCGATCTGCCTCGACCGATCATTGGAGTGATTGGCAACCTGGCCGCCAATATGGATTGGCTCTTTCTTCATTCGGCTATCAAAAAATTACCAGGGTACTCTTGGGTATTCGTCGGTCCCACTGATATGAATATTCCGGATACCGCTTATCGACAGGCACGTGCTGAACTTCAAGCAAAAGGAGGGAGCGTTCGATTTGTAGGATATAAGCCCTACCATCAATTGGCTGGATATGCACAATGCTTTGATGTTGCTCTTTTGCCCTATCGCAAGGTTGAGCCAACCTACTCTGGCAGTTCGACTCGCTTTTTTGAGCATCTAGCCGCCTGCAGGCCGATGTACGCTACCGATGGTTTTGCCATGTTGCTCTCCAAAGAGCCTCTGGTGCATCTGGTCTATGATGTTGATAGTTTTGTCAAACAGGTCAAAGAACTATCAAATAAGGGCTTCATGGATGGAGTTGAGATGGATCGCTGGAAAGCCAGCCATAGTGAAACCTGGGAAGCTCGAGCAACTGCCATGCGCGAGGAAATCGGGCGCAGAATGTCATAACTTGAGCTGTTCCATTAACTGCATGTTCCATTGACTGCATGACTGAAGCTTGCTGCAAAATCCAGGCAACCCTATTTGCTTGACGCCTCATGCCCTGGTTGTACTTTATTCTTAGTGTTCTTCATGACGCACTAGTACGAAATGATTCAACAGCGTCGGCTTAAAGTAGCATTGATTCTTTATCGTGATGATCCGATTAGTGGTGGATCCTTACGGGTCGGGCAAGCAATCGCGCAAAACCTGCCCGTTGATCAAATCGAAGCAACTCTGGTATTTGCCTATGGGGGGCCGGGAACCATTTCCCAAAGTGTCTCCTGTTCCACGCATTTCCTGGGCGCTGCTTCGTCAACAGACTGGGCCTGTTGGAAGAAGACACGTAAGTGGTTCAATGAAATGCAATTTGATGTGCTGCATTTTATCGATGCGGTAAATTGGGTCTATTTCGTCACAATCGGAGTTCGCGGGAAGCGTATTGATCACATCCATGGCATGCCGGTTCCAGAGCTTCTAACTACTCAAGATCTCTTTATTTCCGTGGTGCGACGTTGGTTGAGTGATGAGGCCATTGCCATTACGCATGGTTGCAAACGTGGTGCAGCCAGAATTGGCTGGATGTCGCCGTTGAAAATACATGTTGTACAGAACGGCGTAAATCCTGAGTTTTTTCGTAAGATGCTCGGTCAACGGCAGGCCCGCGAACAACTGGGATTGCCTCAAGACGTGAAGCTATTCGGCACCGTTGCTCGATTCTGTCAGGGTAGTGGCACACCGGAGATTCTAGCCGTCTTGAAATACCTGCCCGAATCCTGGCATGCTGTGTTGGTGGGCGACGGTCCTTTGAGATCAGAATTAGAACAGCAGGCGAAGCGAGAGGGGCTATCGCATCGTCTGCATATGCCGGGGCTTCTTCACGACGTCAGGCCTGCCTACGCAGCATTTGACGTTGTCATTTTGCTGGCCCGCTATCAATCGTTCTGTCTGATGCTGGCCGAGGCGATGGTAGCAGGTGTGCCCATCGTTGGATTGCAGGGGGCCGGCGAATATACCGAACGAGAATATCCATTGATTACTTCAGAGAACGCTGTCTTCTTTCCTCGTATCAATCCGTGGGACTTCGAATGTAGCGAACCTGAAGTGAAGTATCAACAAGTGGCGCAGGCATTGCAAGATACAGTAAATAACCCCAATGTCACTCAACAGCGTGTCAACCGGGCAAGAGACTGGGTCACTACTCGATTTTCAGCCAAGCGCCAGGCTCACCGTTGCCTGGAGGTCTACCGTCGGGTTTGTGGAATGAAGCGGGATAAGTCATGCGAGTCATGATTCTGTACATGCATTGTTCACCACACCAGGTGGTTGCGGTTGAAGCGGCCCGACAGGAGTTTCAGTCGCAGGGACATGAACTGATCCCGGTCGAATTTTTCTACGGTTCTACAGAATATACGTGGACGCTCAGTGACAAGTACCGTCCGGAGCACTGGCTCTGTTTGTTCCCTGAGCAAAAGAGTGTGAGTAATTCCACGCTGTTTTGGGAACTTCGGCGCAAAATCAAGGAACTGCGAATCGATGTGGTGGTGATTAACGGCTGGTATGGGTTCTATGCCTGGTGGCTGGTGCTGTTGAAGCGATGGATCGGCTGCAAGGTTGTTGTCGTCTCGGATACCGTTTCCTGGAAAGCGCCTCGCAAATGGTATAAGGAATTCCCCAAGAGAATGCTTCTTCGCGGTGTGGATGCCGGTTTTGTGGCAGGTACGCCCCAGGCTGAATATCTCCGATCACTTGGCATGCCTGATACTCGGCTTACTTTTGGCAATGATGTCGTCGACAATCAACTTTACTCATCGCTTCCTGGGCGAACCAAGCCTGAGGGGCGTAAGATTGTGATTGGCACAGCGGCAAGACTGATTCCTGAGAAGAACTTGTTGGCGGCAATACAAGCCTTCGACACTGCCAGGCGAAAGTATCCGGAACTCGTGCTGGAATGGCGTATTGCGGGGCAAGGGCCCCTCGAAGAGGAATTGAAGCAATCGGTTCGTGAACTGCAAGTGCCAGTAGTCTTTCTGGGATTTGTCGGGTATACTGACATGCCCGGTTTCTATGGTCAGCTTGACCTATACTGGCAACCCAGTGCGAGCGAATCATGGGGATTAGTGGTCAATGAAGCTATGGCCGCAGGGTTGCCGACTCTGGTCTCTGATCGCTGTGGCTGTGCGCATGATTTGGTGACTGTGTCTACCGGCTGGATTCATCAGGTCAGTCATTCGGGTATGGTAGATGGTTTGGAGAAGGCATTGATGGAGCGTGATTCCTGGCCGGAACGGGGCAAGGCAGCACGCGATATGATCAAACGATGGGATGTGTCTCGATTTTCAGAAGGCTTAGTTCAGGCGTGTCAGATCGCTGTCAGTGAAAATCGCTAGTTTGGAATGGATCGGAACAATGCTCGAGCCAATGCATAATCAACAGGATACAGCTCAGGCATCCTCAAAATACTGGCGTATTCTAACTGAAATACCTTACGTCCGTCTTGTCACCGTTGTCCTCTTATCCCTGGTAATTCTAATCGGTTTTATTCGTTCATTAACGATTGGCTCCATGACGCCATTCTTATTGCCGGTTCTTGCATCGGTGCTGTCGACGGTTGCCATTCTGCTCGTTGACCTAAAAGGGAGATACGGAACGACGTACACCCGCATTGGATTTCATGCCGGGGTCATGATATTTCTGACTTCGTTTCCTATTCTAGCTCCAGATACTTTAGGTGATACCGATGAAACCGTACGTTTTACAGCTGGCATTGTTCTCGTGCTTTGTGTGGTAGGATTTGAAATAGGTTATTGGTCTCTTCGCACGTTTCTTGGTATTCCAAAAGCGAAATCTCCTTTTGTCCTGGTAGCGAATAACTTCTTATGGGTACATCGTTTGCTCTATTTCGGCATAGCAATGTTTGTCTTATATTTATTCTATATTGTTGCGACGACAGGTAAATCTTTTTTCTCTGTCTTATTTTTATTGCGTGGCGAAATGGTGATTAATCCTGAAGAAACAATTTTTACTCCAAATGATAATAGTTACTTGATTGCTGGTGTGTTGGCCTACGGTAGATACCTGGCTGCGGCAGCGGCGACTATTATCATACTTTCTCCCAATCCCTATCGTCTTCCGACCAGCAAGACGATTGCCTGGCTTTCTTTGATAGGGTGTGCTTTTATTGGTCTCAATTCGGGCAGTGGCGGTTCACGGTCTTCTTTTCTCCTGTCATCTGTTCCACTATTTACGACGTTGTGGATTTACTCGGGAACGATCAAAGCACTGAAAATGTTTCGACCGCTGGTCATAGTCGTTGTCTTGTTCCTGGTGCTTTTCGGAATTCAATACCTAACAGCAAATCGAGACATGGGGAAACATCTGCAGGATGAACAGATTGGATTCCATGTTGAAAATGTGAATCTCTTTGAGATAAGCACCTTAAGTTCATTGGAAATCTATTCGGATTATGAGTTAGTGATTTCGAAAATACCGAGCAGAGTGGAATTTCAAAATGGCGCCTCACTGGTGCCAATCGTACTAGGATGGGTTCCCCGACGTTTTTGGCCGGAAAAACCTTGGCCTTTCTCCAAGATTGCCGCTGAACTTCGAGGTTTTGCGCTTTGGACGACCTCCATTGCGCCCGGCTTTCCCGCAGGTAATTTTGGATTAACGGGTGCGCTTCTCTGGGGTGCCCTCCTGGGACTTGCTTGTGCCCTGGCTGATTACCGAATGAGTAATTTGCGCCCAGGCCACCCGCTGGCTCTTGCCCTGCGTGGTATGATGACTGTCTGGGTAGCAATTATCGTCAGAGGGGGTACGGCGGAGATGTTCTATATGGGTTTTTTCCCCATCGGTTTCATGTGGGTTTGCCTTTATTTCAGTGAACCTCGTCTACAGAAAAGTTCTTAGACATGCTTCGTGTTCTTCACGTTGTGCCCAATATCAACCTCAAACAAGGAGGGCCTGCACGCAGTGTATTAGCCCTGATCGAAGCGCTCCGGCGTGTCGAAGGCCTGCAGCTATCCCTGGCTACAGCCAGTTCCGAGGAACTCGTGGAGCATCCACTGCAGATTTCTGGTAGATGGTCGCTCATCAATGCAGCTTCCAGGCCCGTATTGGAGCAGGCTATTCAACAGTCTGATTTGGTTGAACTCCACAGCATCTGGAACGGTGTCATCAGTTATGCTGGTAAAACAGCGAGATTGATGAATAAGCCTTATATCTACACGCCTCACGGTATGCTCGATCCCTATTGCCTGCGCTCTCGTAGTTGGCTCAAAAAGATTTGGGCGATATCAGGTGAAGAACGGAATATCGCCGGTGCCAGAGGCTTTCACGTTCTTTCCGAAGAGGAGAAGAGCGGCATACTTCAGGCAAGACCCTATCTATCGGGAAAGAAGTTTGTTGTTTCGCCTAATGGAGTAGATGTTCAAAGGATGGATCAGCCTGCAGGAGTGATGAACAACAAATTTCCGGATACCCTTGGACGAAAAGTGGTGTTGTTCCTCGGTCGGCTGGATGTCATCAAGGGACTTGAATTGCCGTTGCAAGCCATTGCTTCGATGGAACCACACCAGCGCCCCATGATCCTGCTGGTAGGCCCAGACTTTGGCGACGAAGGCAGACTCAAGAAGTTGGCAGCCACGCTGGGGATCGCTCCATGGGTCATATTCGCCGGCCCCGTTTATGGCGATGACCGATTCAGCCTGCTCGCTGAAGCTGACTTGGTGGGACTGACCTCGCATTACGAATGCAACTCCGTTACCGCCACTGAAGCGTTGGCAGTCGGCGGTGCGGTTCTGGCAACCGAAGGGAGCAGCTTGCGGCATGCTGCCCTGGCTGGAGCTGCCAAAGTGGTACCACGAACCGCTGAGGCCTACGCCAAGGCGCTTCACGATCTTCTGTACGATGAGCGGCAATTGCGCAATCTGCGAAAGTCTGCGCGGTTATATGCCCAAAGGCAGCTTAACTGGGATCGATTGGTAGTTCCACTGGTCGAACTCTATCGGAAGATTGCAATGCAGCAGCCTGCTAGAGGTGAAAGCTGTGTAAAGGGCATCGATTGACTCTAGGCGAACGGCAAAGCATTCATAATTCAATGGAATGGAAGCATGCGGTTGAACACGCCTACGGCCCGGCCGGTGAGGCGTTCTTTTTATTGTTAGGGTGGGATTCATGCTCATATTGGGCATTCACGATGGTCACGACTCAGGAGCCTGCCTGCTTAAAGATGGCAAGCTGCTCTTGCACAGTTCCGAAGAGCGGCGCCGCAACAGCAAGAACTGGGCAGGGGTGCCGGAACTCTCACTCAAGGAACTCTTCCGTCGCACCGGCGTCGATCCGAAAAATGTCGATCTCATCGCCTTGGGTAGTCAGCTTCGCACCACCTTTCCCACTCGTGGTCATAAGCCGGTCTATAGCGTATTGAACTTCCTCTCGTGGGCCGGTCGCTCGCATGTGGGTACCCGATTTGGTCGTTGGCTTCTTTCACGTCTGCGCAAGCGCAAGGAACTGATGGCCTGCCTGGAAAGCATGGGCATGGGCAACAAGACAGTGATGCCCTTTGACCACCATCTTTCGCATGCAGCCACCGCTTACTACTTCCGCCCCTGGGATGGCCCAGCCACGGTGCTTACCCTGGATGGGGCCGGCGATGGCCTTTGCGCTACGGTGAACAAGGCTGAGGGGCCAAACATCAACGTCATCTCTCAGACCCCAAAGTACAACAGTCCCGCGGGATGGATGTACTCTGCACTCACAGCTCACCTGGGCATGCGTCCCTACGAGCATGAGTACAAGCTCATGGGCATGGCTCCCTACGGCGATCCTGATTTCATAGGTGATGGGCACTTCGAATCGTGCGCTGACGTCTTGCGTCGATCGTTCGACGTCGAAGGTCTGGAGTTCCGAAACAAGACCGGGCATATCGCCAGTGGCATTCAAGCATACTATGCCAAGCGTTTGTATGCACGACGGTTCGATAACGTCGCAGCTGCCTGTCAGTTGGTCTTTGAAGAGATGATGCTGAAGTGGGTGAAGAACTCCATTGCGGCCACCGGCATCCGTAAGGTCGCTACCGCTGGCGGCGCATTCCTCAATGTCAAAGCTAACAAGCTGATCCGGGAGATGCCCGAAGTTGAGGCGATTTACACATTCCCTGCCAGCGACGATGGTGGCACGCCGATTGGAGCAGCCCTGTTGGGTTATGTGCATCTGTGCCAGGAAAAGGGGATCGCACCCAGGTTCGATCTGCCCAAAGATATGTACATGGGCGTCGACTTCACCGACGATGAGTGCGAGAAAGCAGCGAAGGCTTCGGGGCTGCCCTTCCGAAGGATGGCCAATATTGCCGATGAAGCTGCTGAGTTACTTACTCAGGGCAAGATTCTTGGTCGCTTCAGCGGCAGGGAAGAAGTGGGTCCTCGTGCCCTCGGCAATCGCAGCCTGATGGCTGATGCCCGTGACCTCCGAGTGATTCGCAAGCTCAACTTCGCCATCAAACAGCGCGACTTCTGGATGCCCTTTGCTGCTTCGGTCCTTGAAGAGGACGGCCCACGCTACATCAAGAACTTGAGCAAGTGGGCCTACTACATGATCGAGGCCTTCGATACCACTCCCGAAGGGTTTAAAGATCTGGTAGCAGGCACCCACCCGTTCGATCAGACCATTCGGCCACAACTGGTGAATGAATTGAATCCTGAGTATCGTGATCTCTTGCGAGCATTCAAAGCTCGTACCGGTGTTGGCGGCCTGCTGAATACCAGCTTTAACCTGCATGGTTCGCCCATCGTCGGCACTCCGGAAGTGGCAATTGATACTCTGGTGAAAAGTGAATTAGACGCAGTGGTACTGGGTTCATTCCTAGTCACTAAGCCGGCACAGACTGCTAGTGTTTCATGAGGTGATGCATGGTATTTGCTTCAGGCTTTCATTTTGACAATAGCAAGGGATGCTGCTCGGATGCAATACTTTTGCCAACAGTTAAGGAAATCCTCAAGAACAATCATTGGCCTGATGCTTACAAACGGCTCTTTGATCTTGGTTGCGGAAATGGCGCTGTCGCGGATCAATTGGTCAAGGAAGGTTACCATGTTATTGGTGTTGATCCATCGGAGATAGGAATCGAACTGGCGAAGAAGGCATATCCTTCTATTCGCCTCGAATTAGGTTCCGCCTATGATGATCTGGTTGGTAAGTACGGTCAATTCCCTTTGGTGTTGAGCCTGGAAGTCGTGGAGCATGTGTATTCGCCCCGGCTCTATGCCAAATGTGTGTTCGACCTGCTTGAACCGGGCGGTATTGCAGTCATATCTACGCCCTACCATAGTTACTTGAAGAATCTGGTGCTAGCGGTCACTGGCAAGATGGATGCCCATTTCGGTCCACTGTGGGATCATGGGCACATCAAGTTCTGGTCGATTCGATCTTTGTCCATGCTGCTGGAAGAAGTGGGCCTGGTAGTAGAGCGAGTGGATCGTGTGGGGCGAATTCCCATTCTGGCAAAATCAATGATATTCACAGCTCGCCGGCCCAAGTGAGATGGACATGCAGCCACTACCCATCACCGTGATCCTGGCTGTTAAGAACGAGGCAGCCAATCTGCCAAAGTGCCTGGCTGCACTCAAAGGAGTTGAGCGAGTCGTCGTCATTGATTCGCAAAGCACCGATAACACGCCGGACATCATCAGGCAGCATGGGGCTGAATTGGTGCAGTTCCACTTCACTGGTACGCATCCGAAGAAACGCCAATGGGCGATCGAGACTATCGATATTGTTACTCCGTGGGTAATGTTGCTGGATGCTGATGAAGTAGTGCCTGATGCTCTTTGGAACGAGATAAATGCGGCGATATCTCCGGGTGCTGACGCCCCCCGCTCGCAGGTTGATGCGTTCCTCATCACTAAGGGTTTCCACTTTCTCGGCAAGAAACTTACTTTCGGTGGCTTCTCCTTTCAGGCCGTGCTGCTCTTCCGCACTGGCAAAGCTCGCTTCGAGAAAATCCTGGCAGAGGCTGACAGCGGCTTCGACATGGAAGTCCACGAACGACTGATCGTTGATGGCACCATCGGTACCCTCAAAACACCTCTGATCCACGAAGACTTCAAGAGCTTGCACGCCTACCTGGATCGCCATAACCGCTATTCAACGTGGGAAGCCCAGGTACGCACGCAGTTCCTCAAGACTGGTCAATGGGGCGAAAAGACGGTGAAGCCCAAACTGTTCGGCAATAGTCAGGAACGGCGACGGTGGTTGAAGTATGTGGCACTGCGCATGCCGTTCGAGCCGACGTTGTGGTTTGTATACCACTACTTCTTTAAGCTCGGTTTTCTCGAAGGCCGTCCGGGGTGGATTGCGAGCAGGATACGGGCACAATACATCTTCCAGGTGCGGGCGAAGATGTATGAGATAAGAAAGGTCACCTCACGCTCCGCATGAGGGGATCGGATCAATGTTGCAGTTCTCTCATACGTCTGAATGGCTGAATCTTCCAATAGGTCAAACTTCGCCACAGCCATTCGAGTGGACCGAACAGGAAATAGTGCAACCAAATGGGACTCAGGATCAATTGCACAATCCAGATACCAAAGACGACAAAGTAAATCTGATAATACTGAAACTCCCCATAGTAGTTCAGGCCATAGCCAAAGAAGAATAACGTGCAGATGACCGAGTGCATGATGTAATTCGTGAAGGCCATTTGGCCTACGGCGATGAGACTACGGAACAACCTTGGCGCGACGTTTGCCTTGTAAAGCAGGATGATGACCGAGGCATGGGCCAAAACTAAGAGGATACGCTGAAACGGATAGATCAAACTAGTCCATTCAATGGGCACCAGTTCCATACGTGCCAGGCTAGCTTCGTGGTTCGGATGGGTAAGAAAACCATGATAGAAGTTGTAACTGACGAGCGGCAAACCGATCCCATAGCCAATCGCAAGAACCTTCCAATAGCTGCTGTTCGACCATTGACCTGACAGGAAGGCCCATCGATACAGCGCGATGCCCAGGAGCATGAGAGCAATGGAATCCCACACTTCAATGATGATAAACTTGGTTTGGAATTGTAACGACAGTGGGCGAAGGTATCCGGCGACGGTGGCGTAATCCGATTTCATTTTGCGAGTATTGTCCTGGGCGTCCTGACGATTGGGAATCAGCGACTTCTCCAGTTCACGCCAGTCTGCCAGGGCTTTGGTTTGCTCTGCGGTCAGTGGCTTTTTTGCAGCAACGGCAGTGCTGGCTTCCACGTAAGCAATGCGCTGTGTTCGGATATGTTGATAGAACAAGGTGCCTGCTCCGAAATCGACCAGGGCAACAAGAGGGACAGCCATGACAAGGTAGATTGGCTTGATGTTGCGCAGGAGATACACAATCATGCCGCAGATGCCGTAGAGATAGAGTATATCGCCGATCCAAAGAATTAGATGAGCGTGAATCAAGCCGAAGATAACGAGCCAGAACATGCGGCGATAAAAGAGCAAAGTCACTGGTGTGCCGGCCTGTTCTTTTTTGGTGACGAAGAGAACAATGCCGGCACCGAAAACCATTCCAAAAAGGGCCCGCATTTTTCCTTCAAAGAAGACGGAGATAACAGCTGATACCCAGAAGTTGACGTTGGTGGGATCGCTCCGGTAGACCTCCGAAGAGTACTGGGCCATGGAGAAACCCGGGATATTCATCAGCAAAATGCCCAGAAGAGCCACGCCTCGCAAGGCATCAATGATCTTGAGCCGCTGGGCTTCAGCGACAGGGGCGGCGACTGGGGTGACAGACATTCCCGTCGTTGGAGTGCTCATGGGCGATTACTTTGCTAGAGGAAAATTGAAGCAAGACGTACGATCAGCCAGTTGGATTAGATTGAAGAATATACCGTGTGTCAATGAGGAAAGTTTCAGACTGAGTTTTCGATGAGATAATAGAAGTCAATGAAACATAGAATCAACTGTGTGAACGACTATTCTCCCATGCTTCCCGATGCTCAGGTTCCCATCCTCATCCGTGCGACGATGGCAGGTGATGGGGATCAATATCCCTTCAACATCCCCGCCCTAAGGAATCTGCGGATGATGGAGTTCCATCCGCACGTCACTTTCTTCGTTGGTGAAAATGGTAGTGGAAAATCGACCCTGCTCGAAGGCTTGGCGGTCAATATGGGGAACAATCCTGAAGGGGGCGGGCGCAATTTCATGTTCTCCACCTAAGGAATCACATTCGGATCTGCACCTTTACCTGAATACCGCCCGGGGCCCTCGCTGGGGCCGATCGGATACCTATTTCTTTCGTGCCGAGAGCTTCTACAACCTGGCGAGCAATATCGATGAAATCCCTGGCCTGAGCGGTGCCTATGGCGGAAAGTCGCTGCATGAACAGTCGCATGGCGAATCGTTCTTCGCCTTGTTCGAGAACCGCTTGCGACAGAACTGTCTCTACTTTCTCGATGAGCCGGAAGCGGCATTGTCGCCTCAACGGCAGATGAGTTTCCTGGCTCTGCTGCACCGCCTAGTGCTGATGGGCAGCCAGTTCATCATCGCCACCCACTCGCCGATCATCCTTGCTTATCCCTACGCCTGGCTCTACTCATTCGATCAAACCCCGCCGATACGAGTGCAGTACGAGGAGACGCAGCATTACTAGGTGACGAAGATGTTCCTGGCATACAAGGACAAGATGCTCAAGGAACTGCTGTCGGTGGATGAAGAGGAGATGGGGACGGTAGTGAAGAAGCCGAGGAGGAAGCGGGGGAGGTGATTTTCGGGGCACTTTGCATCGCATAAGGCGGGATTAATAAATCAATGAACACTTACGGTTTAATCAATTCCTGCGATGTTACGTCGTCTCTTTTGATTGTTCTGAAGCCGTTTCGACTTTTGTTTCAGTAGCTCCTGGCCAACAGTTGTAGCGTTCGTGATCTCTTCTTTGGCAATTAACCCCAATTGGAGTAGTTCACGTAGATCACTTCCTTTACGATGCCAACGAAGTCTGTTGCATCGTATACAAGCCGGGAGGCAATTATCAGCTTTCTTCGAGCCCCCCTTTCCCTTTTGAATAATGTGGTCAAGTTCCCATGCTCCATCCAGATCATCAATATTTTTACATCCATACTTTGTTAATAGCAGCGGGTCGCCACAGAAGT
>DAOMFV010000016.1:0-338 GCA_035430005.1 Gemmatales bacterium
CCGAGGGTATCGACGAGAAAGAGTCCTGAGTGCTGAGTCCTGAGTGCTGAGTTATCAGGAGTGTTCAGTGCTGAGCGGCGGGCGAAGCTCTCGCCTGACTTCGTGATCAGTTCAGCCACCTCGTTGAAGCGTTCCTGATGGCGGGGGACGAGGATCAGCACCAGGTTGGGATAGGTCTTCCTGGCGTTCTGATAAATGTCCACGGCCCACGCTTCTTCGGGAGTCTGCGTGCTGCCCACCACCCAGACGAGATTCTTCTCGGTGATGCCGAAGAGTGAACGCAACTTCTGCACCGAGGCATCCTGGCGATCCACTGTCACGCCATCAAACTTCACCGA
>DAOMFV010000016.1:348-60977 GCA_035430005.1 Gemmatales bacterium
CCTTGTACACCTCCTGCATGGCCGTGGAGTGTCCGACGATGCGATCAGCGGGCATCCCCAACAACTTCAACCGCTCCGCATACTCTTCCTGCTGCACAGCAAAGTGGTCGATCTTGTTCAGCAGTTTCGAGACCAGCCGACGGAACCGGCTATACCCCTCGAAACTGCGCTCGCTAATGCGGCCATTGACCACGACCACGGGGATGCCCTTGGCCGTGGCTATGCTGATGAAGTTCGGCCAGAGTTCCAACTCCGCCAGCAGAATGAGCTTGGGTTGCACCTGGTTCAGCGCCCGATGCACTGCCCAAGTGAAGTCGAACGGGAACCAGATGATGTTCAGATCGGGGTACTTCTCCTCAGCGACTTCTCTACCCGTAGCCGTGGTGACCGAGAGCCAAACTTCCCACTGAGGGAACTGGGTCTTAAGCTCTTTGATGACGGGTTGCAGGAGAAGCACTTCCCCAACGCTGACAGCGTGGAGCCAGATGCGCTGCCCGCTCACTCCGGGGGCTAACGCCGCCCGGCTCTTTGATGTGAGAACGTTACCGGTGATCTTCGCCCAACCCCCGCCAAGCCGTTTCCCCGCCCGCCACCGCCGCCACCACCACCACGGCGCAGCCAGGACTGCAATCAGCAGGTAAACCACATTCAACAACCACGGCACAAAGCGAATCCTTTCGCTAATGGTCTGAATCCACCGCTAGGGCCGCATGGTTAGCGTGAGTACACGCAAACCATGGCACCCACTCCTCGTCATTATTCTGGCTTCTGGCTCCTTCTTATGCCATATCCTTCTTCATGTGGCACTGCTTATACTTCTTCCCCGAACCGCATGGGCACGGATCGTTGCGGCCCACTCTCGGTTCCTTGTTCCGCACCGGCTGAGCCTTGCCGCCCGATTGGCTGCTGGCAATCGCTTCATCCTGCTGCGCTCGGATGCTCCCCTCCTTCGGCGGGGGCAGCGGACGGCTGGCTGCTTCCTTCGTGCTCTGGGCCTGAGCCAGCACCGCGTCGGACGTATCCTGAATCGCCTCCTCCATGCGGAAGATCAAGTCGGTGATCTTGTCCTGAATGCTTTCCTTCTCCTGGTACTCCGCCGTCGGGTCGCCTTCCCACATCTCGTCGAAGGCCTTCATGCCTTCCACCTTGTAGGTCGCCTTCGGATCCTGCTGCGAGTAGCCGACAAAGCTGATCGCCGAGCGTAGATAATCCATCGTGTAGAGGTGATCCTTCCATGACGAATCGACGACGTTCAATACCAGTGACCGTTCCATCGACTGCATCTCGGGGCGATAGACATCGTCAAAGGCAGTCGTCAGCACCTGGCGAACATGGTCTTCGGGATACGTCGCGAGATCAGCCGCTTCCACTTTGAGCTTGAGAGACTGGTTGGCCCAGCCAGCCAGTTCCTTGGCCCCATCCTCGCTCAGCTTCCTGGCCGTCGCGCCGAAGTGCTTATCAAGCTGCTCTTCAATGCGATCATACCCATCAGCCGGGTAAGCCTTGCGGCTGACTTCCTGCAGCATCTGCTCGATGCGTTCCTTGGAACTGACGACCAGCTCCTGCTCAGGAATACTGCTGGCTGCCCCGGCGAAGCGTTCCTTGGCCATAGTGAGCAGCCCATGCGGATCAAACCGCTGCTGGCCATACTGATCACGCCCCATGAAGTGATGGAGCAGCACCTTCACCGGGAACTCGATTTCCTTCTCGGTATACAACTGTTTGATCTTGTCGTTGAGCAGAACCTTCACCGCGCTCGCCGACTGGTCACGCAACTCACTCACCGCCACCGTCAGGTTGAACTTCAGCTTGAACCAGTTGACGATCGACTCCAGGCTGAAGTCCTGCGACAACATCGGCTCGCCTTCCTTGAGGTCGGTCTCCTCGATGTTCTTCTCGGCACGGGGCAGCAGCACCTCCATGACCTTGTCGCGACCGATCTGCTTCAACTCTCGGGCCGTCGTCTTCACGCCGAACTTCACTTCCATGAACTTGGCGAAGGCTTCCCAGTTCCACTCGCTCTCGTCGCTCCCCGGATCCATGTTCTCTTCGAGAGCGTCCTGAATGGCGTTGACCGCCTTGTGGCACGCCTTGGTCTTGGCGTTCTTGTCCGCCTCCTCGAACGGCAGGCGAACGAACTCGTTGCTTTCGAACTCGCAGTTGAGCCGATTGCTGGCGAAGCGGGCAAACGCCTCGGTGCCGTAACGGTCGCCCATGAAGCGATCGACGTTCTTGGATACGGTGTTCTGCAACATGTCGACGATGATCAGCTTGCAGTTGCCGCCATCGAGAATCTTCTGCCGGAAGCCGTAGGTGCGCTTGCGCTGGTAATCCATCACCTCGTCGTACTCGAGGAGGTTCTTGCGGATATCGAAGTTGCGCTCTTCCACCTTCTTCTGGGCCGCTTCAATACGGCGGGAGACCATCTTGCTTTCGATGCTTTCCCCTTCCTTCATGCCGAGTCTGGTGAGCACGTTAGCCACCCACTCGCCGGCGAAGATGCGCATCAACTCATCCTGCAGCGACACGTAGAACCGGCTCGAACCAGGATCACCCTGACGGCCGGCTCGACCACGAAGCTGATTATCAATACGGCGGGATTCGTGTCGTTCCGTACCGATCACGTGCAGCCCGCCCAGCTCCGCCACCTTGCGGCCTTCTTCCTTCGTCTTCTCCCGTGCTTCAATCTCATCAACCTTCGTCTTCCAGATATCGGGCGGTACATCGAGACGGGTCTCATAGGTGTGACGAAGTTCGTTCCAGGCCATGTACTCAGCATTGCCGCCGAGAATGATGTCGGTACCACGACCTGCCATGTTGGTGGCAATAGTCACCGCGCCCCGGCGGCCGGCCTGGGCGACGATTTCCGATTCCTTGGCCACGAACTCGGGCTTGGCGTTGAGCAGTTCGTGCTTGATGCCACGCAGCTTCAGCAGCCGGCTGAGCTGTTCCGACTTGGCGACATCGGTCGTGCCCACGAGGATGGGTTGACCACTCCCGTTCACATCAATGATCTCTTCGAGGATGGCGTTCCACTTCTCTTTCTCAGTGCGGAAGACGACGTCGGGGAAGTTCTTGCGACGCATTTGGCGGTTCGTGGGAGCAGCCAGCACATCGAGCTTGTAAATCTTCCAGAACTCATTCGCTTCGGTCATGGCGGTGCCGGTCATGCCCGCCAGCTTCTTGTAGAGCTTGAAGAAGTTTTGCAGCGTGACGGTGGCCAGCGTCTGTGTCTCTTCCTTGATGGGCACGCCTTCCTTGGCTTCCACCGCCTGGTGCAGGCCATCCGACCACTGCCGGCCGAACATCGGGCGACCGGTGAACTCATCGATGATGACGACGATGGGCCGGCCTCGTTCGTGAGGCTCCTCGCTGGCCATCACCATATATTCCTTGTCACGGTGATAGAGGTTGTGGGCCTTCAGCGCCTGATCGAGCAGGTGGGGCCAGTGCATATTGCCGGCTGTGTAGAAGCTCTCGACACCGGCCAGCTTCTCAGCGAAGTGGATGCCCTCTTCGGTAAGATGGCAGGAGCGTTCCTTCTCTTTAACTTCAAAGTGAATGTCCTTCTTCAGTTGCCGGGCGATCTTATCAGCCTGCTTGAAGCGATCAATGTTGCCATGCGCGGAGCCGCTGATGATGAGCGGCGTGCGGGCTTCATCGATGAGGATGTTATCCACTTCATCAATAATGGCGTAGTTCAAAGCCTTCTGGCACTGCTGCTGATACTTGTTGAAGCGGTTATCGCCCCAGCGGGCAGGCTTCATGTTGTCACGAAGATAATCGAACCCGAACTCGCTGTTCGTTCCGTAAGTAATGTCGCAATCATAAGCCTTGCGACGACCATCAGGGTCGATATCGGTCTGGATGAAACCCGCCGTTACGCCCAAGCCTTGATAGATAGGCGTCATCCACTCGCAATCACGCCGGGCCAGGTAATCGTTGACCGTAATAACATGCACACCACCGATCAAAGCGTTCAGATAGGCCGGCGCGGTGGCGACAAGCGTTTTACCTTCACCCGTCACCATTTCCGCGATGTTGCCCTGATGCAGCGCCATGCCGCCCAGCATCTGCACGTCGAAGTGACGCATGTTCTTGAAACGCCGCCCCGCTTCCCGGCAGGCTGCGAACGCTTCAGGAAGAATATCATCGAGAGTCTGCCCCTCAGCTAACCGGGCTCGGAACTTCGGAGTCAGGCCGCGCAGTTCCTCATCCGACATTGCCTTCATCGTCGGTTCAAGCTGATTGATCTGATCGAGCACCGACCCGGGAGTGATGCGGTAGGGCGGATCCTGATCTTTCAAACGCTGGAAGCCATAACCCCGCACGGTTCGCTCGTTGCTGGAGCCGAACATCTTGCCGAGGAAACCGTTGACCCCTTCGGAGACGCCGCCAAAGAAATCGCCCACTTTGTCCCACAGGCTGCTGTCATCGCCCGCGGTAGTGTTGGTAGTATTAGTTATCGAAGCCATCTTGGGTTCTTTCAGAGCTGTAGACATCGTGCGCTGACCTGCCTTGGTATGAGAACGGATCAGGAATCCTGTCCTGATGAGCAAGCGTGCCGCCAGGATCGAAATCCTGACCCACTGAACTAACTGTAAGTATATGGACGTAGGAAGTTTACGCTTGGAGGAATGGAGGGTCAATACGGAGAAAGTGCGGGGGTCAAGTAGTTGGAACTGCTCAGCCCCTGATAAGGGGCGACCGGGTGGTAGCTGGCTGCGTTAGCTGCCAGTAGGAAGGGACGAAGGGAGCAGAGCCCCGCAAGGGGCGATGGGGATAGAGAACAAGTTCCAATCGCCCCTTGGCGGGGCTTTGACAACATAACGCCTTTCAACTTCGATCCTCATGATGAATGTGGTAATACAGCCGCTCTGAAGTCTCACGACTTCAGCTACTCCCCTGCTGATGATTATTCTTGACTCCACTCAAGCTTTGTCGAATGATGTTCTCTATTCCGGCTATCTGAGCTGACAAAAGTAACAGTTTACCTGAAGCAGGCGCTGACCTACATACTTTAGAAAAGCAAAACGTGCGCTTGGCAAGGTGTTTGTTACCGTCTCTTTCATTCTGTAGATCACGGAGATAGATCGATGCCACTCACCGGCTGGCCTGCATTAATTCCAGAAAAGGACTATCTACAAGGAAACGCTGACTACCACATCCATGCCTATTCGGAGTTCCTTCCGCCACCCCGTGTTGGCTGGAAGCCATACGGCCCAGCACAAATCAACACCTATCAGTTTTCGCAAGACGATCCCTACGGCTGGAACGTCCATGAGTTTGACGAAGCGTTGGAACTCCAACCAGGACTTCACCAGATCGCCAAAGACCTCCTGAAACGGCTCAAACGCCTGCAGGATGGCAACCCCGATACCGGTTTGCCCAAGCACATCAGTCAGGATAATCCCTACTGGTCCCCCGAAATAGAAGAAGCACACCTTGATAACGATCCGTGTGTTCTTCTGTTGCCCTTAGCCCTTTCCCGAACACAGGATGACAAAGGCCGTGTCCGCTGGACCCTTTTTGGCAATAGCGAGCAAGGGCCGGGCAAAGCCTTTTGGAAGAGCTTCTATACCGCACCAGGTGTCGAAGCTCCAGCAGATGCTGGCATCGACTTTTTCTGTCGATTGCTGAATGCTGCCTTTGGCCTATCCGTTTCAAACGCCGATGGACTTCGATTAGCCGGGCTGCGGATTCTACCCGACGATCAGCCCGATTTCCCTTTCTGGAATGAGGGAGACTTACCCTCCTGGGCCAGGCCATTCCTGTTTCGAGCTGACGAACCGATCGAAAGCGTGAAATACCTGGTGACCTTTCGACCATTCACTCGCTTGCCCGCTGAGGTAAAGCAAGCTTACCTGAAAGGTCAACTGGTTCTGCTCCCCTTTCCAGGCAGCCTGGTGTTCTGGGGCGTCAAGCGCGCCCGTCAAATCTACCCCCAGTTGCCCCTCGGCTTGCAAATCCCCCTCTTGGCCAATGTCGATTACCATGAATCGCCCATCGGCATTCGTGTCCCTCAAGCTGGTGTGTTCCATCAACCCAACAGCAACCAGCCTGAGTATACCAACGCCGCCGGCCATCTGCGCAACACCTTCAAACGGACGCACCGCTGGCAGAAAATCCTGCGCGATCAGGATCAGATCGAACTGATCGGCAAGGAATCATCGCTTCTCAATGTATGGTTCAGCACCGTGCCGGAGGACATGGGACTCTATGGCAAGCCCATGGCCCGCAATGTCCAGATCTGGAACCAGGACGCTGAGTTGCTCCTCGACGGCCCCCACGCCTCACCATCGGCTATACGAAAAGCGATGCGGACGGTGCAGGCTGGCGGCGTGTTCGGGTATCGTTTCCTCTTCCCGGCCATGCAGGTCGGCAGGCACGAGGTCTATTGGCACCGCCCTCTGGTGGCCTATCGCAATTCCGAAGGTAAAGCTACCGTCCTGCCTGACGCGCCACTGGGATATTTGACAGCCTACGACGCGGCCAAGCCTAAACTGAATCGGGCTGTTGAACTATGGCCGCGCATGCAGAAACGCGACGTCATCTTAGCTGCCCTGGCAGGCGAGGACTACACGCGCAAACGCCAGGTGCCCATCGAAGTCCGCAA
The DNA here is from genome assembly GCA_035430005.1 of Gemmatales bacterium. Lineage (GTDB taxonomy): Bacteria > Planctomycetota > Planctomycetia > Gemmatales > HRBIN36 > JAEUIE01. The sequence continues at coordinate 6,965 of DAOMFV010000016.1, forward strand.
TGTCCGCAAGCTCACCCACGCCTATGCCCTGTTTGGCGCCAAGCCCTTGCCGATCACTTTTGCACGACGCATCATGGGGCTTGATCGTGAGGGAGCGGGCGAACGATGGCTCTCGAAACTGCCCAGCCAGGTGGCAACACGCATCAGAGAAATCGTTGTGCCTGATCCAGACAAGCCGAAAACCGCCAAGGAGGAGAAGGTCCCCAAATCGTTGACCTACGCTCAAACAGCTAATCGGTCTTTCGAACTCGATTACTGGAAGACGATTGCCTCACTGGCCGAATCGCCGCTCATCAACAAGAACAATGCCGATTGCGTCCTTGACGAAGCGACCCAGAAGGTAATTCCCTACAGCGAGCGTCAACTCGACGACCTGGGCGATCATCTCCTGGCCTATTACCAGAAGCTGATCAAATCGGCACGGATGTCGGGCAAGGCTCTGGCGGGCGATGTCCCTTTCCAATGGCGAACCGATGCCGACTATTCCTGGATGGGTGGCTGGCGCAAGAACGAAAAGGAGCGGGCTGAACGTGATCTGCTGATCATGATCCCAGGCCGCAATCGTCGTGAAGCTGTCATCATGGCGGATCATTACGATACCGCCTACATGGAAGATAAGTACGAGAAGGAGCGAGGAGGCACCGGAGCGCGGCTGGCGGCATGCGGCGCTGATGACAATTATTCCGCGACGGCCTCGTTGATGCTCGCCGCTCCGATCTTCCTGGAGATGAGCCGCCAGGGTAAACTCGGATGTGACGTCTGGCTCGTCCATCTGACCGGTGAGGAATTTCCTTCCGATTGCCTCGGCGCCAGAGCGCTCGCCTCCAGGCTCGTCAGTCGGTCGCTCAAAATGCGCTTGCCAGGCGGCAAGTCGAAGGACTTGTCAAAGGTTACGGTGCGCGGTCTGTATGTTTCTGACATGATCGCTCACAACCACGACCATGAGCGTGACATCTTCCAGATTTCTCCGGGCAACGATCCTGCCTCGATGTGGCTGGCCTACCAGGCGCATCTTGCCGGCGAGACCTGGAACGCTTCCGTGCCCTACTGGAACAAAAGTCAAAAACGACTCGGCCTGCCCCGAAGCCGCCGTAGTCCTCACGGGGCAGCCATCCCAGAGACGGCCCCGTTCCTTGAACTCTCCGGCCACGTCAGAGTAACTTCCGATCCCAAAAGCACCCTCTTCAATACTGACGGCCAAATCTTCTCCGATGTCGGCGTCCCCTGCGTGCTGTTCATGGAGAACTACGACATCAACCGCACCGGTTACCACGATACCCACGACACTATGGAGAATATCGACCTGGATTACGGAGCAGCCGTCTGTGCCATCTCCATTGAATCAGTAGCCCGGGCAGCGAGTTCCGAGAAGTCGCCTGTGTGAGACGATCTGAGCAAAGCGCTCCAGGTATCAGGTAGGGTGCGTCGAGCTGTACTCAGCGAGCCGCACCGATTTGTCGCGACAACGGTGGGGCTCTCTTGGATATGCGAGCGAGCTTGTTACGGGATGCTTTAGCGCTCGACCCACCCTACTGCGCTCATCGCCGTAAAAAACATCGCCACCCTCCAATTGATATTCTGGCTAGTGGCTCCTGACCTCTAGCTCCTTTATCTCCTGAGAACTCCCATGCCCCGCTTCACTAACCAGGTCGCCCTCATCACCGGCGCCACCTCCGGCATCGGTCGTGCCACTGCCCTTGCTTTCGCCCGTGAAGGCGCCAAAGTCGTCGCCGCCGGACGACGTGCCATTGAAGGCCAGGCACTCGTCAAGGAAATTGAAACCGCCGGCGGCTCCGCCCTCTTCGTCCCTACCGATGTAACCGACGAAGACCACGTAAAGACGCTCATCGCCCAAACCCTCGCCACCTTCGGCAGGCTCGACATCGCCATCAACAACGCCGGCATCGAGGGCGACATCTTCAAACCCCTGACCGAACAAACGGTCGAGAACTACCAGAACGTCATGAACTGCAACGTCCTCGCCGTCATGCTCTGCATGAAACACCAAATCCCCGTTATGCAGAAACAGCAGAGCGGCGTCATCGTCAATGTCGCCTCCGTTTCCGGGGTGGTTGGTGCGGCAGGCATGAGCGTCTACTGTGCCTCGAAGCACGCCGTCATCGGGCTGACCCGCGCCGCTGCCATGGAAACCGCCAAAGAGGGCATCCGCATCAACAGCGTCTCCCCCGGCGTCGTCATCACCGAAATGTACGATCGCTTCAACGACGCCGGCAGCACCCTGGAGATAGCCTGCAACCTCCATCCCATGGGCCGCGTGGCAAAGGCAGAAGAAATCGCCTCAACGATCCTCTTCCTCAGTTCGAACGAATCCAGCTTCATCACCGGTGCCAACCTCATGGCCGACGGCGGCTGGTCGGTGCCGTAGTTAATGACAAACAAGAACTCAATGAATGCCATCCACATAGAATGATGAACGGAAAGGGATCCTAATTCGACGGTGGAAAATGATTTATCTCATACCCATGCTCGTGGCCCTGACAGGAACTCTGGGACTGAATGACGATAAGGCCCCTGCCCCAGCCCAGATTGAATTCCGCCGCGCTGAAACAAAGCCCGCTGCGGGATTAACCGAAGCGGATGACCCCATGATGAACGACAAGATCTATCTCCACAAGAAAGTGGAACTGGATAACAAAGACATCCTTTCAGCGACGCTGGACAAACCCCCTCAAGCCCGTTCCTATGTTGTTCACCTGACTCTGACCAATGAGGGAGCCAGGAAAATGAAGGCCCTCACCAGGCAGTTAATGAATAAGCGGCTGGCTGTCCTGGTAGATGGCAAGGTCATCAGCGCCCCGTTCATTACCAGCGAGGTCTCCAAGCATGCCTACGTCGAGACGATGAATAAAGAAATGGCCCAGAGAATAGTCAATGCGTTCGGCGGCAAGTAGAAGTAGGGTGTGTCGAGCTGTACTCAGCGAGCCGCACCGCTCTGGCGAGACAATGGTGGGGCTCGGGTGCCATAGTTTGCCGGTACGTCGGCTAACTATGCTGCGACGATAAGAATCCATGAACGTAAAGAGACATGTCATCGAACTCCCTTGAGAACGGTGCCATAGTCAGGGCAAGCATAGTTAGTGGAGCACCACAAGTTAAGGCACCCGAGTTGATGCTCCGGGTGCCCGAAGACATTCCAGAAACTCACTCTGATACTCTTGGCGAGCGAATAATTAGTCGAACGGACTTCCTGCTTTCATACGTGAGCAGAAGAGCAGACGCGGCATTGAAGTCCTCTTTGGGGACGTACAAGTAGATAGAGTCCTTAAGAACTACCGCTGAAGCGATGCCATTGGCTTGCAGTCTTTCTTGTGCCTGCTGAATATCCACTGCAGCGCCAATAGCTACTTCCTCGGTACAGGCTGCTTGAGTCGTGGAACCCCAGAAACTTTCACCTGGCTTGGTAAGGCTTGCGGATGCCAGGCAGAGCAATTGCTTTCGTTTGCTCTGAACACGTTGCAGTTGGAGATCATGATCAGGCGTCTGGTTCAGCTCTTCTTCCAACCGCAGATATTCTAGAGCGATTCGTAGCAAACTCTGCTGAATCCTTGTCTTCACTGCAAGGCTATTCTCTACTTCCACCCAACTACTCTTTTCTGAGAACCAGTTCTGACACTCGATATTCTCCATCCACTTCTCAGACGAATCGGCACAGAAGATTTGGTCGATGGCGAGTTCGCGCTCTTCCCAACCGCTCGCGGGTTTCCACGATAAATCAGACCATTCCCAGCTTTTCAGGGTTTGGGTTTGATGGCCGCGCCGATAAACTCGCAACGAAATGGTGTCATGATCCCAGCGATAGCCTGGCAAGGGAATTATTACCATGCTGATGCCAAAGTAACCAAGGAAGCATTCTGGTTTAGCCTGGATCTGTGCAGGTAGATGGCCATCCTCTATTGGCACCAACTCGATTGCACGATCCTTACATTGGTATGGGATACAGGGAAATCCCACCGCAGTGTACGTTTCCCTTTGGGTGATCTTAACTACAAGGATGTCATCGCCTGCCGGTACTTCCTGAGCGGGAATAAAAGACGGATGCAAGTAGGGAACAGGGACGATAATGCAACCACTAGACGCAGCAAGTGTCAGACTGATCAGTAATAAATGTCTATGGCGGAACATACATCTCCTGCCCGGAAGGAGATAGACGACATCCACAGTACTGTCAATCGTGAAACTGGAAAAGAACACACTATGCAATGGCATGTTGTGGAATCCGTCCATTTTGGACAAAATGCTTACAACAGTACCACAACTTCAATACTGAGACACCCAGAGACCCCCTGAGACACACTACCCTCCAAACACTTCAAAACCCAACACACACCCCTCGCCACCTCCCAGTGTACATCCCTAACGTAGATAACAAACGTACACTATCCGAGGTGCCACCATGCCCGAACCCATCTCCCTCGCCCCGACGACCCCCATCCAGAAGCAGCGCTGGCTCTTCCCCAACCTCATCCCACGGGGCGAACTCGTCCTCCTCGATGGCAACTCCGGCGTCGGCAAATCGCTGATGACTGCCACCCTGGCTACCTGCTTCGGTGTGCTGCGAAGCGATGACGACGAGAGACTGATCCTGGTGCTCACCTCGCCCCAGCAGCGCAGCCTCGTCGCCGAGTTCCTCGCCAATCAAGAGCCGGACTACGACTATATTCGTGGCATCGAGTACCAGCCCGCCTCCGATGAACCCGAACCTCTCGCCTCGTTCGCGCCCCATCTTCTGCTCTCCATCGAGAACATCCTCAAAGAACATCGCCCCATGGCCCTGCTCATCGATTCCCTTGAAGAGATCCTCCAGTTCGGCGGCGAGACCGACACCAAACAACTGATCGAACTCTGGACCGGCCTGCGCACCCTCGCTCACACCCACGACTGCACCCTGATCATCCCCCGCAGAAACGGCCTGCACGAAAACCGCCAGTATGGCCCCTTCACCCGCATCGGCTCCGACACCGCTCACTTCGGCCTCACCATGCATTGGCACCCCACCGATCCCTCCACCAGGGTCGTCACCGTCGCCAAGAACCTGCGTGGCCCCACCGGCGGGCAAACGCATGTGAACATCAGTCCGAACGGCATCGTCTCGTTCAACACCACCGATCCGCACGAACATGTCCGCCCCAGCCGCAGCACCGCCACCTGGGTACCGGAACCACAGCACATCATGGATGAAGATAAGCGGATCATCAGCTTTGCCGAGAAACTGCTCGACGGCAGACCGATGCCCAAGATCGAGCTCGAAAACCACATCACCCGTGCCGGCATCACCAAGCCCGCCTTCCAACGAGCCATGAGCAAGGCCAAGCTGAGGAACCTCGATATCAACGGCGAACCCCACTTCGGCCCCACCCAGAACATGCTCATGCGACACCTCATCAGAAAGGCAGATCGTCAAAAAGCCCAGGAAAACCAGGCGCGCACACGCGGTTCCGAAGGAGTGCAGGAGCAGGGAAACACGACTACTCCCATCCGCCCCGCACCAGCGCTGAACGTCAGGCAGGCTGGGTAAACAGTGAGTAAGTTGAACTTCCGATGACAGCCCAACACGCCAGCCATGACAGCCTGAAGCGCAAGCGAGGGGGCGCGTGCAATCGCGAGGTCCCCCCCTCGCTTGCGCTTCAGGCTGTCATGGTGAATCGCCTTCTCCCCCATTATTCTGGCTACTGGCTCCTCCTTCTGTTATCGTAAGACAGCATCACTCCTCGGAACGCAAGCATGCTTTCCCTCATCACCGATCTCTTCGGCCCCATCTTCGCCAAGGAACTGGTCGAGATGGCCCGGCGCTGGCGCTATTACCAGAACCGCGTCCTCTTCGGCGGGCTGGTGCTGATCGTCCTGCTCATCGTCTATCAGAATTGGGGATTCCGCATCGCCATGACCGGCGGGTTGACCACCGCCAGCCTGGCCAAGATGGCCGAAGTCTTCTTCCTCAGCTATTTGTGGGTGCAGTACCTCACGGTGTTCCTGTTCGTCCCCTTCTTCCTCACCGGCGTCATCTCCGGCGAACGGGAGCAGAAAACACTCGATCTGCTTTTCACCACGCAGCTCAGCAACCGGGAAATCATCTTCGGCAAGCTGGGCAGCCGCGTCGTCTCGATGTTGATGCTGATCGTCAGCGGCATTCCCATCGTAGCGCTGACCATGCTCTTTGGCGGCGTGAATGTGCAGGTATTCTTCTATGGCATGATCTCGACGTTACTCCTGGTGCTCTACGTCAGTGCCACTGCCATCTACTTCTCGACGACCACCAAAACGACGCTGGGGGCACTGGTTCGCACCTATTGGTGGCTGCTCTGCTGGCTGATCATCGTGCCGATGATCCTAGCTTTAGGCGTAGAGTTAATTCAGGCCTATTTAAGGTCTACGACGGCTATGTCCATGGAATCCTACCGCTGGTGGCAGATGATATGGTTCGTTGTCGTCGGGTTGATGAACCCGGTTGCCTCCTTCGCCGTAGCGATGAGCGATACGCTGGCCATGCAGCTTCAAACGGAACTTGGCTCCTGGTACTTCTACTACCTGCTGATCTTCCCGCTACTCTGGTCGCTCTTACTCATCTTCCTCGCCATCCGCAATGTGCGAATCGATCCAGGGCCACGCAAGTTCGCCAGGGGGCTGCGGAAGATTATCACCTTCATCGGCAGCATTCTGATCCTGAAGCCGATCACTTCAAGATTGCTCAAGCTGCTCCCCAAGAGCCAGACTGACCGCTGGCTGTGGATGCCGATCAACAATCCCCTGTGGGAGCGGTCCCGGCGGGCCTGGGTCTACGATCGGGAACAGCATCTGCAGCGCGCTCAACTGGGAGGATGGATTCTGGTGATCTTTGTGCTGGGTCTTCTCCTCTGGCTCGAAGATAACTTCTTCAAGCATCGTGAATCGGTCATGATCTTCATGAGCTTTATCTGGCTGGGACTGGCGATCATTGCCAGCCTGGTGGGGGGCGTCTCGATCATCAATGACCGCCGCAAGGGGTTCTTCGAGTTCGTGCTGGTGACGCCGATGGAACCGTGGGAAGTCATTCAGGGCGCCTTCCTGGCCAGTTGGCGGCATATCAAGAAAACGTACCTACTGATCATCGTGATGATGCTCTTCTTTCTCGCTATGGGCACGGCTTCGATCATCGGCACGGTGATATCAGTTGTGATAGGAACCCTGCTCATCATGCTGGCGGTGCTTCATGGCATTGCCTGTTCGCTGGCGGCCCGTGGCATAGCCGGGGCGCTGTTGGCCAGCTTTACGTTCCCCATCATCGTGGTGATCGTCACACCGATGCTGAGCAGCATGTTTCGACAAGATGGTATCGCTATTCTTTGGGTCGTTTGTCTGATTCTGTTGCCACTCAGTTGGCTCTTCTTTCGCTGGAAGAAGAATGCCTTTACGGTCACCTTCCTCCTTACGGTGTTCCACCTGTCGCTGGCCCTTCTCTTTACCTGCTGGGTAGTTGGGCATGATGATCGAGAGTTGCCCTTGATGGGGATTCATCCCGCTGTCCATATCATGATGCCCTTGGTAGAGTTTCAGTACAGCCCACAAGAACGCTATGGAATCATCTGGAGCACCTTGCAAGTGATCTATGCCACGATGATCATGCTGAACCTGATCTGGATGTTCTGGTGGGTGTGCCGGCATTACGAGGTGCTGAGCGGACGAAAGGAAGCGGTAAGGAAGAAGCCTAAGACTATCATGGTTGCGAAGCCGGCGACAACCACATGACTTGAAACCGTGGGAGGGGTCAGCGGTACTCCGCTGACCCCTGCGAAATGTGCAACACCTTCACCGAAATGCAGGGGGCAGTTGAGTTCAACTGACCCCTGCCACGATTTTCCTGTTCGTTTGCCGTAGCGCTGGGTTGGGCTAACACCCATTGACCCGCCCGCATGTCCATCTAAGATGTTAATGGTCTCTCGTTCAGGAAATCGCAATGAAGGCTGAAGAACGGCATCGTTTGCAGGAAAATGATCTCGTCAAGGGATTGAACCAGGTCACGACCGGCATCAAGCGCCCCTCGAACATGATCCTGCTCATGATCGGGCTGGTGGTAGTGCTGGGGGTGGTCTACTGGTATTGGTCAGGCACTGCCGCCAGCCGGGTCTCTCGTGCCTGGACCCAGTATTACGAAAAGCGGAACAGCCTGGAAGACTTGAGCGTCAGCGCCAAATCCGGCCCGGCCGGGCAGGCTATTCAGCTTGGCATCGCTGATAAGTCATTCGATCAAGGGTTCAACCTTCTGTTCATCAACCCCCAGTCAGCTCTCAAAGAGTTTGAGCAGGCCGCCAAGCAGTATGAAGACGTGAGCGTCATCGCCAGCAACAGTGATATTCAACTGCGGGCTTTGATCGGCGCTGCCCGTGCCAACGAGAACCTCGGCGAACTCACCAGAGCAGTCGGCTTCTATGACAAGGTCATCGAGAAGTTTGCGGGCAGCAACGAATGGAAAGATCATCCTCTGGTGAAGGATTCCAAAGAACGAAAAACGAAGTTGACTTCCGCCGATTCCGGCCTGGCTCAACTCTATCAGTCGTGGGCAGCCAAGCTCAAGCAAGTGACGACGACCCCGGGTATTCAGACTCCCCCACCGTTCCTGAATGTGCCCACCCCGCCGATACCTGACAAGTAGTAGATACTTAACAACACTGCTGTCTTTTCTCCCCTCTCCCCTGGAGGGAGAGGGGTTGGGGGTGAGGAGGGAGCGGTGACAAGCTGCCGTCGCTTCCACGGAGGCCTGACTGCCTGCCGTTCGCCTCTCCCATTATTTGATCAAGTTTAGACTCAGCTTCACATCGCTATTCAGTGTGATTCCCATAGCACTACCACTCCCGCGAAGCGTCACCGCCCCCGCCTTGGTCTCCGCAGCGTTCTTGGCTGCCTTGATGACCAGCTTCCCTTCGTTCACCTTCTCGGCGATGGTGATGGCAGCAGCGGTAGCCCCTTTAGGCAAGCCCTGCGCCTGCACGTTGATCGGCCCCTGGTAGCCATGCAAACGGTTCAGTTTGATCGGAATCGTCAATTCTTCACCTTGTTTCAGATCGAACGTAGTAGCGGGAAGCACGATATCAACTACCTTGCGATAGACCGTGACATTGGTCACGCTGGCCGTCTCCGCCATCTGCGTGTTCGGCTTCTGCTTCGCTTTGGGATCCTTGGCGAACGGTACCTGGGCGACGCCTCGCAGTACCAGTGGAAACTGTTCCACAGCGCTGTTGCCTTGTATCAGCAGCTTCACTTCGATCTCGTTCTTATCAGCAGGGATCGTCAAAGGCTGATTGTTGTTATTGAACGTCACTCCCGCTGGCAGATGTACTGCGTTCAAGACGATCGGCTGCTTGGCTTCGGGTGTCAGCCGTTCGACCTTCAGCTTGAGATTCTGACTCCCGCCAACAGGCAATGCCAAAGCATCGCTCGGCTGAGTGATCTTAAACGGTTGCTGACCTGCCCTCACCGCCAGAACAGTCGATCGGCAGAGCCGACTGATGCCTGGACCATTGGCGGCTTCATTCGCATTAGGCCAGATCAGACAGCCTGACCGCACTTCACGAGTGACCGCCTGGCCATCGATAGTGGCGCTGGCTTTGATAGTAATGGCTCCGTTAAACTCAGCGACCTTGTCAGTTGCGCTGAACACCAGCGACCCTGTCATTGCCCCGGCTGTTACAATTGCCGAACTACAAGTCACCCCAGCAGGCAACCCTTCAACACTGAGCGTAACCGGCCCGGTGAAGCCATCCTTACGATAGAGAATGATGTCCGCATGCTGCCTGCTGCCCGGAACCAGCCGCATCGAACCGGGATTGGTCGGATGAGCATCGACGACCACTGCACGAAAGTCAGGCCGGGGCTTGTGCAAACTGATGCGATACGTCAACCGAGGGTCGCCACGAAGAGTAGCATCCCTGCTACTGACCATCAGAAGATACTTGCCATCCGCAGGCAATGTCACTCGTGTGCTGGGATCATCGGTCCGGGAAAAGAAGCGATGATACGCTGTCTGATCAGGATTCTCATCGAACTCGCCGACGAGCGCACCGTTGTCCCGACGCACCTCGAAGTACAAGTCGATGGGAATCCCCATACGTTCTGCGAACCCTTCAATCGAAAGCACCTCATCTTTCTTCCCGTTGAACGTATACCAGTCCCGATCATTGGCCCGCTCAATGCGGCCAAATATCTCGCAAGGCACAGGCACCTGCTGAGCCTTGGCGCTGGTGGCATGGTCGCCGTTCTCCAGGATCACCGGCCCGTGGGCATAGGCGATGGGCACACTGTTCGACCAGCCGCTGGCGTTCTTGACACGGTAGAAGTAGGCATCCAGCCCACCCCGATTCGGAGGCGACCAGGGCGAACCAACCAGTTGCTGGGTCGCCGATGCCTCGCTCGGCGGAGCCAGAGTAACGTTCAACTTTTGAACGGGCAGGCCGCCAACTTTGAACTGTGGATCAACCGTTGCCCCCACCAGATTCCGCCCCCACAATGTCGCCGACGCAGCCTTGCCCGGCTCGACGACATTGGGATAGATCGCCTCAATATAAGGCCGGGTGGATACGCTCAACCGATAGAACGATTCAGCATTACCTTCCACATGGGCATGAGCACAAAGACGTATGTAATAGACGCCTTCAGCGGCTGCGGTGAACTGGCAGAAACCATCGGGTTCAGCCCGAGGACGATTAGCCGCCATCAGCCGACCGGCGGTATTGAAGACCCTCACATCGGGTTCCAGCCGGCTGTCAATACTCTCCGCTGCCACATGCACCAGTACCGTCTCGTCCTTCTTGCAGGTGACAGAAAAATAATCAACATCGTTCGGCGCTGAGATAGTGCCATTCACCGTCGTATTGAGAGCAATTGCCTGAGCCTGGGGCACATCGTTGTTTGGTTCCTTCTCCATTAGTTCCGGAAGTTCACCAACGACAAAGGTACGGGGGTTGGTAATGCCAAACGCCCCCACTGCCCGGACATCGAAATTGCCGGGCTGCATATCCTTGGGAATCTTGATGATGAACTGGTTGGGGAGGAACTCCGGCTTCGGTGCAGGCTCAGTCTTCTTGGCAGGTTCTTCTTTCTTGGCAGGCTCCGTCTTCTTACCCGGCTCCGTCTTCTTCGTCGGTTCCGACTTAGCCGGTTCAGCCTTGGGTGGTGCAGGTATCCGCTCAACAGTCAACCCAGCCGGGAAGATCATCAAACTGGTGACATCCTCAAGATCGACTCCGGTGATCGTCACCTGCACACTGGTCCCCGCCTGACCACCCAGCGGACTGATTATCGTCAACCGGGGCGTAGGTTGTGCGAATAGCGAAGAGGAGGCGCAGACAAAAACAACAAGAGAAGCCAAGAAACGCAGCATCGTACAAGCTCACAGGTGGGATCAAATGGCAGGATCGCTGGCAGGTCTATCTATCCTAACCATAGCCCCCTCGGAACTCAAGTGTGCCGACGTTATCCTCCTACAGAACATCGTGAACGACGTATAATGGTGATGTGTCAAACTCATGCTAATGGGGGCGTGGCAGGGGTCAACGGTACTCCGTTGCCCCCTGCCACAACTCTTACACTTACTTCTAACGATCCTGAGGTATTAAGTGCAGTATCGCGTCCGCATCATCGCTGGTGAATTGGGAGGCCGGAAGATCGACGTCAAACTCGATCCGAACCTGCGGCCCATGTCCGACCGGGCTCGTGGTGCGTTGTTCAATATCCTGGCCAACGTCATCCCCGACACCCCTTTTTACGACATCTTCGCCGGCAGCGGTGCGGTGGGCCTGGAAGCGCTGAGCCGGGGAGCCGGGCAGACCACCTTCATCGAAAAGGACGGCCTGGCAGTGCAGGCGATTCTCAAGCACGCCAAAACCTTCGGCGTCGCTGATCGAACCCGAGTGCTGCAGATCGATGCCTATCGCTGGATCGAGAAGGGGGCGATCCCCACGGTGCCGGCTAACTACTTCCTCGGTCCACCCTACACCGATATCGAAACGCACAAAGAGGCCATCATCTGGATGGTTACCATTTTGAAGAGCAAAGTCGCTGTCGGCTCCAGCATCGTCCTTCAGACCGACGACGATTTCGACGCCAAGCTGTTACCCGAAGCTGATCTGTGGGATGTTCGCCGTTATGGCCGCAATCAACTCGCCATCTGGATTCAAAACGACGCACCCCAGCCCGTCATCGATGAAGCAGTTTGCGCTGCAGATCGTCAGCCATCTGCGTGAGGCAGGCTTCACCGCGCTGTGGGCAGGTGGCTGCGTGCGCGACATGCTGCTCGGCAGCACCCCTCACGACTACGATGTAGCCACCGATGCCACTCCAAACCAGGTACGCAAGCTCTTCCGCAGAACCCTCGCCGTCGGCGCTCAGTTCGGTGTCATCGAAGTGCTCGGCGATGAACCGGGCCTCCATGTGCAGGTCGCCACCTTCCGCAGCGATGGCAGCTACAGCGATGGCCGCCATCCCGACAGCGTCAAGTATGGCACCCCGCAGGACGATGCCCTCCGCCGCGACTTCACCATCAACGGCCTATTCTACGATCCCCTCAAAGAGGAAGTGATCGACTACGTCGGCGGCCAGGCTGATTTAAAGCTGCGTATCGTGAAAGCCATCGGCGATCCGGTTCAGCGTATCGAGGAAGACAAGCTGCGTATGTTGCGAGCCATCCGGTTCGTCAGCAGGCTGGCGTTCGATCTGGACACGAAGACCGCCGATGCCATCAAGATGATGCACGCACATCTCAAGCAGGTGAGTGCGGAACGAATCACCGAAGAACTCAAGAAGATGCTGATCCACAAGGAACGGCTCAAGGCCTTGCACTACCTCACTCAACTCAAGCTGCTGCAAACGCTGCTGACCGAGTTCGCCTGGCCCACCGAAATCACTCCTGATAGCCCGTTCGAGTTCCGCTTGGTGCATAACCTCCCGGCGGAAGTGAGCTTTCCACTAGCCTGGGCTGCCTTGCTTCTCGATGTGCAGCGTCAGTTGCGCTCGTCGCAGCTATTGCTCAAGAGCGAGTTGCATGAATCGCTTGGCAGTCACTTCAGGCTCTCTTCCGCTGAGATTGCTCATGTGGAATACTTGGTGCTGACTTTGGATGTATTGCGCGAAGCCCATCGACTTCCCTGGGCGCAGCTCAAGCCCATACTGGCCCATCCGCAGCGTGTCGACCTGCTGGCACTGCTGGATGCAGGTATTCAGGGTCTACATTGGTCTCGTGAGGGACATGATTATTGCCTGGAGCGATTGCAGCACTGGTCGATGGATGACCTACAGCCCCCCGCCCTGGTCACCGGTCAGGATGTCGCAGAGCTAGGCATCAAACCCGGCCCCCGCTTCAAGGAACTGCTCGATGCGGTGCGTAACGAGCAACTGAACCAGACCATTACGAATCGTGACCAGGCGCTGGAACTACTCAAACGATTAGCCGCGACAGCCTGAAGCGCAAGCGAGGGGACCTTGCGATTGCAGCGCCCCCCTCGCTTGCGCTTCAGATTGTCAAGGTAACGGCCCTTTGGGCCTGCAATCCAGGCACACCTATTTGGCTCTTCCTACAATACTCCCATGAAATCCCTTAAGGGCCACCTCCTCCTGGCTTCAGAAAAACTGCTTGACCCCAACTTCGTCAAGTCCGTGGTGTTGATCTTTGAACACACCAAGGATGGTGCTGCGGGAGTGATCATCAACAAGCCCGTAAAAAAGACTATTGCCGATATCGCTCAGGAGGTGTTCGAAATACCCTCCACCTGGGACAAGCCCCTGCACCTGGGTGGCCCTGTCTCCGGCCCGCTCGCTGCCGCTCATACCATCAAATCACTCGCTGATATGGAAGTGATGCCCGGCATCTATGGTGCCCTGGCTCCCGATCATTTGACGGAACTCATCCGCAAGCACCAGGAACCGACGCTGTTCCTCGTTAACTACGCCGGGTGGGGGCCTGATCAACTTGAAGACGAACTCGAAGAAGAATCCTGGCACGTCATCCCCGCACGATCCGAGCACCTCTTCTGGACGAAAGACCAAAACCTCTGGCAAGCCTGCATGACTGAGGTGTCCGGCAAAGTCCTGGATGATGCCCTGGGCATCCGCATCAAGCCGACCGATCCCGGCCTGAACTGAATCCAGTCGATCTCATTCTTTCCTGCCACTGCTGTTTCCACCGTCACTTTCTTCTAAAATAGACGTCGCAGGTGAAGCCTTCCCACCTTATGGAGTCAAGCCATGTCGTTTCGCATGAAGTGTTGTTGTTCCCTGCTCCTGACGTTCATCGCTTCATTATCTGCATGGGGCCAGGGACAGGAACTCCGCTACAAGTTTGCGCCTGGCGGAAAGAACAGCTACGTCATGGAACAGGCGCAGAACATGAAGATGTCAGTCAATGGCCAGGACTTCGAAATCAAGATGAACATGATGTTCGAGATGACCCAGGCAGTCGATTCGGTCGATACCGCAACCGGGACCGCCAAAATCAAACAGAAGATCGACCGTGTGAAGATGACCATGGAAGGCGGCCCTATCGGGATGATGGAATACGATTCCAAGAGCGATAAGGAGCCTGATGGCCCCCTCGCAGCGATGGCAGGCATCTTCAAAGCCATGACCGAAGGCGAAATGAAAATGACAATGAATACCCGTGGCGAGGTTAGCGATTTCAAGATGCCTGAAAAACTGATCGATGAACTCAAGAACATCAGCGGCGGCGCTGCCGGCGGGTTCGGCGGCAATATGTTCTCCGAGGATGCCCTCAAGAACATGTTCAATCAATCGTCTTTGATCCTGCCTAAGGAAGTTGCTGTCGCCGGCGAAACTACCTGGAACCGCAATATGGATATGAAGCTTGGGGCCATGGGCACCATGAAAAACAACACCAAGTACACCTATGTTGGAAAATCGGGCGAGTTCGACAAAATCGACATGAAGATGGATATGAAGATGGAGCCTGATCCCAACGCCCCGATGCAAATCAACATGAAGACCAAAGAAGCCTCTGGCAACACGCTGTTTGACAACGCCAAGGGCCGAATCCAGGAGATCAGCGTCAAGACTGTCAGCGAAATGGAAATGGGACAGTTCGGCACAGCGAACGTGAGCCAGACCATGAAGATGAAGCTGAAGTAATACTAAGTGCCTCTACATTAGAAATTAGGGGGCACAGACATTCTTGTCTGTGCAGGCCAGACAGGAATGTCTGGCCCACCGCATAACTTACTACGTTGGAGAACTTAGTTGCAGCCACAGCCCCACATATCATGACCTGAAGAGTTCACCGCTCTTCAGGTCTTATTCTTACTCCCTTCCCAACGATCACCATCATGAGCATTCGTTACGATTACACCGGCAAAGTGGTTCTGGTCACCGGCAGCTCCCGTGGCATCGGGGCCAGCATTCTTGAAGCCTTCGCCCATGCCAAGGCGACCTGCATCGTCAACTACTTTGCCGATGCGGAAGGCCAAAACGCCAAAGACGCCGCTGCCACGGCGGAACGTCTCAAATCACACGGGGCGACAGCCGTTCATGTGCTGGAAGCCGATGTGAGCAAGTATGATTCTGTCGCACAGCTCATGCAGAACATCCAAGCCAAAGCGGGCGGCCTCGATATCCTCGTCAACAACGCCGGCATCCTGCGTGACCGCACCATCAAAAAGATGAGCGCTGACGACTGGCAGGCGGTGATCGATACCAATCTCACCGGCGTCTTCTACAGCAACAAACTCGGCTCGGAAATCATGCGCGACGGCGGCAGAGTCGTGAACATCTCCTCCGTAGCCGGCCTCATCGGCATCCATGGCCAGGTGAACTACTCCTCAGCCAAAGCCGGCGTCATCGCCATGACCAAGGTGCTCGCCAAGGAACTGGCCAAACGCAAGATCACCGTCAACGCTATCGCACCCGGTGTCGTGGAAACGAATATGATCTCCTCTATCAAACCGGAGATGCTGGCCGAGTACATCAAGCAGATTCCCGCAGGCCGACTGGGCCAGCCGAGCGATATCGCCAACGCCGTGCTCTTCTTGTCAGCGGATGAAAGCAGCTACATCACCGGCCAGGTGCTGCCGATCACGGGCGGCTGGCTGGTCTAACGGAACCTGCTCGGAAAAGTTATTTTCAAGCTGCCTGAGTTGATCTCTCAGCAACAGGTGCCTGTCGCAAATGAAGTGGTATTTGCACCACTGTCCGCCCACCGAACCAGTTCTTGACACGCTGCCATAGCGTTCGCTGGTAGCTTAGAGGACTGCGAATATACCCCACCAGCACAGCGGCAACATGGGGACAGATGCCATACTTGCCGAGCGGGCAGGTGCAATGGGCATCACCAACGCGCAGTCCTCGCAAACGCGCCCAAACGTAATAGATGCCGGGCTGCCCCGCACGGGGAAGGCACCAGCCCCGAACCACATTCCCATGAGCTGATCGTGGGATAATCAACCCCTCGTTGACATATTGCATGCCACGGTTGAACTGTGCCTCGCCGACCCAATTGTGGATGTTATTCTCGGTGAGAACCGCTGAAGTGCCTGTTCGGTTGGCCATCCTTGACGCTCCCTTTTACTCTGCGGTGTGTGGCGTGCTTCCTGCATCCACCAACAATCTTAACTATCTTCAAACTGGATGGGAAGGCGAAGTTGTTGACGAGAAACGGTCTGGTTCTCCCCCTAACCAAGGGGGAGTTAGAGGGGTTGTTCTTACGGCGGGAAGAACCCCACCCAACCTCCCCTTGGTAAGGGGAGGAGGAAGAAATCGCATATTTACCTTTACTGGGCCATCTAGCTCATCACTTCCTTAATCAGTTCCACCCCTCCCTCAACGCCGATCAACCGCTGCTCCAGCCCCTGGTAAGGATATCGGAACTTGTACGGATCAAGACCGAGCAGTTGCAGAATGGTCGCCTGTAGATCGTGAACGCTGGTCTTGCCTTCGGTAATGAAGTACCCCAGTTCGTCGGTCTGTCCGTGTACTACACCTTTCTTGATCCCTGCACCAGCTAACCAAACGGTAAAGCAATGGGGATGATGGTCTCGACCAAGGAACGTGGAGCCACCCCTGGCCTCATTCATGCTGGTTCGGCCAAACTCGCCGCCCCATACGATCAGGGTTGAGTCAAGCAGGCCCCGTTCCTTCAAATCGGTGACGAGAGCCGCAATCGACTGATCGACTTCCTTGCACTTCTTGGGCAGGTGCTCGACAATGTCATCCCCCTTGCCGGTACCATGGCAGTCCCAGCCCCAATCGAACAGTTGCACGAAGCGCACACCCCGTTCGACCAGTCGGCGGGCCAGCAGGCAGTTGTTGGCAAAGCTGTTCACACCCGGCTTAGCTCCGTATTTCTCTCGCATCTTCTCCGGTTCTTTGCCGATGTCCATCACTTCAGGCACCGTCATCTGCATGCGAAATGCCAGTTCATACTGACTGATCCGTGTCAGCGTCTCCGGGTCGCCGAATTGTTGATATTCAAACTTATTGAGGGCCTTCAGGGCATCGAGGCTGCTGCGACGACTGTCCCGATCCATCCCCGGCGGATTGTTCACGTAGAGGATCGGCTCCCCAGCTGTTCGGCACTGTACTCCTTGGTAGACAGACGGCAGAAAACCGGTTGACCACAACGCCTTGCCACCCGTTGGATCAGTGCCGCCGCTGATAAGGACAACGAAGCCGGGCAGATTCTGGTTCTCACTGCCGAGACCATATGTCACCCAGGACCCCATGCCCGCCCCGCCATTGCGCGGCGAGCCGGTGAACAGCAGCAGCTCAGCTGGAGCGTGATTGAATTGATCGGTGTACATTCCCTTGAGGAACGCCACTTCCGGGGCAACTTTCTGGAAGTGAGGCAACAAGCTGCTGACCCACGCCTCTTCGTGGCCACAACGGGTAAACTCGTAGGGCGACCCGAGCAACACCGGCGTTCCTTTGATGAAAGCAAATCGTTGCCCCTTGAGCAGCGACTCTGGGCAAGGCTTCAGGTGCAGTTCTTTGAGTTTGGGCTTGTAGTCAAACAGATCATGCTGAGGCGGCGCTCCAGACATCTGTAGATAGATGACATTTTTTGCCCTGGCAGGCAGCATCGGCTTCTTCGGCGTTAGCGGCCCAACCTTGTCTTCTTCACTTCCGGAAGAAAGCATCGACGCCATTGCTACACCACCGAGGCTGAGTGCGCCCTGTTGCAGGAACTGTCGTCGGGTCTGAGCTTGAAGCAGGCGGTGGGTAGGATGCATAACTTGCCAATTGGGGTGACACCTACAGTGTAACTGAGGCCAGGCTGCTTGTGAAGGAGGCTAGATAAAATCATGCTTCTCCATCGAGTGGCTCTGCAATCTTTGGACAAGCTGCCGAGATGTCGAGAACGAACTACAATGCCGTGATCTTAGTATTGACGCAGCCTCTTCATGCCAGGACACCGATGGCTTCTTCTCGACTCCGCATTGCCCTGATCGGTTGCGGCCAGATTGCTGATGCTCACCTGCAGGAACTCCGCAAGATCGAGCGAACCGAGACGGTCGCCGTCTGTGATCGCTATCTCGATCTCGCCCGCCAGGCGGCTCAGCGGTTTGAAGTCGATCGCTACTATGACGACGTTGACAAGATGTTGGTTGAGATCAAACCCGATGTCGTGCATATCACCACACCGGCACAAACCCACGCAGCCCTTGCCCTCCAGGCCCTGATGGCTGATTGCCACATCTATGTCGAGAAGCCTTTCACGCTCAGCGAAAAAGAAGCCGATCTCGTTCTGGCCCTGGCCGAAGAGCGTGGGAAAAAAGTCTGCCTGGGGCACGACCAACTCTTCGATCCGATCTGGCTCGAAGTGCGAGAATTGGTAAAGCAGAACCACTTAGGCCCCGTTCAACATATCGAATCAGTGCTAGGCTACCCCATCACCGGGGCCTTTGGTTCGCAAGTCGCCTCCAACCCTAACCACTGGGTACAGCAACTGCCCGGCGGACTCTTTCAGAACACCATCTCCCACCCCCTCTATCGCATCACCGACTTCCTGACAGATGAACACCCCGAAGTGAAAGCACAATGGTTCTCCCTCGGTAAGTACGACTTCCCCCATGAACTCCACATGCATCTCCAGGGCAAAGAGGCGACCGGTACCCTCACTTTTCTCACCCGCATCCCTGCCCAGCGGGTCACCCGTGTTTATGGCGAAAAAGGCTGGCTCCAGGTCGATCTCGATGCGCAATCGATTCAGATCCATCGCCCCGCCCGATTGCCCGGTGCCTTTGCCAAGATCGATCTCACCTGGCGTGCTGCCCGGCAAAGTAGCCGCCGGTCGTGGTGGAACCTCTGGCGTTTTATGAAGGCTGACCTACATTACTTTGCCGGCATGCGGACGCTCTTCGAAAGGTATTACGACAGCATTCAGAATGGCACACCGCCCCCGATCACGACGCAAGAGATCCGACAACATGCCTGGTTGATGGACGAGATGGTCAGGGTGTGTCAGATACAGTCCTGAGTTATCAAGCTCCTCCCCTTACCAAGGGGAGGTTGGGGTGGGGTTCTTTTGCAGGACGCTCAACCCCCTCTAACTCCCCCTTGGCAAGGGGGAGAACAAGACGAGAAGGTGCGATTGATGAAGGTTCTCGTAACAGGTGCCACGGGGTTCCTCGGCAAGCGGCTGGTAAGGTCGTTAGTGAAGGACGGTCTGCAAGTTCGCTGCCTGGTACGTCGCACCAGCGATGTTGAAACTCTTTTACACTTCGCCGGCAAAGAGAATGCTCACTTCATCGAAATCATGCCTGGCGATTTGATGGATGAGACCGCACTGCAACAGGCTCTCCAGGGTTGCAATGTCGTTTATCACTGCGCCGCAGGCATGAACGGTGCGGCTACCACCATCTTTCTGAACACCGTGGTACCCACGCGCAAGCTCGTCCAGGCGGTTCACACAGAGAAGACTCCCCGCTTCGTTCTCGTCAGTTCGCTCGGCGTCTATGGTGCGGGGGTACTCCCGAGGCATGGCACGCTTGATGAGACCTGCCCCGTCGACCCCAACCCTCAACTACGGGACAGTTATACCTTCAGTAAGGTCGTGCAGGAAGAGATCGTCTGGGAAGCTCATCGACAGCACAGCTTTCCAGTAGTCGTCATTCGTCCCGGCGTCATCTTCGGCCCAGGCCGCGGCGCAATCAGCGCCCGAGTCGGCCTCAAGGTCGGTCCGCTCCAGCTACGCTTCGGAAACCGGATACTGCCCTACACCTTCGTCGACAACTGTGCCGATGCTATCAAACAAGCCGGTCTCATACCTGATGTGACCGGCCAGGCGTTCAATGTTCTCGACGATAACTTGCCCACCTGCAAGGAAGTGCTTCAAGCCTATCGTCATCATGGCAGGAACGTCCGCTCCGCCTGGGTGCCCCAATGGTCAGTCAAGCCCATGTCACGCCTCTACGAAAGCTATCATCGCTGGTCGAACGGACAGTTGCCCAACGTCATCACGACCTACCGCAGCGAAGCCTTCTGGAAGCCGCTGCATTTCCCTAACGCCAAAGCCAAGCAAGCCCTGCACTGGCAACCCGCTGTCCCCATGACCGAAGCCCTGCGACGAGCTATCATCGAGAAAGAATAGCTCCCACGACGCAGCGCGCCGGCTGCCATATAAAGAAGGTAGATTCTCCCCAGCCATCAAGGACAGCCATGGTCTATCTCTCCCGCATCTACACCAAGACCGGCGACGATGGCACGACCGGCCTGGGCGATATGTCCCGGGTCCCCAAGGACGATATTCGGGTATCTTCCTACGGCAGCGTTGATGAACTCAATTCGATGCTGGGGCTGCTTCTCGCTCATCATCAGGGAATGACTGATTGGACATTCCTGCGTCTGATTCAAAACGATCTCTTCGATGTCGGTGCTGATCTCTGCACTCCCTTGGTCGAAAACGAAGAACCGGGCAAGCGATTGAGAATCACCCCCGCCCAGGTGGAACGACTGGAAAAAGGGATCGATCGCCTCAACGAGCATCTGAAACCCCTCACCAGTTTCGTACTACCCGGCGGCAGTTCCGCTTCAGGCTGGTGTCACCTGGCCCGCACCGTCTGCCGACGTGCTGAACGCGAAGTCGTCACCCTGAACCGTCGTGATCGTCTCAATCCCCAGACGATCATCTACCTCAACCGGCTCTCCGATTATCTCTTCGTCCTGGCTCGCAAGCTGAATCAGGATGGCGAAGGCGATGTGCTCTGGAAACCCGGCGCCGGCCAAGCTTAACGGAGGTAGCGATGCCTGACTTGCCGAATGACGATGCCTACTCCGAGTTGGCTCAGCTCACCGGAAGGCTCATTCACGACATCAAGAACCATGTCAGCACGCTCGGGCTGAACCTGCAACTCCTCGCTGAAGACCTCAACGAGCCCGAGACGCCCAAGGAACGACGATCCCACCAGCGGGTGCTCAAACTCCAGCACGAAACCAATCGGCTCGCCGAACTCTCGAACGACTTCCTACGCTTCATCCAGCAGAAGGAACTGAGCAAGACGCCAACCAAAATTAACGATATCATCGACGATCTGGTTGATTTCTATGGCCCCTCCGCCCGCAAAGCTAATGTCGAGATCAAAACCTTCCTCCCCGGCGACCTGCCCAGTATCGAACTGGATGTAGAACCCTTCAAGCAGGGTCTGCTCAACCTGATGCTCAATGCCGTCCAAGCCATGCCCCAGGGCGGCACCATTTCCATTCAGGCGGAGATGGATCACGCTGCCACTCCTCCCAAACTTCTTTTAAGCCTCATTGATACCGGCATCGGCATGACGCCTGAAGTGCAGCAACAAATCTTCAAACCCTTCTTCTCTCTGCGCCCAGGCGGCAGCGGTCTGGGCTTGCCCACCCTCAAGAAATGCATCGAAGCCCATGGCGGCACCATTGCTGTGCAGAGTGAGAAGGGGAAAGGCACGAAGTTTATCATCTCGTTGCCGACAGCGTCGAGCAACTAACAAGCATGTTGTTTGTATTCTCTCCTCTCCCCTGGAGGGAGAGGAGTTGGGGGTGGGGGGAGCAGTGTACTTGACGTCCAGGAAAATATCGACGCATTCCTGGGATGAGTTCCCCTGAACGGCGTCTATCTGGTAGCAACCAACTGCAGGAGCCAAAGCCATCGATCCCGTGGAGCTAGGACGATGCTTTGATCGCCACGCCGGCGTGCTGGTGCTTCTCGCTCGGCAATGGTGTGGCACTCCCGAAGATGTGGTGCAGGAAGCGTTCCTGAAGCTCTCAACAGCAACGCCAATACCCAACAATCCAGCAGCCTGGCTCTTCCGAGTGGTGCGTAACGCCGCCATCAGTGCCGGCCGATCAGAACGAAGGCGCGGCAAGCACGAGGCCCGGCACAGTCAATCGAATCCCGACTGGTTTGTGCATGATGCTGCACAGCGACTTGATGCCGACGCCGCGGTGACTGCCATGCAGCAACTGCCTCTGGAAGAACGAGAAGTGATGATCGCCCATCTCTGGGGCGGCCTCACCTTTGAAGAGATCGCCGAGGTAATGTCCACCTCCTCCAGTTCTGCCCACCGCCTCTATTCCAAAGGCCTGGCACAACTGCGAGTTCTGTTAGGAGAAGTCCATGCTCCCTGAATCGAACGATGACCTGAGCCAGACATTGAAACAACTCAAGGTCGCAACTTCCGCTCTGGATAAAGATCGACTCCTCTTCGAAGCGGGCCGACGCTCCGTGCAACATTCCTTGGCCTGGCCAATGGCGACGGCTGCTTCGCTCTTACTGGCTGGTGTCATCAGTCTCAGTCCATTGTTGGCCAGATCAGAGACGGAACGGATCGTCTATTTGCCAGTTCCTGAAGCCGCGCCGTCGACTTTGGTTCAACAGGAAGGCCCAACCGAAGATTCAAGCTCTTATGTCATGCTTTTGAAGGAAATGACTTCTATTAATCCGTCTCATCGTCTCCCTGATATCAGCCCCGGGAAGTCACTTCCGATGCTGACTGCTGGTAGCATTGCTCCCCTGACGCCGTGAGAGAATGATTCCGTACCGATTTTGTTGCATTGTTTGTGACCAGGAGTTTCAGCTATGTCTTTTCTTTTACTCTACAGCCTGGCTATCATCGTGCCTGGCCAACAACAAGCACCGCCACCAGAGGTTCGTAAAGTGGTGGTAACACCCCAGGTTGTGCCTGTCCCGGCGTTCCGATATGTGCTGCTGCCGCCACTAAAAGAGAAAACCAGTGGGAACGCGGTGCAACTCTACTATCGCTGCTTCGCTCCGGAAGTTCTCTCATGGATGATGCGTGACCAGTATCGTGAACGGCTGGTAAAGTGGCTCGAACTGCCCTACGACGAAGCCGCACAGAAGAATCGTCCCGCCTCCCACCCCTCAATGCAGAAAAAAAGCACCGTCGATGGCGAGGAAGATATCCTGCCGGCAAACCGTGAGGAAGCATCGGTGGGAACAAGTTACCGAATGCTAGATGACCTGGATCAGGCCGCCCGGCGATCTCATGCAGAGTGGGAGTACCTGGAACGGATCAAGAAATCAGGCATATACATGCTCATGCCCGACATGAGCGGCTTTTATTATTTCAACAATATCGTGCATACTCGAGCCAGGCTTGCCCTGATGGAGGGCGACTACACACGCTGCTTCTACAAACTGCAAACCGGCCTGGCGATGGCATTGCATTTGAACGAAACCAACCTGATGGTGGGCTCTCTGACTGGCAATGCCATCGCCAGGAATATGGTCAAGGTTTTGTTTGAATGCATACAGACGCCCCAGGCTCCCAACCTCTACTGGGCACTTTCCGACCTGCCTCAACCTTTCCTGGATTTCCGGAAGTCATTCGCCGGTGACCGAATGGCAATCGAACATACTGGTATAGACTGGACACAATTGCAAACACGCATCTACACCAAAGAAGAAATCAGAAAAGTCGTCGATGAACACCTAAAACAGATCGTCCACATCTATGGTGCTGAGTTTAATCAGGATTTCACCCTGGTCGTCTTGAAAGAGCTTCCACGCGCCAAAGCCTGGCTGCGGGATCAAGGTCGCTCCGCCGAAGATATCGAAAAAATGACCAGCACGCAGACGGTGCTCCTCTATGCTTTCTCCCGTTACCAGCACATGGCAGATGAATATCAGAAGATTCTTCAACGACCGCTAGCTGAGAAACTCAAGCACGCCGAAGCTTTCTCAGCCAAATTCCAGGGCATTCAAGATGAGCTGTCATACTACCTGGGTATGGTCTATTTCAGAAGTTACCCTCATGTCTGGGTTGCCAGTTGCGATCTTGATCGTGATTTTGCCATCCTACGGTGCATCGAGGCGCTGAGGCATCATGCTGCCGTCATGGGAGGCAAGCTCCCGGCATCCTGGGATGAACTCCGTGATCTACCCGTTCCACTAGATCCCGCTAACAGCCAACCGTTCGCTTATCAGCGTGTGGGCAACCATGCCGTGATCACAGTCGATGGCTTCAAAGGCGCCAATCAAGTGAGACAGCCCCGCTCTTATGAAATCCACCTTCGCTAATACATGAACACTGATTCAAGGAGTTAATCATGCCTCGTACGATGTTACTGCTCAGTGGCTTATTTTGGTCATTGTCAGCCAATGCTCAGGATGCGCATCTGAATCGGTTTGTTGATAAACAAACCCTGGCAGTAGGAAAGCTTGATCTCCGTCGCTTTGAGGTTCCGGCTTTCTTTCAAAGTCTGGGTCGGATGGTGGCTCCGATAGCAGAATCGATGAAATCGGCAGAAGAAAAGACGGCCGCCATCAAAGATCAACTGCTGAAGGCTGGTGTCACCGATATTTACTTTATCTATGGAGCCCAGGAACTTTCCCGCATGCCCACTCTTTATGCCCCCGTTTCGGACAAGAACCATGCCGAAACGGTGGCGTCACTATTGGCTACCGGTCAACCCGGCCCATTTCAGGGCGAGAGCTCCTGGATCAGTCCACGCAATGATACCAGCTGGAAATACCATGATGGCTATGTCATCGTCGGTCAAAAGAAGTCGGTTGATGCTGCGGAATTGATCAAGCCCGTTCATCGGACTGAACTACAGGCGGCCCGTGCATTGGAATCAGCAGCAGGTTTCAGCCTGTACGTCATTCCATCGACAGACATACGTCGTGTTATGGATGAACTGGTGCCGACATTACCCAAAGAACTAGGCGGTGGCTCATCAACTCTCGTGACAAAAGGGTTGCAATGGGCAGCGCTCAATGTGGATTTTCCTCCCAAGCTCTCCTGTAAACTGCACATCCAGGCTGCCAGTCCTGAGTATGCCGTGCAACTACAGAAGCAGTGGCAAGCTATCCTTTCTGAGATGAAAAAGGAAGTTGATCGACCTATTCATGTGCCGGAATCATTCAAGTATTTCTATCAATTGATGTCCAGCATGAAGGTCACTGTGGTGGATCGACAGTTAACACTCACAACCGATGGCAATCGTATCACAGAACTAACCGCCCTGTTGAGCAAGTCACTATCAACCCGTGCAGGAGATGAACTCAATACCAGCAACCTGCGACAAATCTGCATAGCCATGCACAACTTCCACAACGATTGGAACCGTTTGCCCAACCAGGCGATTCTCAGCAAAGACGACAAGCCGCTCCTCAGTTGGCGTGTCGCCTTGCTGCCCTATCTCGGTGAAGATCACCTATATAAAGAGTTCAAAACGAACGAACCCTGGGACAGCGAACACAACAAGAAGTTGATTGAGAAAATGCCGAAAGTCTATACTCATCCCTTCGCCAAGAACGTGCCTGCCAACCACACCCTCTACCAGGTCTTCTACAGTAAGCAGGGTGCTAAACCTGCTGCTGCTATCATGGAGACGGGGAAAATGACACTCGGCATGTTGACCGTGCAGGATGGCACTTCCAATACCTTTGTCTTGACCGATGCCGCCGCCGAAGCGGTGCCTTGGACGAAACCCGCTGACTTGCTTTTCGATGGCAAGGTGGAAAATCTCCCCAAACTGGTTAGCCCCCGTGGTGATGGTTGGGCTCATGTGGGCTTCGGAGATTGTCACACTCAACGCTTCAAGCCGGGGGGCAAGCCGAAACTGCTTTGGCAACTGATCGGTCGAAACGATGGCGAGAACAATGATGCTACCGAACTCTTCGTGGACAAGTAAATTCACCAAGGTACCAACGGGATAAACCCATAGGCTCTTGGTCCGGTTACAACACCTCCACCAAC
Source organism: Gemmatales bacterium (assembly GCA_035430005.1). GTDB lineage: Bacteria > Planctomycetota > Planctomycetia > Gemmatales > HRBIN36 > JAEUIE01. The sequence goes on from DAOMFV010000016.1 coordinate 33,145, forward strand.
TCCTTCTTGCTGCTCTCCGCTACCTCGGCATGCAATGATCTTCCGTGACTGTCCATCGTCACCACCGCTGGCAGGTCTTTCACGACAAGGTGCCAGACTGCTTCCGGGCTGCCAAACTTCTCTTTGAGATCCACGCCAGTGACATCGGTGACGCACTGAGCATAGACCTGGGCCGCTCCGCCGATAGCGTGGAGATAGACGCAGCCATGCTTGGCGCAGGCTTCCAGCGTCCTGGGCCCCATGCCGCCTTTGCCGATCACCGCCTTGATGCCATACTTGGCGATGACTTCCTTCTGGTAGGGCTCTTCCCGGATCGAAGTCGTCGGGCCCGCAGCCATCACTCGGTACTTGCCATGCTCTTCAAGAACGACTGGGCCACAGTGGTAGATGACGCCGTTTTGAAGCACAGGTAACTCGCCGCCTTTGAAGAGATACTTATGCACCTCATCCCGCCCGGTGTAAACGTTGCCCGATAGAAGTACCACATCGCCGGCTTTCAGCTTGCGGACAGCTTCTTCTGTAAGCGGCGTCGTGAGAGAAATCGTCTCATCACCACCCAGGTCGAGAGGCTTTCGGTTCTTCAGATGCAGTTCAATCGCCTGGGCCGTTTCTTCTTCTACCAATGGTGTGGGCTTACCGGTAAACTCGCCCAGTGCCTGATAGAGCCATTCGACCGCTTCACCCTTGGTATTCAGAACGACTCCACGACGACGATAGGCCCAACACATATACGCAATCGTCACAAAGTAACTGGCCGGCAATCGATTGCGGGCACAGACTTTGACCCCACCCACGGTCAGCTTGCCGCCAAACCCCATCGGCCCGATGTCGAGTTGGTTGGCTTCTTCGAGCAGCCTTGCTTCGAGTGCAGCTAACTCGGCATGAGGGCTGAGGTCTTCCACCGGCCGCAGCAGTTGTTCCTTGGCTGCTTCAAAGCCCACCGCCCGATCGCCACCGATGCAGACACCGATGAAGCCTGGCCCACAACCCTTGCCCTGTGCCTGCCAGATGGCATCGAGAACGACACCGCGCACTCCTTCGAGGTCACGATCAAACCGCTTCCCCTGAATCGAAGTAGGCAGCGAATACTGGGCCGACATATTCTCGCAGCCCCCCCCCTTAAGGATGAGTTTCATCTCGACCGTATCGCCCCGGTGCTGATGCCAATGGAACACCGGGCTGCCCGGCCCCAAGTTAGTACCCGAATTCCTACCCGTGATCGAATCGACACTGTTCTGGCGAAGGTAGCCCTTCTTCGTCGCTTCGACGACCGCTTCACAACAGATATCTTCCAGCGTTAGTTGATCGAAGCCGATTGGTGTCTTGATGTAGAACGTAATCGTCCCCGTATCCTGGCAGATCGGAGCCGAGAGATCCTTGGCCAGACCGATGTTCTGCAGCACCAAACGCAGGGCGAGATCAGCCTTTGATCCTTTCGCCTCTCTAGCCTGCTTGAGGGCCATCACACTCGTCACATCCTGTGGCAGCACCGTCGAAGTACGGCGAATGAGTTCGAGGACTTGATCAAAGAAGGGGTTGGCATTCATGTTGATCTCGCGGTTCAATAGTGGGCATTTCTCCTCCCCTTACCAAGGGGAGGCCGGGTGGGGTTCGATGTTACGGAGAATTTACCCCCTCCAACTCCCCCTTGGAAAGGGGAGAGATCGATGAGGTTATTTTACCTGTTCACCCCCAACTCGGCTTGGCAAGATGGGCAGTTCTAGGGTAGAACTTCCTCGTTGATCCGTATCCCCAGCAAGGAAGCTGTCGATGAAACGATATCTAACTGAGTTGATTGGCACGTTTTTCCTCGTATTCACTGTCGGTTTGGTGATCACGGGCAACGTCCAGATGGGAGCTTTGGCCATTGGCAGTGTGCTGATGGTGATGGTCTACATGGGTGGCCACGTCTCCGGCGGGCATTACAACCCAGCAGTGAGCCTCGCTGTCATGCTCCGAGGCAAGCTATCTCCCATCGACTTTGTTCCCTACATCGTCAGCCAATTGGCAGGGTCATTGCTGGCTTGCTACACAGTCTTCATCATCACTGGAAAAGGGTTTGACATCAAGCCAGGACCTGATGTTACGCCCTTTATTGCCATCCTGGTAGAGGGTATCTTCACCTTCGCCTTGTGTCTGGTGGTGCTGAATGTCGCCACCGCCAAAGGTACTGAGGGCAATTCGTTCTATGGCCTGGCGATCGGCTTCACCGTGACCGTCGCAGCCTTCGTAGCCGGCGGTATCTCCGGCGGCGCGTTCAACCCCGCCGTCGGCTCCGGGCCCATCACTTTCCAGTATTGGATGGGCAAAGGCACACTTGACCATCTGGGTTATTACATCGTCGGCCCCTTCCTTGGCGCCGCCCTCGCCGCCGGGGTGTTCTGGATTCAAAATGCTGATTGGAAAGTCTCGATGGCCGGCGGTGAGAAAAAATAGGTCCAGCAACGAATCATTTCAACGCCTTTGCATGATACTCATGCAAGGGCGTTCTGCTTTTGACGACATAAGTAATTCATCGTGCCACCTCGCGGAACTTGCTTGACATCCCCCCTGCCATCACCGACAGTTGTAGCTGGACACAGTCCCCGCCACCGCGGCCTACCTTCCCTCCACGCACCAAGGATGTTAGACATGTCGTTCGATCGTCGCGATTTTCTTCGTACCACCGGGCTGGCTGCTGCTGCCACCGCATTCCCGATGAACTGGGTCGCCGCCAAGAGTGGCGCTCCCAAGAAGATCCTCATGTTCACTCGTTCACAGGGCTTCCAGCACGATGTCGTCAATCGCAGCAAGCCTGATGGCAAGAAGTTCCTCGGCGAGAAAGGCAAGCTGGCCCACGCTGAGTTCCTCCTCACCGAAATGGGCAAGAAACATGGCTTCGACGTGACCTGCACCAAGGATGGCCGCGTCTTCGTTCCCGAAGAGATCGACAAGTACGATGCCTTCTTCTTCTACACCACCGGTGTTCTTACCGAAGAGAAAGCTACTGATGGTTCGCCTCCCATGTCCAAGGAAGGCAAGAAGTACTTCCTCGAAGCCATCGCCAAGGGCAAAGGCTTCATCGGCAGCCACTGCGCTACCGATACGTTCCACAGTAAAGGAGATGGCAGAGCGAATCAGCCTATTTCGGAGCGTGACCCCTACATTCAGATGATCGGCGGCGAGTTCATTGTTCACGGCGAACAGTTTGCCGCCACCATGAAGGTCGTCAGCGACTTCCCAGCCGTCAAAGGCCTCAGCGATTTCGATCTCCGGGAAGAATGGTACTCTTTGAAGAACTTCTCCCCTGATCTCCATGTCATCCTGGCTGAGGATAATTCCAAAGCTGTGGCTATGTGGAAAGCAGATACCAAGAACCCCAAGCGGTTGGAAGGCGGCAATGCCTTCCACAATCGCCCCCTGCACCCAGCCACCTGGGCCCGCAAGCACGACAATGGCCGGGTGTTCTACACTTCGATGGGACACCGGGAAGATGTCTGGACCAACGAAACGTTCCAGAAGGTGCTCCTGGGCGGTATCGCATGGGCGCTCGGCAATGTCGATGCTGACGTTCCCGCCAACCTGAACAAGGTAACACCAGAAGCATCGGTGCTGAAGCAGTAGAGCCTGCTATACTATCAGCATGACGATTGATCACAAGCGCGAACAACTGCTGGCCACTCTCCGTGATATGGAGAGTGTCGCTGTCGCCTTCAGTGGCGGCGTCGATAGCGCTGTCGTAGCCCAAGCAGCGTTTCTGGCACTGGGCGACAAGGCTATTGCTGTCACCGCCCACAGCCCAAGCGTGGCCCAGCAGGAACGGAACGATGCCGCCCGCATCGCACTGCAGATCGGCATCAAGCATCTGATCATCAAGACCGATGAGTTCAGCAACCCGGCCTACCTCCAGAACGATGGCAGCCGGTGTTATCACTGCAAGACCGAACTGTATGAACAGATCATGGTTCAGGCTCCGTTGCTGCATGTCAAGCATGTGGTCAGCGGAGCCAACCTCGATGATCAGGGTGACTATCGACCCGGGTTGAAAGCAGCCTCCGAACATGGTGTCAGACATCCGCTCCAGGAAGCGAACTGCACCAAGGCTGATGTGCGTGAACTGGCCAAGGGATGGAACCTGCCCATCTGGGATAAGCCCGCCGCGCCATGCCTGTCCAGCCGACTCGTGCCAGGCTTGGCGGTTACTACGGAACGTACCCACCGCATTGAAACGGCTGAGGCCTATCTACGATCATTGGGTCTAGTAGAGTTCCGTGTCAGGCTGCACGAAGGTGAACTAGCACGTATCGAAGTTTGCCCCGAATCGATTGCCTGGCTCAGCGAGCCTGACCGACGAGAACAACTCACCGATAAGATGCTGCAACTCGGCTTCCGCTTCGTCACCCTCGATCTCGTCGGCTTCCGTTCGGGCAGCATGAATGAGTTGATACCCCTCGAAACCAAACGACGCTTTCAAAACCAACCGGTGTCATCATGAGCAGTACCATAGCCCCCCTGCCCAGCAAGACCGTGCTCGATCAGTTCTATCTCGAAGCCCGTGCCCGGTTGCTCGAAGTAGCAGCCACGCTAGATCGTGTTGATCGGGGCGGCATGGGATCGCAGGATGACCCCCGTCTGGGGATGCTGAAGCAAGCGATTCATGTTCTCGATGCTTCTACATCGAAGCACAGCCCTGATCGCGCGGAGCAGCTACAACTGTTGTTTTCGAGGCAATACGATGCGAATTGGCTGAAGAAGTTTGAACCCACCCGGTAGGGTACGCTGTGCGTGCCTCTCAACATCTTGTCGTAACACAAACTTATTGACTATCTTGGTGAAGAGACCATGTCACTGCGAGGCTCGCAGAGCGTACCCTACTTCTTAGATACCGCTTCAAAGAGCGCCCTCACCTTCGTACCCCGTTCGGGGATGACAGCAGTGTTCGCTCGAAAACTCAACGTATCCCCCTGCGGATCGCCTTTCATACTCTCGAAGGGCAAATCCAGCAACGCTGAGCCAAAGTTCGCCAGACACACCACACGCCCATCGTTGGCGGCAAAGTAGACAAACTCTTCGCCCATTGCAGTCGTCGATTTCCCCTTGAAGCTGCCGGCAAAGACCCAGTCGGCTGTCAGAGGCTTACTATCCTTGCCCCCTACTACCCATGATTGAGCGGGAACGACAGTTTTCTTGCCATCAGCCTCTTCGTACTCCAGGTAAATCTTGACCATCTGCCCGGTGGCCGGTTTGAAGTCGAGTTCCCGCTGTTCATTGATGAACTTGGCCGGCTTACCGGGAACAAGCCCAGACCCCAACAATGCTGCATTAAGTATCTCCGCATCGAACTGGTTAGAAAGAATTGACTCGTGATCCTTGCCTGCTTCGGAACGAGAGATCAAATGTTCGAGATAACCTCTGGTGAGTACCACTTCCAAGTCCAAGACTACCCGCCGTTCGATGCCCGCTGTCCGTTTCTGCCAGGAGATCAGTGGTTGTGTGGACAGACTCAGCGCTTTGCCGACTGCGAGGTTGCTGCCAAGAGAATTGAGAGCATCCCCGACCAGGCTGGCGAGGGCCGCTTCCTCGGTTTTGACCGTCTCCAGCCAGATGTTCCGTCCCACAGCTACTCGGGCTGTCGGAACCGTGACGAGGGTTAACTTGACCGGTTCGGGTGCGGGATAAGTAGCAACACTGATGGGGGAGACAGGCCCAGCTGCCGTGCTCTTGGTCATCGTGCTCGGCCGTTGTTCGCAACTGGTCAGCAATAAGAGAACCACTGGAATCAATCGACACATGGGGGAGACTCCTGGCAATACTGCGTACGCTGGAAAATCTGCATGATCGCCCAGCCGGGCAGGTTCAGTAATGCACCCTCAGCACAGTACCTGGCCCACTCAGAAGTATTCATTGTACTCCGATAGTAGTGTCGCTTCACCAGCCTGGTGCCACGCAAAATGTTCTTCAATTTCTCAGATTTCATCGCTCCCGCATGGATACGGTAGCGCAGCAGCGTATCGCTGAGATTAGCCAGTTGATGGCCACGCTGTGTTAGCCGGCACCAGAGTTCATAATCTTCATTCGCCGGGTAATCCCGGTAGCAGTAACCTCCTGCAGCCTGGATCGGCTCTCGCCTGAACATCACGCTCGGATGGGCGAGGGCGTTGAACCGTTTCAAGGCCCGGCAAACAGCGCTCGGCTCCGTCGGGTATTGGCGATACCCCAGCGGACGATCATTGCCATCCATAATGCTGATCTGCGAACCGAGCACAGCGATTTCAGGATGCGTTTTCAAATAATCGCACTGCTTCTGAAACCTCTCCTGGTAGCTCCAGTCATCGCCATCCATGCGGGCGATGAGATCGGCCTGCGCTTCCTGTAGTCCAAAGTTCAGTTGATCGACCAGCGACGCTTCCCCATTAAAGCGGAGATGTCGAACTCGAGGATCACTCAGCTTCAACAGCACAGGATCAATACCAACATCTGACGGTGCTTCGATGAGCAGTAACTCAAAGTCGGTGAAGTGTTGTTTCAGAATACTCTTGATCGCAGTCAACAAGTAGTCATGCCGGGGTCGGTAGATGGGCAACAGCACTGAAACGATTGGCCTCATGACTGGCTTCCCCGTTTCTTCGCCACAATGAGAAATGCTTTCGAGATCGACCACAGCAGGGGACAGCGTTTGAGCAGTCCTACCCCCAGGCGATAGTGCCAGGCGGAACCTGCGGTCGTCCACTCGAGGTTGGCAGGCAAGGCAAAACGCCAGTCCCAGCGACGATGCCGGTTCATCAGTCGAAGCATACGGAGGAACCCCGGAGCGTAGCTGGCGTCAGTATAGTCCGTTCCCTTGCCCGTGACCTTCAAGTAGACATTGGCCAGCGAGACGGGCATCCAGCCCAGGAAAGGCAGATGGTAATGCACTTCGATAGGCCAGTATTTATTGGGAACCAGCAGATACAGCACGCCACCGGGACGCAATAGCTGATGAATCCGATCTAAAGCTCCCGGCTGATCGGGCAGATGTTCCAGCACATTATCGAGGATGATGAGATCAAATCGCTGCTCTGTCTGGAAACCCTCCAGCGTGGCATGATAGAATTGAGCGTTCTCAGCCCTTTCCTGTGTCTTTAGTTGCTGTGCCATCTCCGCCGGTTCTTTGCACGGCTCAATGCCCACTATCCGCCGGCACTGTTTGGCCAGCGCCAATGCGGTGTGCCCGTAGCCACAACCAATATCGAGGATTTCGAGTTCTACTACAGGTTTGCTGAGTTCGTCAGCAACGGTACCCAGTATCTGGCATGCAAAATCGTTGCCCCGTGGGCCACGTTCGTCCGCCATGGCCCGATGGCCAATGTCATACGCAGGACGATCCGGGAACTGTGTTAATTCCATCAGCGATGCCATCGATCTTCACAAGGGAATGGTCGAAGGCTGTCTTATGGTGCGACAGGAGAGGCGACTAGTAAGGACTGCCACCCGGGCCGGCCATGGGCATGTTGCCTGCAGTACCGACAGGCGCACGTCGCAGACCGGTGCCGGTATCTTCATCCTTTATCTTCACGACAGGCTTCAACAGTTGAGACGGATAACTCGGTGCTTCGGTATAGCGAGGATCAGTGGGCGGTGGTGAACGTAACTCTTCGGTCTGCTGCGAACCACGATAGGGGGCAAAGACATTCAGGCCCTTGCCCGGAGTAGAGCAACCAGTCATGACGAAGCCTGCCAGCACGATGCTGCCGATCTGTATAGATCGACTTCCCTGGCTCAACAAATTGGTACGAAGCCTGCTGCTCGCCATGGCAAGTCCTTCATAACGGACGGTCGTTCCCACTGTGGCCGTGGAAATACCCGATTTGGCGATAGGGTCAAGGGCAACCTGTCAGCTAGGCCCTCGCTTCCGGAGCCGCTGTTTCGATAATCGACTTAACAGGGGCTTCGACCACCTTCTCTGGAGGTTTGCCGAAGTTGGGGGAATTGAGCACTTTCCAGAAGTCTTTGCTGTTACGAGCCAGATCGTGACTGGGTCCTTCGATGGCAACATCGGTCATCAACTTGCTCTCGAAATTGGCCTTCGCCAGTATTTCGATCTGAGCAAATGACCCCGTTGATTGAATAGGGATGCGGTCGAACATCTCTCGGCGATACAGCCTCATCGGGCACTCAGGATCCTGCATCCACAGCCCAAAGAGCTGGTAGGCCACCGAGAAGAACTGCCTGCGCTTCCAGCCACTCGCCTTGCTCTCTCGAGTACCGCAAACGAGGTCAACTAGATCAATCTCTTTGAGAAACGCCGGCAGGTACTTCGCTGCATAACCCGTGGGCAACACGAAGACCAGTGGATGCTTCGCCGCAGCGATGCCGACTTTAAGCGCAGCCCCCTGTCCCTGGCTGACATCATCACTGCTCACCAAACGAGCTGATGAGCAGACAGCAAGTGCTGGCTCTAGAGCGGTTTCTGCACTGGTGGGTGAAGGAACCAGCACTTCACAGGTCTTCCCCGTTTCCTGCAACACCGGCTGCAAATCCGTCAACGTCTGCCGCAGCGCATCGACATCGAATTGCTCCATAAGCACGATCACCGAAAGCGGCGAATCGGCGATTGACTGACGTTTCCAGAGTTGGCTCATGTTACACTGCCTGTCACAATTGGACTGAACCTTGTTCGCTCTGTCTCTATCTTATCACCATGAACCATGATCGCCACACGCTTCAATTATGCAGCCAGATTGCCGAGACACTTCACCTGGTGTTCTTAGACCAGGATGACGACGATCTGCGTGATTTATCCGTCTTGGAAGTCATCCCCATCGCCGGGGCCGCCACGTTACTGGTCCGGGTCTCCTACCCCGTTCGTAAGCCCGATGACCTGGCCCGGGTGCAGAGCAAGCTTTCAGGAGCCGTCAAACGGCTGCGTGCCGAGGTGGCAAACAGCATCACCCGCCGTAAAACGCCTGAGCTATTGTTTCAAGTCACAGCCACTGAAGCAGGCTATTAAGTATGCGACCCAAAATACAGTTCAATGGTTTCCTCGTCATCGATAAGCCAGCCGGCATCACCTCCCGTGATGCAGTCGATGCTGTGCAGGCCTGGTTCCCCAAGCACAAGCTCGGCCACGCCGGTACGCTCGATCCTGCTGCCACCGGTGTCCTCGTCATGGGGGTTGGCCCCGCTGCAACCAGGCTGATCGAATATGTACAGGATCAGGAGAAGGTTTACCTTACGACCTTTCGGCTGGGCGGAACCAGCACCACTGATGATGCCGAGGGCGAGATTACTTCAAGATCGGATGTCACTCCGCCCCAAGAAGAGAAACTCAAAGAAGCCATCAAAGGGTTCACCGGCACCATCAGCCAGACTCCACCCGCTTTCAGCGCAGCCAGGGTGCAGGGTGAACGTGCCCATACCAAAGCCCGCCGTGGCGAGGATGTCATCCTGCAACCCCGGCAGGTGACTGTTCATGAGGTTCGCTGGGTGAATTATCAATACCCCGATCTGGAACTCGAGATACGGTGCAGCAAGGGCACCTACATCCGCAGCATCGCTCGTGATCTCGGCGAAGCATTGGGCATTGGTGGCTATGTGCAACAGCTACGCCGCACCCGCATCGGCAATTTGACTTGCGATCAGGCTGTTCCACTCACTGCTACATCTGAAGAAGCTCAGAAAGCGTTGCTGCCCATGGCAGTCGCTGCCTCGCAATTGGTGAAGTGCGATGTTTCAGCCGAGGATGCTGATCGACTGCAGAAGGGACAGACATTACGAGGACATCGTTCCGGCCTAAATATGGGTGAAGTAGCTTTGTGGAAGGCCGACAGGTTTCTTGGGATCGGCAGATATGATGCTGTTCAAGAGTTCTTGAGACCGGTGAAGATGGTGTTGGTGGATATGTAGTTTCTTTCAGGACGGGCTTACGCCCATGGCTCGCCTCAGACTAAGAGTGTTTTACGCCAGAGCCAGAGCATCATCAGAGCCGTACTGATCAGGGCGGGTAGTGCATAGCTGAGCTTCAGTCCTGGGTTCTTCTTCATGGCAAAGGCATAGCACCACCAGGCGAGCAATATCGGAAGGACTGCAACGATAGTTCCTGCGAACACAAAGAAGAACCACACCGGACCGACCCAGGCACCAATGGCTGCCATCAGTTTCACATCGCCGGCGCCACATTTCTTGAGGATCAGCAGCACCACGAACACTGCAAAGGCGACTACGAACCCGGCGAGGGCGAAGCACAAGCCTTCAATTACGCCACCCAAGGTTCCCGTCAGCCCAAAGTAAAGCCCTGGCTCGCCATTATTACCCAGCCAGATCGAACGGACGAGGTTCATCACCAGGCCCAGTGCAAACGTCGGCACTGTAATGTAGTTGGGCAGCCTCTGCCATTTCAGATCAGTAACGACCGCAGCCAGGCAGCAGGCTACGAGCAGGCCGTAGAACAGCCAGCCAAACTGGGTATCGGGGAAGAAGGGTGGCGTCACGTCGTTCCATCCGTGGAAGAAGCGGGGTCAGGCGGCTCTGCCAATAATGTATCGCCTGGGATCGACCTTGGTGCGCAGCAGCATTAATTCATGCTCGGTCGGTTCCGGCGTGGTACTCACTTGGTCAGCTGCTTCGATGGCGAAGCCGGTGTTCTCTTTGACCTTGGCCAGGGTGACACCTGGGTGCAGGCTCACTACCTGCATCCGCTTCGTTTCGGGATGATACCCCATAACAGCCAGGTCGGTGACGACACGATACGGCCCAGTGCCCACGGGTAACCCCGCCGCTTCCCTCGCACCAGGGCCAGTGAGATACCCTGGAGTGGTGAGGAAATCGACCTTCTCGACAAAGCGGCGTTTATCGTGGTTGGTCATGCTGATGACATTCCAGCAGAAGCTGGCCAGATCATTCGCCCCACCACTACCGGGCAGCCGCACTTTGGGCTTGGCTTGAGTACCGCCGATGTGGGTGCTGTTGAGGTTGCCGTAAGCATCAATCTGGGCGCCGCCGAGGAAGGCATAGTCCATCATGCCACGCTGACACGTCTCCATGATGTCCGCCATCGTGCTGGCCATGATGCCCTGGTGGAAAGTCCGGGAATCGCCCACTGAGACAGGCATCGTCGGAAGAATCGGAGCAACGCCGCCCGCTTCGAAGAAGATAACCAGGTTCGGTGCATGCGTCTGTTGAGCCAGCATTGCCGCCGCGCACGGGCCGCCGGTGCCGACGGTGACTGACTTCCCATCTTCCAAAAGACGGGCAGCACAGCAGATCATCAGTTCCATAGGGTTGTACATAGGTAGCCAGGAGTCAGAAGCCAGGAGCCAGAAAATTCCAAACGCAATACAGACAGAGTAACTAGACTCGCTCCACCACCATCGCTACCGCATTCCCGCCGCCCAGACACAGTGAAACCAGCCCTCGCTTGGCGTTCCGCTGCTTCAGAACGCTCAAGAGAGTAACCAGACAGCGGGCACCACTCGCACCAATGGGATGCCCCAAGGCAATCGCCCCGCCGTTGACATTCAGCTTCGCTTCATCGATCTTCAGATCATAATTGCACGCCAGCATCTGGGCGGCGAAGGCTTCGTTGAGTTCAAAGTAATCAATGTCAGCGAGATTCAGATTGGCCTTCTGCAATGCCAGCCTCACCGCACTGACAGGAGCGATGAAGATGTCCTTCGGTGCAACACCTGTAGTGGCATAGGAAACGACTCGGGCCATGGGCTTGGCACCCAGCTTTTCAAGGCCACGGTTGCTGGCCACCAGTAACGCCGCCGAGCCGTCATTGATGGTCGAAGCGTTGCCGGCTGTCACACTGGTGCCACCCGGGAATGCTGTCCTGAGTTTGGCCAATCCTTCAACCGTCGTCTCTGCTCTGATGCTTTCATCCTTATCGATGGTCTTCGCCTTGGGGCCGCTGCCTACCGTTACTCTGAAGACTTCATCGTTGAAGTTCCCCACTGCCCAAGCTGCTGCCGCACGCTGTTGGCTCTGGGCCGAGAAGCGATCCTGATCTTCTCTGCTAACGGCATGCTTCTTGGCGATATGCTCAGCCGAGTTACCCATATGGCAGCCTTCAAAGGCACACCACAACCCATCTTGAATCATTTCATCAGTGGCCGTCTGGTCGCCATACTTGAAGCCGCCCAGACGAGCGGTTTGCAGCAAATAGGGAGCACGGCTCATGCTCTCGAAGCCACCGGCGATCACCACATCGTTATCGCCCGCACGAATCGTTTGCGTCGCCTGCATGACAGCCTGCAAACCGGAGCCACAGACTTTGTTAACAGTCACTGCTGAGATCGTATCAGGCAGGCCACCATGAATGGCAGCTTGCCGTGCCGGGTTCTGTCCCAGTCCGGCTTGCAGGACACAGCCCATGATGACTTCGTCCACCAGCTCCGGAGCGACCTTGCCCCGCTTCAAAACTTCAGCGATGGCCAACGCTCCCAGCTTGGGTGCGGGCAAGTCCATCAGGCCGCCCATGAACTTGCCAATGGGAGAACGTGTACCGGTGACGATAAATGCATCTGGCATGGAGAGGCTCCCTGTCGATTACCATGAACTTCAATCATTATTATAGGAATCTGGCAGATACAGTATTGAGAGCTGCTCAAGTGCCTAAAGAGTTAAGATGTAACGAATACTCTTAATTTCCCCAATTATGTAGCTCCTCTTGATGTCCTATGTGTCCCGCTTGTTCCAATCTTCATACTTCTCCCGTTAGAGCCTGACGATACGAAAGTACCGCCGCCCCCGATGGGGCCGGATGCAGGGGCTCTCAGGTCTTTGCAGGGAACAACAAGCAGGGTGAGTCAAAAGGGAAACTCAGCTATGGTCTCTTCGTTCCGCCGTAAATGGCCGACATTCATGAAGTACGCTGCCATCGGGGTCGCCGCCTTCGTCTTCAGCGCCGCGCCGGTCAGCGCTCAGGACGCCAAGCAACAACAAATCGATGCCTTGAATTCCAGGCTCGAAAAGCTCGAACAACAAAACCAGAAGCTGCTGCAGTTGCTTGAACAAAAAGCAACGCCTGCGGTGGTGCCAGTGGAAATGCAGCCGCCGAGCACTGCCAGCCAGTCGGAAGATGTTCGCAAGGTCGTCGAAAAGGTCCTCAAGGAAAAGGACGACGTCAAGAAGGCTGATGACGAGAAAAAGAAGAAGGAAGCCGCTGAGAAGGGCCATGAAGTCGGCAGTGATCTGACTGCAAGCGTCCGGTGGGATCCAAGTATCGCCGGATTCAGAATCGAAACCCCAAACAAAGATTTTAGCATGCACGTTGGTGGGCGATTCCAATACGACTCGGTTTGGTTTACTGAATCTCCCCTTGTTCACCCTCAAACTCAAATTGGTGAACTCTACGACGGAACATTCTTCCGAAGAGTTCGCATGAACCTGGACGGCAAGTTCCAGGAGGTATTCGAGTATAACTTTGAATACGCGTTCGAAAACACGCAGCAACTGATAACCGGGCTTGACGAAATGTGGGTGGGAATTACCCAGGTTCCTTACCTGGGATCTATCCGCGTGGGCCATATGAAAGTTCCACAAGGCCTGGAAGGCGATATGGTGTCAAGCAGCAAGGCCATGACTTTTATGGAGCGAGCATCTTACACCGATGCCTTCTACAACAACTTCGCGCCTGGTATCTGGACAGGAAACAGTGTGCTTGATCAGCACTTGACCTGGGCGGCCATGTACTATCGCACGGAACGTGGTTCCAATGGCGCTGATTTCGGTGATGGCGAATATGCTGCCACCGGTCGTATTACCATGTTGCCTATTTACGAAAATGAAGGCCGCTGCCTGCTTCATTTGGGTGCTTCGTCCACCTGGCGTGCTGCTGAACTCGGCGGCAACGAATTGAGCGGCAATAGAACCATCACTCTCCAAGCTCGCCCTGAATTACGTGACGCTCAAGGCGATTTTGGAAACAATCCTTCCACGCTTCCTGGTGATACCGCTCGCATGGTCAGCACCGGCGCTTTGACATGCACGAATGCATACGTCAATGGCGCTGAAGTTCTTGCTATCATGGGGCCTCTCTCTTTTCAGGCTGAATGGGCTTTGACAACACTAACCGATGTGGAGAAGGGCACAACTAGACAGAACCGAACATTTAATGGTGGATACGCACAAGTATCCTATTTCCTCACTGGGGAAAACCGTTTGTATGATCGGCGTCTGGGCCGACTCGGCAGTCTCTATGTCAATCCAGATGAGAATTTCTGGGCTGTCAAAGACGAAGACGGCAATTTCAATCATGGCCTGGGGGCATGGGAGCTTGCTTTTCGCTACTCCTACCTCAATTTGAATGACGGGCCTGTCGAAGGCGGCGTCATGCAAGGTTTGACGGTGGGCCTAAATTGGTACCTCAATACCAACGTTAAGCTACAATTCGACTATGTTGACAATGCTCGATGGCATCGCGATGGCGGATCACCTCCGGGCAACAACACTGGTGTTGTGCAAGGATTCGGAGTCCGTACTCAAATCCTCTTTTAGTCAACTTCTGAACCAGCAGCAAGAGCATTCGGCTTGCTGCTGGCTTACTGCTCTGTACCCTTTGGAACCTAACCCTTACACGAGGAGCTTTGCATATGCACTTGATCCGCTACTCGTTGTGTGCTCTGCTTCTGATGTCCATCATCAGTTCTGTGAGTGCCCAACAACCCGCCGTCATTGCTCAACCACAAGCGGTCGTCATTTACCAGAAGCCAGTTGAACAAGCACCGGCGCCACAAACGGTTATCAGCAGTGTGCCTTGCACTCAAACCGTGTGTGTGACTGAGCCTAAGAAAAACACCAAGGTCGTCTACACATCCCGTTGCAAGGAATTTTGTGTAGCGAATTGCTCGCTTTTCGGCTCCTGCAGCAGCAGTGGCGATTGTGGCTGCTGTGAGAACTGTGTAAAGAAAACTAAGAACGTTCTTGTGAAGAAAGTCGTACCCGACTGCGACACGACTCACTATGTTCTTAAAGAAGTACCTGCTGGCGCTCCCTGTATTACCCCCCGATAAGCAAATGCTGTAACAAAAACCCCACGCTTGCTGACTCTCGGCAGGTGTGGGGTTTTCCGTTTCAAAAGATCAAAGCTACCATCACGCCGATGACTACAAAAAACAAAAATAATAATACTGAGAGTCGCTTAGACACTTCACGCCACAGATAAACACTGGGGATAATGCTGAAGGTGCCCAGCGTCATGGCAAAAAGCATCACATATCCTGCTGCAATACCTTGTTGTTGCAATTGGGCGGCGAACATGACATCCAGAGCGATCGGGACCGGCATGAACACCGATATGAAACTGACAATTGTGGCCTTCAATGGCGTCACGTTCGTTAACAGTGACTCCCAGGGCACAAGTGTCAGCACTGTTGCTGAAACGATGCTGGCCAACAGCATCAAGGTAATTGTCGGCTTGAGCAACATCCAGACATGCTTGCCAAAGTCAGAGGACAGTTCCTTAAACACTCTCGTGAACTTTTCTGTGCATTCATCGAGTTGAGGCTGAACGATGGAGCATGAAGCGCCTTCATCCGGCGTAGTGAGAATTTCCAAAGGCTTGTCTCGCTCCAACCAGCGAATGAACGTCGGTACGACGAAAAGGATCACCAATAGCAGAATGGCGTATTTGGTCACCACCATTGCCATCGGTAAAGCCATGATGGTCATCATGACTACCACCGGATTGAAATTAGGCGAACTAAATAGGAAACCAAGTGCTACTTCGATTCGTCCATGACCTCGAGTGACCCCACAAGCCGTCGGCACAGCACAGTTGGCACATACTCCCATCGGAATACCAACTAACGCACCCTTGAGAGAATTCAAATACAGATTCTTGCCGATTTTGAGCGGGTAGTAGCGGAGAATAGTATGCAGCAACGCCCCAAACAGTACGCCAAAGGTCATACCGATTTTCATACTATCAAGCCAATTAACCGTAGCTGCCAAGATTCGCATCCAGACAGACGCATCTTTCGCAACTACCATCAATTGGCTGGTGTATGCCATGCTGGGGATAGCTTGCCCAAGATGATCAGCCTTGCTGAGTAATTGAGGATAACGGGTGCCAAACCAGAACAGACCCACCAATACGATACTGGCTAATGTCAAAATAAGAGGTCGCCAATAACATCTCATCCGGGAAATCGCAAAGCGCACAGCAACAGTGCTCATCTGGTCTCCTTGTATTGGCAGTGCGATTTTTTGACCATTAGGCCTACCCTCACATGATAACCCTTATCGCACAGCCCACAATGCTAGTACACGATGAAAAGCGTAGTTTCTGAGTGCAATCATCACACGATCTTCACTGTCGCTGCCGGACTTTTTTCAATAATAACAGCGTTAGAACATTACTTCCTAGGAGATTGGGTATGTACAAGTTGTTCGCTTGTGCCGTTGCCTTGCTCGTGAGCCTGAATGGCTCCGCGCAGGCACAGAATTTGGTGGTCGATCCCGCCCTGCCAGATTATGTGAAATCCACGGCGGGCGTTTCCGGCACCGTCAAGAGCATCGGCTCCGACACGATGAACAACCTGATGGCACTCTGGGCTGAAGGTTTCAAGAAGTACTACCCCAATGTCCGCATCGAAATTGAAGGCAAAGGCTCTGCCACCGCTCCACCAGCGCTTGTCAATGGCACGGCTCAGTTTGGCCCCATGAGCCGCCCCATGAAGGACAAGGAAATCGACGAGTTCAAGAAGAAGACCGGCTATCCACCAACAGGTATTCCGACCAGCATCGACATGCTGGCTGTCTATGTTCACAAAGATAACCCCATCAAGAGTCTGAATTTCGAGCAGATCGACGCTATTTTCTCCAAGACCCGTAAAAAGGGTGGCAAGAATGATATCGTCACCTGGGGCGACCTCGGCCTCTCCGGTGACTGGGCTGATAAGCAGATCAGCATCTATGGCCGCAACGCCGCCTCGGGCACCTATGGTTATTTCAAGGAACATGTTCTAGCGAACGGCGACTTCAAGGATTCCGTCAAAGAACAGCCTGGCAGTTCCGCTGTCGTACAAGCCGTTGCCAGCGACAAATACGCCATCGGCTACAGCGGCATCGGGTACAAGACAGCAGATGTTCGTGCTGTTCCCCTGTCAGCCAAGTCTGATGGCACTCCGGTCGAAGCCAAGCCTGAGTTTGCTCTCGATGGCACCTACCCATTGGCACGCATTCTCTTCGTCTACATCAATAAGAATCCCAATGCCGATCTGGACGTGCTGCGTGCTGAGTTTGTCAAGTTCCTGCTGAGCAAGCAGGGCCAGGAAGTGGTTATTAAGGATGGCTACATCCCACTGCCAAACGATCTGGCCAAGACAGGTCGGGAAGCTGCCGGGTTGAAGTAAGATCGATAGGTTTCCTTGATACAACCCGGAGGAGTTTCTCCGGGTTGTTTTCTTATGCCTTGCTTCCTGTATCGGGATACTTCGATTGATTCGCCTTCCACCATTCCTTCCATTTCTTCTGTACTAGTTGTCGTTTTTGCGCATCAGCCGTTTGCCATAGCTGCGGAGATAGCCCCATATCCTGTTTCGTTAGCCGAGCCAGACCATGAGCCATTGATGAACGCACTTGCGGATTGGTATCAGAAAGCAGTTCAATCAGATCACCAATGGAACGAGGCTGTGCCAGGTCGGCGATGATGCGTGCAGCCATCTCGCGGCGCATCTCCTGCTCTTGCGAACGGGCTGACTGCAAATAGCGGCACAGCGGCACTACGCAATGATCGCCCAGGGTGCGAATCTCTTCCTCAGCCAGGAAGGCCATTTTCGTTTCGCCGATGCTCGCCATCACATCATTGATGCGTCTATTCAGTTCCGGGTTATCTCTCCCTTTGAGCACCAGGATTTCATTCACCCAATTGGTAGCTTGGTAGAGAGCGTAATCAGGATTGGGGTCACGAATATCGAATGTGCCCTTGCCATTGTCCAGCAGAAGCTGCTGCCCGGCTTTGACCTCGGCTACCTTCCCCTGAAGGTCGAATCGGGTTTTACCTTCAAGCACGCTCAGTGTGGTGCGCTGGACCTGGTAATTGAGATCAAACTGGGTTCCCAGAGCGGTCACCGTTGTTTGATCGGTCTTCACCCGAAAAGGCGTCGTGGCAGCAGCGACAGTCGACCAGACTTGCCCCTGCTTGAGATGAAACAGGCGTGGGGAATGAATGATGATTTCACTGTTACTATTGAGGCGTATCTCCGAGCCATCCGCGCAGCGTAGTTCACAGCGTGATCGCTCCGGTGTGCGAATCCGCTGTCCCGCCTGTAGTTTCGTGCCGGTAGCCAGCGGCTTCCAGGTGCCCTGCTCTTCAATCTCCACCACTCCAATTGCCAGGGCGAGTTGTACCGGTAGATCGAGAGCCGCTTGCGTACTGCTCGGCGCCACCTTCGAGGCGATAGGCTTGTTGAACCATTCAGGCAACAAGACCACAGCCAGCAGGAACCCGGCCGCTGCGGATGCAACAGTCATTGCAATGGTGCGCCAGGGACGTGGCCGAAACGGCAGCGCATCACCCCTGGAAGCAAACAACGTCGAATCAATCAACCGTTGCACTTCCTCTGGTGATGGTGGAAGCTTCGCACGAAGTTGCTGGTCCAGACGTTGCATCTCCTCGAGAACCGACTTGCATGTCGCACAGTTCGCCAGATGATGCTCCACCTGAAGAACCTGATCGCTCGACAGTTCACGATCCATCCAGGCCGAGAGCAGGATTTGAATGGAGGCACAGTTCATGATCTGGTCTCCATACGGGATAACAGTCGTTCACGCAGAAGCATACGGGCTTTGGTGAGGCGTGCATTAATGGTCGCGGCGGAAACTTCGAGCATGTCCCCCAGTTCCTGGTAGGTCATTTTACTTGAGTAATAGAGGTGGAGTGTTTCCTGGCACTCTTCCGGCAACTCCGAGCAAGCCTCGTGCAGTTCAGATAACTGTTGCTCTTGGCCGTTTGAATCATCGTCAGCCACTTCCTTTACATCCACTGCCCCCTTTTCCAGGGAACTGAACGGAATCATGGTGCGACGTTTGTTTTCTAGCCAGTCGTAGCAAACACGCTTAGCAATGCCTCGCAACCAGGGGCCGAACAGTTCAGGTGATTTGAGTTGCGACAGGTTCCGGATCGCTCTAAGCAAACTCTCCTGAGCCAAGTCGGGCGCAGCCTGTCGATTGCTATGGACGTGACAAAGAGCCAAGACCCTGGGCGCCCAGCGGGACATTAAGTCCGCCAGGGCCCGGGCTTCGCCTGTTCGTGCTCGACGAACCAGTTCTCCGTCCGTCATGAATGATCCTTCCGGAATCGGACTGGCCGCATTCTGACTGGCTGCATTACGCTATTTTCGCTCTTTGGCGAACTTCAGCAAGGCTGCAACTTCGGGATACCCATTGAAATCGCCGTTAGCATACATGTCGCCAAAGCGTTTAAGATGCCCCGTGGTGTAAGTTGCATCAGGTGTGCCGTCTGTTTCATTCGGCAGATGAATGCGACACCTTAACATGCAACCGGCTTCACCGCAGGAACCGATAGCCACGGCCTTTCCGGTTCCTGCTGCTTTCTGCCACTCCTGTAATTCTTCATTAAATTCACGGATCGTTTTGCATGGTGTGGACAAATAGACAAAGCCATAGGTCGGCCTGCTAAATCCCTCTGCGTAGTTTCCATTGCCATCCTTGGTCGTATTGATGCGTGTGAAACAGCCCCAGATCTGCACCCAGCCTGGTACTCTCTTTTCCGGCTCCAGGACAACTTTATCCACTACCACATACATGGGAGGTGGCCCACCCACATGAGCCAGCGCTGACGTAGCTATCACCAACAAAGAAGCCAGGATTACACTCGTTTTCATGTCCTACTCCTGTAAATGAGTTGTGCGACCCAACTACTGAGTAGGGTGGAAGAGCAAAGTTAATAGTCCGTTTTCGGATTATCCACTGAACATAGAAAATGAGGCAACTCTGAGAAATCGCTGAAACCGATGCTATCCTCTTGAGTCGGCCCCCTTTCTCGAATAATCTCACGTCATTGCCTTTGTTGTCCCTTCGTCGAAAGATCAACGTATGAAGCTCTTAGTTCGTGCCCTGGCGGTGACTGGTCTCATCACCACGCTGGTTCTTGCCAGCGCTTTGGCCCAACCACCATCCAAGTTGAAGCCTGCTGCTTTTGCCATCACCAACACTACGGTGGTCACCAAGCCTGGCAGCGAATTGACCAAGGTCACACTTGTCATACGTGATGGTCTCGTTCAAGCCCTCGGTACCGATGTCAAGCCGCCCGCCGATGCCGAGATCATTGATGGCAAGGCGCTGGTCGTCTACCCGGGCTTCGTCGATGCGGGCAATACCTGGGGAGTTGATTCCGCATTGCGACGCTCCGAAAGCGGCCCCGCCGAACCAGTTGACCTGGCCAGTGAAGCGCTTGCTACCACCCGTTTGGATAACCGCAAGGGCCTAACTCCTGAGTTCGATGTCGCCACCGCTCTCAAAGCCGAAGACGATACCGCCAATGCCTGGCGTGAACAGGGCGTCGTCGCCCGGCTGGTCATTCCCGATGGCAACATCCTCGGCGGACAGAGCGCACTCATCGTTCACAATGGCGCTGCTCCCCGCAACGCTATCATCAAATCAAATGTCGCTGTCCATGGCGGCTTGCGTACGCTCGGCGGCCAGGGTGGCTACCCGTCAACTCTGATGGGTACCGTCGCTCACTTCCGTCAGTTCATGTACGACGCCGGCTACCAAAGCCGGTTGCAGACTGCGTTCAAGGCCGGAGCCGTTGGCAATCGTCCTGCGTTTGATCCTGCTCTTGATACTGCTGCAGCGGTCATTGAAGGGAAGATTCCACTTGTACTGGAAGCTGACTCTCGTGATGACATTACTCGGGCCCTCGATATCTGCAAAGAGTTCAAGGTAAAACCCATCCTCTTCGGGTGCGCCGAAGGCTGGCGCATCGCAGACCGCCTCAAGAACGAAGATGTCACCTGCATTGTTCGGCTGGCCTTCCCGGAGAAAGCCAAGATGCAGGCCCGCCGACGTGGCGGCCCCGGCATCTTTGATGCGGGTGGCAGCGATGAATCGCCCCAGGCCCGTGACCTGCCTGCCAAA
Organism: Gemmatales bacterium; assembly: GCA_035430005.1. Classification (GTDB taxonomy): domain Bacteria; phylum Planctomycetota; class Planctomycetia; order Gemmatales; family HRBIN36; genus JAEUIE01. Next base: position 54,208 of record DAOMFV010000016.1, read on the forward strand.
GTCGTCAAAGACTATGAACGCAAGCATCAGGAAGAGGTCAAGAACCTTTCCGTGCTCGTCAACGCCGGTGTCCGCTGTGTTCTCAGTGGTCACAACGTGGAAAGCACCGATAAGTTTCTGACTAAGGTGCGAAAAGTGATCAACGAAGGCGTGCCTGCTGACAAAGCGCTCGCCGCCCTGACACAAACCCCAGCCAGCCTCCTCGGTGTCGAACGGCTATTCGGCGAAATTGCCGCCGGTCGTCCCGCCTACATCGTCGCCTTCACCGGTAAGTTTAACGATGACAAGTCCAAAGTCCGCTATGTCTTCGCTGAAGGCAACAAGTTTGAGATCGGCGGAGATACCGCCAAGACTGCCGGAAGCAGCGATCCCAAGGAACGAGTTGTCGAATTGAAGGAGTCTATCGCCCGTAACAAAGAGCGACTGGACCGCTTCAAATCGTTTGCTGACCGTCCCCCGACCGACGCCGGCAACGAAAAGAGAAAGGGACGCGGTAACGCTGGTGGCGCTGGCCGAATGCAGGAAATGATGGCCCAACTCGAAAAAGACCTCAAGAGCGATGAAGAAGAGCTTACCAAACTCCAAAAGCAACTGAGCGATCCCAACTATAAGCCTGACGAAAAGAAACCTGAAGAGAAGAAGACTGACGACAAGAAGCCTGAGGAGAAGAAACCTGAAGAAAAGAAGGAGCCTTCTAAAACAACTCCCGGAAAGACCGAGGGTCAACCAGCCTCCACCAAGCCCGAGTTACCCAGCGAAGTCGATGCTGACCGCAAGGTTTCCACAAAGACCAAAGGCAACGTCCTCATCAAGGGTGGCACAGTGCTCACCGTTACCAAGGGTACATTCACCGGCGATGTGCTGGTACAAGGTGGCAAGATCAAGGAAGTCGGCCAGAACCTGACCGCTCCCGAAGGCACCGCCATCGTTGATGCCACGGGCCTCTTCGTGATGCCTGGAATCATCGATACCCACAGCCATTTCAGCATCAGTGGCGGCGTTAACGAGGCGACTCTCTCCGTCGTTCCCGAAGTCCGCATCCGTGATGTCATCGATTCCGACGATGTGCAAATCTACCGTGCCCTCGCCGGTGGCGTCACCGCTGCCCGCCTGCTGCATGGTTCCGCCAACTGTATCGGCGGACAGGATGCGGTGGTCAAACTCAAGTATGGCGCACCCAGCAACGAAATGTTCGTCGATTCCAAGAAGGGCGTGAAGTTCGCTCTTGGCGAAAACGTCAAACGCAGCGATGGCCGCTTCCCCAATACTCGTCTCGGTGTCGAAGCTGTCATGGTGCGTTCGTTCACCGAAGCCCAGGAATACAAGCGGAAGTGGAAGGAATATGAGGACTCCAAAGGCTCCGCCAGCCCCAAGATCGAGCCCCGTCGTGATCTTCGCCTCGAAGCCCTGGCTGACATTATCGATGGCAACATCATGGTCCATTCCCACTGTTACCGCAGTGATGAAATCGTGATGCTTCTGCGTGTCGCTGATCGCTTTGGCTTCAAGGTCAAGAGCCTGCAGCACGTCCTCGAAGGTTACAAGATCGCTGCAGAGATCGCCGCCCATGGAGCTTCCTGTTCTACGTTCTCCGATTGGTGGGCTTACAAGATCGAAGCGTTCGACGCCATCCCCCAGAATGCCGCCCTGCTTACCGAAGCTGGCGTGCTGACGATGGTGAAGTCTGACAGCAACGAACTGATGCGCCATCTCAATACCGAAGCAGCCAAGGTCATGAAGTACGGCGGCGTCTCTGAAGAGCAGGCGCTGCGCATGGTGACCATCAACCCCGCCACCCAGCTTAGCCTGCAGGATCGCACCGGCAGCATCGAAGTGGGTAAAGACGCTGACATCGCCATCTTCAACGGCCATCCCCTCAGTGGCTTTGCCCGCTGCGAGATGACGCTGGTCGAAGGCGAGATCTACTTTGAACGCCCTGGCTTCGGCAAAGTCAAAGCCGGCGAGTTCAAGGTACCCTCTGCCCGTGGCCCGGAACTGCAACATCTCAAGATCGCCCGCAGCCCCAGCAACACCTATGCCCTCAAGGGCATGATCGTTCACCCGGTCAGCGGCCCGGTCATTCAGAATGCCCTGGTGCAGATCGAAGGCACCAAGATCAAGTCAATTCAGGATCTGAACAAGACCAGTGAAATTGATCTCAACTCCAATGTTACGTTGATCGACGCTAAGGGGCTGCACCTCTACCCCGGCATGATCGACTCAGCGACCATCCTGGGCCTTACCGAACTCGGTTCCGCCCGTGAAACGCAGGACTTCAGTGAAGGGGGCGACTTCCAGCCCGATCTGCGTGCCCTCATCGGCATCAACCCCGATTCGGAACTCATCCCCGTCACCCGTGCCAATGGCGTCCTCACCGTCGTCACTCGGCCCACGGGTGCTACTGTCTCCGGTCAGGGTGCGATTGTCAACCTCTACGGCTGGACCCCACAGGAAATGAAGCTGGTCGATCCGTTCGGCCTGCACATCGAGTTCCCCGCTTCGCAGGGCCTCCTCAGCGGCAGCCCCGATGGCCCGCCTGGTGGTCGCATCTTTGCCCGCAAGGCTCGTGAGGAGAAGCTCAAGTTCCTCAAGAATCAGTTCGCCGAAGCCCGCCGGGATGCTGAAGCCATGAAGACCGGAGTGAAGAAGCCGCTCGATCCAAGGCGTGAAGCGATGCTGCCCTACGCCACGGGCGAGAAGCCGGTGATCATCAATGCCAACCGCAAGAACGACATTCTGGAAGCCATCAAATGGGCCGAAGAGAGCAAGGTGAAGCTCATCCTCAGCGGCGGCGTCGATGCCTGGAAGTGTGCGGATGAACTCAAGAAGAAGAACATCCCCGTGCTCTGCGGGCCGTTCAGTGTAATGCCCCAGGAAGCCTACGATACTTACGATGCTCAGTACCGTGTCGCCGCCCGGCTGCACGAAGCGGGCGTCAAGTATTGCATCCGCTCCGCCGGCAGCACCAACACCCGCAACCTGCCCTACGAAGCAGCGATGGCAGTCAGCTACGGTCTGCCCTCCGAGGAAGCGCTGAAAGCTGTCACCCTCTACCCCGCCCAAATCCTGGGCCTCGGCGACAAGCTCGGCAGCATCGAACCCGGCAAGCTCGCCAATCTCGTCATCACCGATGGCGACATGCTCGAGCCGACCACCCAGGTTCGCGGCCTCTTCATCAACGGCGTCCCCGTCGAACCGAACAGCAAGCAGACCAAGCTGTATGAACGCTACCGGGAACGCTTGCAGGATGTGAAGGCAGGCAGGTCACCGCTGGGGACGACGAAGTAGCAAACGTCTTGATTGAGTGTGCATTGCATCTCGTTACATTTTGCGACTATAATGTAACGAGATTCTTTACTATTGGCATACCTGATGATACTTTCCATTGAGCTTGAACGAGAAGAAGACGGTCGCTGACTAGCAGCCATTCCAGACTTGCCTGGCGTACTGGCTTTCGGAACCACTCCTGAAAAGGCTGCCTCTGCGGCGCGTGCCTTGGCTCTTCGTGTGTTAGCCGATCGAGTGGAACACGGCGAAGAGGTACCTGAAGCGGTGGCATACCTGTTTGCGGTGCCGACATGAGGTCGTGGCCATCAACCAAGGCTCGAAGAGTATTGGCAGCCCTGCTCCGAATTGGTTTGCAAGTGAAACGTCAGTCCAGTTCCCATCGTATCCTGGAACGGACATGAGTCAAAGCTAATGCATCTTTCTCGACATTGTGCGATCCTACAGAATATGGGTGACATTCCCCAAGCTAGCCGTTACAGTGATGTACAATAATTTGGGTTTGTGGGAGTAAAGAAACGTGACTTCTAACGGATCTGAGAACAAATCTTCCGCGAATCCACAGGCGCTACTGAAGCCCACTTCTGAAGCGACTACGTCCTCGACTTTTCAGACTTCCACACCTTCGACTGTTCAATACCAGTCTTCTGAAAATCCATACGTGCAAAATGATCGACTTGAGGAAGAAGAAACAAAGTTGTTAGCAGCATTTGCAGGTCACCCCAGATATCGACTAATTAAACGAATCGGCTCAGGTGGAATGGGTGTCATATATCTGGCCGAACATGTTGTAATGAACAGGCAAGTTGTCGTAAAATTCATTCATCCAAGGTTACTTAAGGATGAAGAGCACCGTGATCGGTTCATTCGCGAAGTACGAGCATCTGCCCAACTTGCTCATAGTCACATAGTCGTTTCGTATGATGCTGAGGTTTATGGTGATTACCTGTTCCTGGTCATGGAATACATTATTGGAGAGAGCCTTGCCAGTATCTTGCAAGCAAAGCACTGTTTGCCTTTTCATCAAGCCTGCTTACTGATGAGGCAAGCCGCCGATGCACTTCAATTTGCCTGGAGCAAGGGTTTTGTTCATCGAGATATTAAGCCTCATAATCTGATCGTTTCGCAAAGCAATGAGCTTAAGATACTTGATTTTGGCCTGACACGTCTTGTAAATGAGGATAAGAATAACAGCAATGGACTTACCCTCCCTGGGGCATTCATGGGGACTCCAGATTACATGGCTCCTGAACAATCCAGAGATGCTACCAATGTCGACATCCGTGCTGACATTTACAGCTTGGGATGCACCTTTTATCAGACTATAACAGGCCATGTACCTTTTGAAGGAGGATCAATAGCAGACAAAATCGTTCGACATGCCACTGAAAAACCGCGGAATGTATCTGCACATCCTGGAGATTTTCCTCCCGAACTCAACCGGATTATCTACAAGATGCTGGCAAAGTCACCTGAGGAACGCTATCAAACCCCTCACGATTTCCTAAAAGATCTCGACCGGGTTAGTGATGCAAAATACACCCATGCAGCACCTGGTGTCCTGAAATCAGTTAGCAAACTTTCTCGACCGATAGTACTATTGTCCGTATGCCTGCTCACGCTAATTCTGATGGTATTGGCCGGAATTATAATACATATCACCACGGATCAGGGTGTATTGATTGTCGAATCCTCTGATCCGGATGTTCAGCTAGCAGTTGAACAGAATGGCAAAATAGTGAAAATAATTGACGCTAAAAGTCAGCAAAAATTTATCCTCGATTCCGGAGACTACACCCTCCGAATCGCAGACAAACCGGACTCTTTTCGTATTGAGTTACCTGTCGGAACATTCAAACTGAGACGAGGCGACAAACAATCGATTATTATTCAACGCATAGATATGGCAAACGTATCCGATGATCGAAAAGTTCTTGATTACCGCGAGCTGCATGCAGCGAGCCTGGAAAGTGCAAAAGAATGGTTTCGTTCATTGGAAAACACCGACTTTTACCCGATATATCTGAACGTCACAACTCATCAAACGCCTCAGGTAACCGCGCTCGCCATTCGTGATGGTAGCAGAGTCAAGTACAGATATTTTCTCGATATCGAGCATGGTGGCCGAGAGTGGGTTAGTTATTGGAAGGATAATGTTGATTCTGGATTTCGAAATACATCCTGTTGCTGGTATATGGTAAATAATAAATACCTTGCGGCAGGTCTCTGGTATGCTGACGGTAGGCGTTGGTTTGGATATGGGGGATTGCTACCATCTATGCTTCTGCAAATTGAGGAAGCTCGAAAGAATAAAATGCGACCTGTTGCTATTAATCCTCACGTTTTCCAAGAGAACGGATTTGATCTGATTTGTGCTACTAATGATGTCACTGATTGGCAAACGCAGTTTGAAGTGCCTAAATGGGAGTTGTCAAAAGCCATTGACCAAAAGAAAAAGATGGGATTGCGTCCCGCATGGATTTCTTGTTATCGCCTGAAGAGCAACGACTATTTCTGCATTAGCTTTATCAGGGACACTGCCGCTAACGATTGGAACTATCACGTTGATCTAAGTAAAGCAGAATACGACAAACTACTAAGTACAAACAAGAAGATTAGCATGCGACCTGCAGTGCTTTGCCAGTATCCTACAAATGATCAAATGAAATATGCGGTAGTTTGGCAAAAGTACTCTCCCGCAAAGTAAAGTAACTTTTGCTTGCAGTGTCAAAAGCTACTCGGTCACTCATGCCTCGCGAGTTGTAAGAGACAACTCCCAAGTCTGCCCCATCATCACTGGCCCAAACATGGCATGTTGCTCTTTCTCAATCAAACGAAATCCGGCATGTTCATATAACCGCCTCGCATCATGCAGTGCATCGCTCGTCCAGAGAATCATCTTCCGATAACCCGCCGAGCGGGCGAAATCGATACACTCTTTAATCAACTGCCCGCCCAGACCGTAACCACGGGCTTTCTCATCGACCAGCAGCATCCGTAGCTTGGCGGTCTCGTCGTTCTTCCTGACGACAAAGACACAACCCACCCGTTCGCCGTTCATCTCAGCAATCCAGCAGCGTTCACAAACGGGATCGAAGTTCTTCTGAAACTCCGCCACGATGCCGGCGACCAGTTCTTCAAAACGATGATCCCAACCGAACTCCTGGGAGTAGAGTTCGCCATGGCGACGGATGACCCAGGGTAAATCGTTGAGGCGGTGCGGGCGGAGAGTGTAGGGTTTAGGGGCCATGCTGGTATCGTGGCGTTTGGGTTGGTTGTAGTCAAGCTATTATCTCCGCATGGTCCACCCCCGGCTTGAAGAGCCGGGGGCTAAATAATCGATTGCTAAATAATCATGGAACCATCCGGGTGCTCACGGTAGACTGAGGCATCTATCTGGAGTTCTTCATGCCACGCACAACGCTGTCCCGCCGCCAGTTCCTCACCACTTCCGCTGCTGCTTCCACCATCGTCGCCGCTGCTCC